>NZ_LT964740.1:300000-554025 GCF_900240265.1 Galactobacillus timonensis
ATCGATATTGGTAATCTGGTGAACGAAGCCGTTATCCTCTGCTTTCTGCAGAATATCCAGCGCCTCTTCCGTCGTAACATAATGGGCGCGGCCGGTTTCGACGGCGTAATCCGCCATGTCGCCAACCTGAATGCACCAGTCATCCGGATCATCGCCGCAGCCTTCGCCCAGCATCGAGCGGGAATAACGGCAGGAACAGATTCCGGCAGAAAGATGACCCTCATATTTCTTCAGCCAATAAGAGATATGCTCCAGATCCACGGACTCATTATTAAAGTTCACTTCCTTTTCTACCGGAATGACATGCATGCCAACGCCATCTCCTCCCGGAGGAATCATCTGCGTAATACCAGCCAGCGGAACAAATGTCATCCGCTCAAAGAAGTTAGCAACCGCGGGATTCTTATCAACACGATCCTTGCTCGAGTTGAAGAGTTCCGCCGATCCAGGCACAAAATAGGATACGCGCCAGCGCTTGGTATGGGGCTTGTCCGGAAGCGGGTGATTATGGTCATAGCAGTCGCTGTAATCGTACTCCAGAATACCGATCCAGCTCATCTGGTCCAACAGTTCCTGCAGGTGCGCCGGCTCAATATCCGGTGCCAGCTTCATCATCTCTTCAAAGGTATAGAACTTACGCAGCTTCATGCGGTTGGCCAGGGCAACCTGCTCATCATTCAATACTTCGCGCAGACCCCAGTATTCCGGATCATCCGTCTTAATGCCGGTAATCTTATGCGGAACAACATCCGTAATTTTACGGCCAAGCTTTGCGAATGCTTTGTTGCGCTCTTTTTCATTCTGGTAGATGGAGCGCGGCTTTTTAAACTGTTCAGGCATGTTTTCTATCCTTTCCTATATACGGTCAAAGCCGGGACGGGTATTCCATCCCGGTTACTGCCAGTTTGATCACTCTGATTAATCAGCGAAGAAGCGGCTGACGATATCGCGGCTGTATTCTGCCGTTTCCTCCATGTCGCCGAAGGACATAACCTCCCCGGCATAGAAGGTATTTTTCTGACCCTGCATCGCTTCAACCTTGTCGTACCAGCCATCCGCATAATCCTTGCTGGAAACATGCGGGAAATAGTACCAGTCATCGATACGCTCCGTTTTCACAACCGGAAGACCCGAAATCTCCATATCCTTCAGTGTCGTATCGCGTGCAATTTCAAACGGAACATCTTCCCGCTTCTCATGATTGCGAAGCGTGAAGGTAACTAACGGCTGCGGACCGCAATCCGGCCAGCGATGATAGAAAACCATCAGATGACCGAGTGTTTCCGGCGTCATATTATCGAAATAGTAGTAAGAAATATCCGGCGACTTGGCATCTTCTGTACGCACTGCCATCGTAAAGTATTCCTTGGAAACAATCTTCGAGAACAGCTTCGTCTCATCCTCCGTCGGATCACCATACTTCAGGAACATCTCCAGCGGCGTGCAGATGATCAGCTTATCGAATACCTCCGTATCTTTTCCGTTCAGCGTGACATAGACTTTGTCATCTTTACGCTCAATGCCGGTTACTTCTGTATTCAGAACTGCCGGATGCTTGAGATGGCTGTTGACACCTTCCCAGATGGACTGTGTACCGTTTTTCCATGTCCACAGTTTTCCGGTCGAAAGAAACTGACGAACCGTGAACGCATCAAGATACTTCAAAACATAGGCTGCCGGAATTTCATCAAAATAGCCGTAGCCAAAGGCTGTGAACGGTCCCTTCCATACCATGGCCGCATCCTCGCACTTGTTCAGCTTCAGGAATTCGGAAAACGGCATCGAAAGATCCTTCAGATTCGGGTTTTCACCTTCGATATGTGCAAGCTTCTTGTCCGGCGACGGGCACTGACCCTCATAGCGTCCCTGCGCAACGCCACGGTGACCATTGACGTCATAGCCCACATACTTCGTGTTCAGAATCTTGGTGAGCTTATTCAGCTTCATCAGTTTCTTGAGCATAGCGAGCTTCGAAGTCTTCAGCGGCGTACCGTCGACGTTGGTAAAGCGGCGTCCCATTTCCGGCCCGTCTTCGTGGCTCGTTCCGCCGAACTCTTCACATTCATGAACCGCAAAGTAGGTTCCGCAGCCCATGACAGCACCCATTTCAATCGTCCGCTGTTCCGTCTTACCGTCTTTGGTTTTCACTTCCATCAGCGGTGAAAATGCTTTTCCGCCGACGCGGCCGCTCTTCTCGTAAATGACGTAATTGTTGTACCCGTGCTTTTCGAGGTACATGGCCATTGATGTGCCGGCCGGTCCCCCGCCGACGATGCAGATGCGTGTGTTCTTGTCCATAAAATCCACTCCCCCTTTTTCCTTCTTTGATTCGTTGCTATGTCGAAACGGTCTCGTTGAAACCGTAATCGCCGGATTCGGAAACTAAATCTCCTTTTCACGTTTCCACTTTTGGAATTAAAAGCAGAACTTTGTGCTCTATTTCACTAGTTGGGATTATAACAAATACCCAGCATCGTGTCACGAAGTTTGTGAATCATTTTGCAAAAGAAAGCCTTAGAAAACCAGCGGTATTACCGCTGGCCTGATCTTTGATCAATACTGCTTCATTTCTGATCGGATGGATTCTTTGGCTGTGACTTGCGGTGGAAGAAACGGATCTTCTTCCCGCTCAGCTTCTCAATCAGCCGGATCACCAGAACAATCAGCGCAATGACTGCCGCATACGGAATCAGATTCACAAGCAGCAGCACTGCTTCCTGCAGCAGCCACACAAACGTGACGCCGACAGAGCTGAAGGCTTCCTTCAGACGGGCTGCGAAATCGGAAATATCCTTTCCCGTTCCGGAGCGGTAGCGCGTTACTTCCTGAATCGTGACATAGACCGTAGAGTATTCGATATCGGTATCCATCGAGCTCTGTTCGCTCTTCTTCTGGTTCAGTTCCGTTTCCACTTCGCTGAGCCGCTGTTCAATGGCAACCATGTCTTCAATGGTTTCCGCCTGATCCATCATTTCAAGCAGACGACTCTGCTGCTTTTCAAGAGCTTCGATCTCGGCCGAGTTGTCGTTGTACTGCTTCGTGATGTTCTCTACGTCGCTGCTGCGGTACGTCACGCGGCCGTCCCCTTCCAGATCATTGAGGAAGGCATCAAAGCTCCCGGTCGGAATGCGTACGGTCAGACTCATACTGCGCATCCCGGTGCGCACACCGTTGTTTTCATACCAGCCGGTATCGCTGTCATACGATTCCTGATGTTCCAGGATGCCGCTGCAGGCCTTGATATGGTCATTGACTGCCGTCACGGTATCTTCATAGTTCAGCGTCTCGATCGTCATCGATCCGGTGTAGACAAGCTTGTCACCGGTGATTTCTGTCGAAGTACCGGAGGATGAAGATGCAGAATCCGCCTCGTTCACACTGCCGCTCACCGCATACGAATCACCTGCTGCGATACCGTCGGACTCGGCCAGAGCATAGCTGGCGGAAGAAGAACTTCCACAGCCGGCCAGAATCATTGCCGCAAAGACAAGAGGAACAATTCTATTTATTCTTTTCATCAACGAGCTCTCCTTCATACGGTTCAAAACGCCAGTTCTGCTGCGCAAGCGGATACTTGTCATGGTCCACTTCGCTCATGAACATCGCAAGCGGACGGGCATACAGTTTCCTGTCTCCGTACAGTGCCTGATACACCATCAGCTGCTCCCCCGTTTCCGTATGCTGGGCGATGCCGACGATGCGGTAAAGATAGGTGTTCCCTTCCGAATTGAACTGCCGCTTGAAATGCTGCACAATCATGCCGCTGGTAAATGTTCTATCCATGCAAAGAGCCTCCTCTGTATCTGGAATTCTCATTCACAATCACTATAATCACGAGGTATGAAACGAAGAGAATGGTTTGGCATTGTCTATGTCGTTCTGCTGGTGGTGCTTTATGTCTTCTACCGGCGCAGCGGCATCGATCTGGAGGATCTTGTGGAAGCTGCACCGGAGCGTATCGTTCCGGCTGTCTTTACAGTGCTTGTGTTTTATGCGCTGAAGTCGCTGACCGTCTTTTTCCCTCTGCCTCTATTATACCTGCTGAGTGCTGATATATTCCCGCAGTCGGCGGCAATTGTCGTCAACGCGGCGGGCCTGGTTGTTGCGGCAACGGTCCCGTGGCTCATCGGAAAAAGAAGCGACTCCGGCACCCTCGATCAGCACATGGACCCGCAGACCGCTGAAGTGATTCACAATCTGAAGATGGACAATCCCTTCCTCTATACATTTGCCCTGCGCGCGACGCATCTCGCCTATGATCCGATTTCGATGTATCTGGGGAATCAGGGGATTCCGTGGCATTTTCTCGCCCTGGGCACGCTTGCCGGAACCGGGCCCGCAATGGCAGCGATCACGATCATCGGCGAAAATGTCTTTTCTCCGGATTCCGGCATGTTCTGGCCCGCAATGGGACTGCTGATCGGAGTTGTTGCCCTCTCATTTTTTCTTCTCTATCATACGCTGCACAGGAAGTGCCCGGCACAGTACGCCTATCTTAAGGAACTGCTGCGGAAGCGGATCGATGAATTTTTCCATAAGCGTAAAGACTCAACGGCATAAAAAAATGCAGCAAAGCCACCTCTGCTGCATTTTTCTTCGGTCTCAGGCGCCTTGGGGATTGATCCGGTTCTTATCCTGGGATTCAGCGATCCGGATCAGATATTTCTTCAGCCTTCCTAAAGCGATGATAGCTGCGAATGTCAGTGCCAGAGCAGCCAGATCCGAAACAGAAATACCAGTAAGGTTGATCATAGAAGTTGCTCCTTTCATGTGCCAGTTAGGTTTTTCTAACTATTTCTAAGTTAATTTTATCTAACTGAAGAAAGAAGTAAACAGGAATGCTCCAGATGATCAAATGCGAATGTTATTTTTTCCGGTTCAGCCCAGCGCCACATCCAGAATCATCATGATGCAGAAGCCGGCTGCAAAGGCAAGTACACCGGCATGGGAATGTTCACCCTGTGACATTTCCGGAACCAGCTCCTCCACCACGACATACAGCATCGCTCCGGCCGCAAAGCTCAGAAGATACGGCATCAGCGGAACGACATGCTTCGAAAATAGAATCGTCAGAAAGCCCGCAACCGGCTCCACGGCACCGGACAGTACGCCATAGAGAAACGACTTGTTTTTGCTGTGGCCTTCGCCATACATCGGCATCGCAATGATGGCACCTTCCGGGAAATTCTGAATTGCAATGCCAAGTGACAGGGCCAGAGCACCCGACGCACTCATACCGGTAACAGAATACAGAAATGCAGCATAAACGACGCCGACCGCCATCCCTTCAGGAATGTTGTGAATCGTTACCGCCAGCATCATCAGCGTCTGATTTTTCAGAGAGCTGTGCGGACCTTCCGGAGCCGTTTCATGTACATGCAGATGGGGCGTCAGATGATCAATTGCCAGCAGAAACAGAATGCCGAGCCAGAAACCGATCGCTGCCGGCATAAACGAAAGACGGCCGAGATTCGCCGCTTCTTCCAGAGCCGGAATCAGAAGGCTCCAGATGGAGGCAGCGACCATGACACCGGCCGCAAAACCCGTTAACATCCGCTCCACTTTTTCAGACACATTTTCTTTCAGAATATATACACATGCAGCCCCGAGAGATGTTCCAAGAAACGGAATCATCAGACCAAAGAAAACTTCCTTTGTCATAAGAACCTCCAGCATTGTACAGCTGTACGTTGAATTACCGCATCAATCATATCACTCTGCCCTTATCTTCCACTGTCATATGATCCAGATCCCTTACGCTTTCTAAATTTCAAAGGTATGATGAGAGGACTTATGATACTGAATACCGGACAAAGAACAGATATCCCCGCCTTCTACAGCGACTGGTTTCTTCAGCGTGTACGGGAGGGGTTTGTCCTGGTGCGCAGCCCCTATGATCCTCATCTTGTGACACGCTATTTGATTAATCCGTCGGTTGTAGATGCGATCGCTTTCTGTACGAAGAATCCTCTCCCGATGCTCGATCATCTCAGTGAACTTTCGGCGTACCGCATGTTCTGGTTTGTAACGATCACGCCGTATGGAAAGGACATCGAGCCCCGTCTTCCTGACAAGCGCCGTATCGTTGAAGGATTCCGGAAGCTGTCCGGGATTGTCGGAGCAGATCATACGGCACTGCGCTATGATCCAGTGTTCATTAATGAAACCTATCCGATCGAGAAACATATCCGTGCCTTTGAGCGTCTTTGCACGCTGCTGGAGGGTTCGACGCACATGGCAGTCATCAGCTTCCTTGATCTCTATGAGAAAACAAAGCGGAATTTTCCGGAAGGAAAAGAGGCGTCCGAACAAGAACGTCTCATGATCGGCGAAGCATTCGCCAGATCCTGTCAGAACCATGGCATTCGTCCGTATACGTGCCTGGAAGGAACGGATCTTGCCCGCTTTGGCTTCGACTGTTCCGGCTGTATGTCGAAGGCCGTCCTGGAACATGCGCTGAATATCGATCTTTCCGTTCCTTCTTCCAAGGCTTCGATCCGCCCGGGCTGCACGTGTCTCATCGGCAGTGATATCGGTGCCTATAATTCCTGCGGACATGGATGCCGCTATTGCTATGCCAACGAAAGTGAGGCGGCAGTGCGCCGCACAATGGCACAGCACGATCCGTCGTCGCCTCTTCTGATCGGTCATCTGCAACCGGAAGACCGTGTTCATGATGCGCTGCAGAAGTCCTGGATCAACCTGCAGCTGCACCTGGATCTATAAAAAATGCAGACGGGAATATTCCTGTCTGCCTGAAGATCAAAGTTATTTTTCACTGCTCCACAGGAATCCGGTCATTGCCATGGATCCCAGGTTGCAGACGTTGTTGAACACCCGGACGCTGTCATCCCCTGCTGCACCAAGGCAGTAAACCAGCGGAAGATAGTGATCCGGCGTCGGGACGGCATAGGATGCTTCCGGTCCTTCGGTATAGTGAATGACCTTTTCGTTCTGCTTTGCTGTTACGGCGTTGATGATGTAGTCATTAAAGGCATGCGTCATTTCCGTTCCATCCGGATTATCCCATTCGACGCGGCGCAGATTATGTACAATGTTACCGCTGCCGAAGATCAGATATCCTTCGTCCCGCAGGGACGCCAGTTTCTTTCCCGTTTCAAAGCACTGCTCTGGCGTCAGGGTGCCGTCGACAGAAAGCTGGACGACGGGGATGTCCGCCTTTGGAAACATGTGGACAAGAACGGTCCAGGTCCCGTGATCAATGCCCCAGGAATCATCAATCGAAACCTGACTACCAAGAAGAGAGACGATCTGATCCGTCAGCTCACGGTTTCCACTGACAGGATACTTGACCCGGTACAGTTCTTCCGGAAAGCCATACATGTCATAAATCTGACTGGGATGGGCTGCGCTCTGTGTGAAGGTACCTCTCGTGTACCAGTGGGCGGAAACGGCAAGAATTGCCTTCGGCTTTCCATACGTGTCGATCACATGCCTGCCGACTGCTTCCATGCCGGAAGTAATTTCATTGTGTTCCAGGGCAATCATCGGGCTGCCGTGGCCAGAGAAAATAACCGGTGTACGCATCATTCAATTCTCCGTTCTGCTCAGTCAACAACCGTGAGAACGCCCTTGTGAAGCAGCTGCGCACGCTTGCCGCGGCCGTTTTCATCGGGCCAGGTCATGAAGGCAAATACCTTCCCCCGGTTGAAATCGTCGATCTGTGAAACAACGATTCCGGACTCTTCAATCCAGTTCAGAAAATAGACGCCTTCCGAAATCTCCATGGAAGAAACCGGTTCCTCTTCCTGCTTCGGTGCCCCTTCCGCGGTCTTGGACAGGGCATACCAGCGAATGGTGCTGTCGTTCAGAAATTCAATCTGGAAGTGATAGCCTGTCTCATAATTGACATCCATCTTCTTCCCGTTCAGTCGTTCTCTGATTGTCATATTTCATATTCTCCTTAAAATTTCAGCACTTCCGGCTCATGGGTAAATGAGCTGATCGTTGCCGTTCCGTGTTCGAAATAGAAAACTGCCGTGTTGCCATCGGCACCTGTGGTGTACATCTTGCGAAGATCAGGATAGGCATCCAGCATGGATTCCTCTGCCTCAACGCATTCATCCGCAACAACCTTCCCGCAGACACGGATCCATTCGCCTTTGTACATGGCGCAGATTTCCACTTTTCCATTGGCAATCATCTGACGGTATACGTCTTTTCCTTTGCCGGTTTGAATGTACAGTTTGTTTTCAAAGATATGGGCAGTGCCGAAGGGACGGACGCGGGGCTGATCCCCTTCCATCGTGGCAAGATAATAGGTTCCTGCGTCCGTCAGAAAACTGCATACTTTTTCAATCGCTTCCATTTTGTTTCTCCTTGGGGCTGTGCAGATTTTCCTGTTGAAGCTGCCGGTGCATGTCGTCCTGCATCTGCTGCAGCGTCATGTGTTCCATTTCGTCGTGCATCAAATGTTCAAGGATCCTGATCCGTGCATCCATGACGCCATAGATCGATCTTCCGACGGGACAGTTCTGATTCGGATTGCCATGCATCGGGAACAGTCGTTCATCCTTGTTCTCGACCGCATCGAAAATATCCGCCAGCGTGATGTCCGCCGGCTTACGCGTGAGATAGGTTCCTCCGACACCGGGACGCACTTCAATCAGATCCGCAGCCTTGAGCAGGCACAGTGTCTTGCGTATGTTGACGGCATTGACGCCTGTGGTTGCGGAAAGAACTTCGGATGTCACTTTCTGCCTGTCCTGATATTCTGCCAAATACAGCAGGATATGCGAGGCAAGGTTCAATCGGCTGGAAAACTGCATTTTCTCCTTTCCGTTGTAGCGGCTACGACTACAACTATAGAGATATATCAGATATTCGTCAATGAGATTGCTTCGAAGGAAGAATCAGCTCCATCTGCCGGTGCGGAATGCCGTCTTCCAGAAACTCGTCGGACGTGATCTGAAACCCTTCGCGCCCGTAGAAGCCGGTCGCATAGCTCTGCGCTTCCAGGTAAATCTTCCGGCACGGCATATGATCTTCAATTTCCAGCAGTGACCGATGAAGAATCTTTCCGCCAAGGCCGGCACCTCTTTTCATTGTCAGGACGCGGCCGATCTGCACAACATCCGGCTCCTTGTAAAAAGCGCGAAGATATGCGGCAATGTCATTGCCATCACGAAAGTACATATGTATGCTGCGGTAATCGAGTTCATCGATATCCTGGTATGGGCATTTCTGTTCAACGACAAAGACTGCGGATCTGACCTGCAGAATCTCATACAGCTCCGTCGTCGTTAACTCGTCAAATGTCTTCACAATGAATTCCATAAGGTTCTCCTTCTGTCACAGATGAATCGGACCTAGGAACCTGTGATGACAATCAGCAGTACCGGCACAAGCATCAAAAGATATCCAAGCAGATAGATGATCAAATGTTTCTTTTCTCTGTGAACCGCAATGAATTCGCGGATCAGGGCGCTGGGAAAATAATAGGAAGCGGTCCGTGAACCGATGCCTACCGCTTTCAGCTGCGCCGTCCGGGCATAGCGCATGGCACGGTAGACGTGATAGTTGCTTGTGACAAGGGCTGTGTGTTTTCTACCCTCTCTTGCGTCAATGATGGCTTTGCTGTTGCGGATGTTTTCCATCGTCGTCGTGGATTGATCCTCCATCAGGATATGATCAGCAGGAATTCCCTTTTCCAGCAGATAGCGTTTCATCGCCTCGGCCTCGCTGCACACCTCGTCTTTGCCCTGTCCGCCAGAAGGAATCAGATACGGCGGCGTAGGATCGCGGCGGTAGATTTCTATCGCCTTGTCACAGCGGTCCGCCAGAAGCTTCGTCACCGTCCCGTCGTTCCGGATGCCGGAGCCATGAATAATGACGTAGTCAAAGTCGCGCTTCACCGGAATGATCTGCAGAAACAGGCAGTAAAAAAGAAATGACAGAAACGTCAGCGACACATAGATCCACGTCACGATCAGAAACAGAAGAAACGGCGAAAGATTGGCCAGCACGTTCATCCGGTCGCTGTAGATACCGGTAAACCACATGACCAGTGCCACTTCTCCTGCCAGCAATACCAGCCCCAGAAGCAGCGACAGCAGATTGGCAAGGCTCTTTCCTTCCTTGCGCATCATCACAAAACCGTTATGAATCAGAAAGGTTGGAAGAATCAGAAAGGCAAGCAGAAACAGAAAGGCGAGCACCATCATCACAATACCGACCGCCTGCCCGAATATGGAAAGAAGAAGAACGAACACGGAACCTGCCGCAAGCAGAAGAAGGATGATATTACGATAACGGCTGCGATCCCGGTGCATTGAAAATGCGAATATGCCGCACCACAGTAAAGCCCATACGGCGCTGAATACTGTTTCTTTCATCTTTATGCCATGTCCCTTTCCCGTCTCCGTGGTGCCTCCATCTTACCGCCTTTTCCAACTGATCCGGACATGTGGAAGAAAAGGAGCGGCGCTGAGACATTAGTCCACGGGAATGGCAAACAGGGACAGGAGACTGGTCTTCCCGTGTTTTGCGAACCATTGCAGGATGCGGATGCCAAGCAATGTGATTACTACGCAGACAATTCCGCGAAATGGATACAGCCATCCGGTAGGATCGAAATGATAGACAGCGCCGGCGACCGGCATATGCAGCAGATAGACTGCATAAGAATATTTTCCCCAGCACTCAAGAATCATATTCAGCCGGTTCCAGTGGATGGCTTTCATGGCAGAATAAACCAGTCCCACTTTCAGCAACTGGATCACCGCTTCCATTGCGACCGGCAATGGATGATGAATCCGCAGGAAAAAGCAGACAGCCAGAAGAAACAGTTCGAGACACAGCAGCTTTCGCCGGGAGATCGGTCTGCCAGCGTCCCTTTCATGTGAGACGTAATACCGGACACCCACGCCGCACTCAAAGTAGATGAGAGAAGACGGTGCGAAAAGATACGAAGTCATCCAGTCCCAGAACGAAGTGATGCCTGCAAAATCACTGAATCCAAGGAGCACCAGCAGCGTCAGGGATGGAATTCTTATGGACGGGAAATGCTGAAAGAGAAATTCAAGGATGAAAAGAATCACAATCTGCCGCATGAAATGAAGATAGGATCCGTAGCCGAGAAGAAATTTCCATAATGGCATAAATGCCGCGACAGACCGGAAATGGAACATCTCAGCAATCCATACTAGAGTTCCAGCAACAATCCAGGGGATGATTAGATGCCTGAGCCGCTTGCACCAGAAGTCCTTCGCAGACTTCCTGTGATCAAGAAAGCCGGCAAGAAGGAAGAAAATCGGTACACCCAGGTCAGAAAACACAGGAAGAACATTGTGCCAGAATACTGCCCAGCTGTTAGAAGCAGCCTGCTTTGACAAAGTTGCCGCATGGATTACGGCGACGCCCCAAATGGCAAATCCCTTCATTCGATAAATCAGCAGGTTTTCTCTTTTCTCCATGATTGATACCAGTCTTCTGATATGTTTTACCATGCAATTCGATGTGAGCAGGTCATGAAATCAATCCGTTAATTTATGTGCCGTCACAATTTCGTGTTGACCGGGCAATGCAGAAAAATACGGTTTTGAAAGCATGACAGGAACGTATCATACTTATTAAGAAATATATTGGAGAAAAACGCATGACAAATGAAAAGAAAACACGCCCGGTCATAGAAACAAGGCTGCAGCACAATATCCTCTGCATACCGGAAGAGGCGCGGCGTGCGTCGGGCATTGTTGTCTTCGGGCGCCGTATCAAGACACTCGTCTTTACAACGGATCTGGCCATTATCCGCAACTGTGATGCGGATGCTGTATTTGCAGTCTATCCTTTTACTCCCCAGACTGCGATCAGCGATGCCATCATCAAGTATTCGTACATTCCGGTCTTCTGTGGTGTCGGCGGCGGTACGACGCATGGTGTGCGTACCATCGGTCTTGCGCGTGACATGGAAAGCAGCGGGGCCATGGGCGTTGTTCTTAACAGCCCAATCACCAACCTCAATCTTGCGGCGGTTGCCAAGACGGTCGATATTCCGGTCATCATTACGGTCACAAGTGCCGATACCGATATTCAGAAACGTCTCGATGCAGGTGCCTCGATCCTGAACGTTGCCGGCGGTACAAAGACGCCTGAAATCATCACAAAAATCCGTGCCGGTTTTCCTGATGTACCCATCATCGCCAGCGGCGGCAGTACTTCGGAAAGCATTCTGGCTACGGTTGCGGCGGGAGCCAATGCCATCACCTATACGCCGCCCAGCACTGCTAATCTGTTCGCAGCCATGATGGCTCAGTATCGTGGCGAAGAAGAGAATTGACACTCCCCCCGGCTAAAGCCTGTGGGATTCTTGCTTCGCTGAGAACTGCGGCATTGTGCTGTCTTACGCTCTCTTTTGCAAGCGTCACTTCCTGTGGGCACCACGGTACGTATAAGTGTTTCAGGCTGCGGAAACTGCAGCCTGCGGTTCATTAAAGATGCGGATGCTTTCTGACAGAATGTTCAGCGCAGCGCTCTGATCCCGATCATGCGCTGCTCCGCACTGTGGACAGATCCACTTCCGCGCTTTTAGATCTTTCACTGCCGGGTTTTTATACCCGCACGTATGACAGTTCTGCGAGCTTATATAGAACGTATCGACTTTGATCAGAAAGCCGTTACGTTCTATTACTTTATATTCCAGCATCCGAAATTGCCTTTGCCAGCCTGTGATTTTTGATCATTCCGCAAATGTTCAAATGCTCGGCATAGATGATTTGGTTTCATCAGCCAATGCCATGCTCTGCTTCTGCAGAAAGTCGTTTCTGGTGTTGGCAATGCATTCATGGATCTTTGCGACTTTGATCCGCTGCCTGCACTATTTTTGCGTCATTCTGATCTTCGCTCTCGGAGCAGGAATCGGCAGTTACCTTTCTTCATCCCTGCACAGGTCGATGATCTGGATTTGCAGCATCTTTCTCTGCGTCGCCTTTGTATTGATGCTCAAGCCGGCAGATTACTGATTCTCCAAAGCCTCTTTCACTCTCCTTTGCAATGTGGGAACCACCTCTTCTTCAAACCACGGATGCATCTTGCGCCAGCGGATATTCAGCGGACTGGGATGAACAATCGGAAAACATGCAGGAAGATAATTCTGATACGCAGCTACGGTACCCGTCAGGTTCTCTTTCTTACTGTCCCGCAGATAGTAGTGAACCTCCCCGCCTAAGTGCTAACGTACTATAGACGGGGCTTCCAAGGGCTTGTGTGCCCTCAGACTTCCGCCTGCACAAACGATACGGTAACAGCACAGCACACAAGCCGAAGCTTATGCGCCCATCTGTACTAACGTTTCTCAGACTTATGTCGGGATCGTCAGACTGCCGCTGGAAGCAGAGGGTACAAGACCCTGTTGATCTTCCATAGGTCAGCTAACGTCCTTTGGGTTCCACTCCCGATCCCAGAGACTTTTGTCATAAGATCGGGTGATTCCATTAACAGCCCGCGGATAAAATAACGGGCACCGATGTTGTAGCTGGCGGAAAGGTCGCAATTGTAGATCTTTCCGCTTTTGAATACACAGACGTCATAAGGCGTGTCTTCGGACACTTCTCTTCCCCGTCTGACACGTCCGGTTCCGTCATACGCAAGACGGCTGGTTCCCCGTGCATTGATGCGTGAGATGCGAATCCCATAATGATGGGCAAGGCTTTCTACGGTTTTCTGAATGTCAGCGTGCTTCCACATGGCAAGTTTCTGCTTCTTACTGCCGCGCTTTTTACCTTTCGTATCAAGATGCTCCATGACAATAGCATCGCACTCATTCGCAATGGCAAAGTTCACAATCTCCCGTGCAATCTGATGTGCAAGATTCCTGTTTCTCCGCTTTGCGATATTCCAGAGCCGTCCGGAGTCATGTGATCCATGCAGAGACTGGAATACAGACACCCGATGCAGGGCATTGCTCAAAGAGTCTTTTAGTACGGTATAAGCGTAGTCGGTAAAACCATCACCCAGATGGTCAGCCAGCTGCACTTATTTTAGGATAAGGGAGTAGTAATTCGGTCTGGCGTGAGTCTTTTGGAGAAACAGCGTCCGTAGAGAAAACTGCCAGCCGTTCCCTTATCCTAATACATTCGTTTACGCGAGTTGAGTCTGAAATAACACTCTGGTATCTTACTAAAATGCTTGAAGAATAAGTGTGAGCGGTCGCCGATTACTGCATATTACTGCGCAGAAAGGAGACCGTTTTTATGATTGGCGTGGGAATCGATGTTTCAAAGCTGAAAAGTACGATCTGTATCACGAATGAATACGGAGAAGTGCTGAAGGCTCCGTATGAGATCTCACATACGGAAATGGATCTGAAGGAATTAACAAAGCAAATCAAAGGTTACGGTGGAAAGAATGATGTTCGGGTCGTCATGGAAGCCACCGGGTCCTACAGCAGACCAGTCCTGTATTACCTGCTGGATGAAGGCATCTTCGTGTCCGAGATCAATCCGCTTGCGATGAAGAAATACCGGGCTGACATCAACTTCAGAGGAGTTAAGAATGACAGTATAGATGCGATGGCAATCGCACAGTACACAATCGAGAAATGGAATAAGTTGAAGGAGTATCAGCGTGCTGACAAAGAGTATGCGGCCATGAAGGCATTATCCAGACAATATCTCAGTTATATGAAGCCACATGTGGCGCTGGTCCAGAATCTGGACCACCTGATCGATCAGGTAATGCCGGGAATCAAAAAAGAATTCGATGGATATGATCCGGTAACCGGTAAAGACCGGCTGGCAGACTTCCTGGAGGAGTTCCGTCACTATGATTACATCACATCGCTCGGGCCAAAGAAATTTGATGAACGCTTCACTAAATGGGCGAAGAAAAAAGGATACCGTCCGCGTCAGAATAAATCCGACAAGATTTATTCGCTGGCAAAGGAAGGCATCCCTACACTGGCATATGATCCGACGAGCCGGCTGCTTGTAGAACAAGCTGTAGCGGCACTGAAAGGTCTGAATCAAGTGCTCTGTCAAATACTAACACAGATCAGAGAACTTGCGGAGAAGCGGCCGGAATATGAAGCAGTTCGTGCAATGAGCGGTGTCGGAGATGTTCTGGCACCACTGCTTGTGGCGGAGGTAGGCGATCCAAGAAGATACCATTCCGGAGATGCCCTGATCGCCTGTATCGGAATCGATGTCCCGCCTTATGACAGCGGCCAGTTCAAAGCATCCGACCGGAAGATCACCCGAAAAGGATCCAAGCAGCTGAGAAAGCTTGGATATCTCTTGGTAAAGAATCTCAGAAAGATCAAACCCGTAAAAGATACAGCTGTCTATGATTACTATTTGAAGAAGAAATCAGAAGGCAAGAAAGACAAGCAGGCTATCGTTGCGGCAATGAATAAGTTCTTCCGAATCTACTACGCAAGGTCCATGGAAGCTTACAGAAGCTGATTCATAATCATGACAACCAGCCCGAAAGAAAACCCGTCCTGTACAGAACGGATTTTCATGGTGTGCATTCGTTTCATTAGTGCATTTACTGTTGACAACCCTTAGCGAGTTTTCTCTTCCGCGCATAATGAACTTACGCGCCAGGACAGTACCCTTCGAGTCCATGATACTGCATACCGCATCTGTACGAATCCCCAGGTCGACAGCACAGATCTTCTGCTCCGATACAGGTTTTGCGGACAATTCTACAGTTTCCGTTACTGCAAATCTCAGCTTCCAGCATCCGTGCTTCTTCTCCAGCACGGGAGCAGAGATATCTCCGTTTCTGCCTCTCTTGTCAAGGTAGTCAACATCCGTCTTAGATAGGCGAACGGTATCCCATACCCAATCGTTTTTGCGGAGCACCTTGATCTTTGCCGCATAAGGCAGCACTTTGCCTGTCTGTTCATCGATCACAGGCTTATAAGTGTTGCCGCGATACAGTGCAGGCATCCGGTGCTTACAGGAATCCAGCTTTGGTGGTTCTCCCGTACAGCCGTTCGCCTTCCAGTTCTTCAGAGATGACTGATAAGCAGAAACGATACCAAGAGCCTGCATAATAGCGGCTCTGCGATAATAGGAAGGAAATTTTGGAAACTTCTGATCGAAGGCGTCAGATGAAGAGAAACCCTTAGCAGAATGGATCATGCGCTCAAGCATTCTCTGCCGCATTTGTGCTCCCCCAGCTTCGCATAAGGCATCCCAGTTTTCAAGTGCAGGGCGGACAAGATGGGCGACGGCATCTGAAAAGAGATCCGCTGTTCTTTTCAGCGCATCATGGCTGTCTCGAATGCGTATACCATAGCTTCCAACAACCTGCATTTCCTATCTCCTAAATACAGTATAACATTTTTAGTGGTACGATTAAATAGAAGGAGGTATTGATATGGACTATTACGCTGAATATCATAGAAACAGACATTCTATTTATAAGCTTCAGTACCATTTGGTTGTAGTCACTAAATACAGACATCCGGTGCTTACAGGGGAGCTCGCCAATCGGCTGATTCAGATCAGTCGCGAAGTGATAGAAGGCGACTGGAAGTGCCGAATTCTGGAGATTACTACTGACAAAGATCATGTGCATCTTCTTTTCGAAGCCTCTCCACAGACGCAGCTCTCTAAACTGGTGAACAATTATAAAACGGTTACTTCCCGGCTGCTGAGGAAAGAGTTTTCTTCTGCATTGGAAAAGTATTACTGGAAAGACCTTTTCTGGTCTGACAGCTACTTCCTGAGCACCGTATCTGAAACCACCGAAGAGGCTGTCAGAATCTATATCCAGGAACAGGGAAAACGCGATAACGAAGGATATCGCCGNGCATTGGAAAAGTATTACTGGAAAGACCTTTTCTGGTCTGACAGCTACTTCCTGAGCACCGTATCTGAAACCACCGAAGAGGCTGTCAGAATCTATATCCAGGAACAGGGAAAACGCGATAACGAAGGATATCGCCGTCAGGCAGGAAGAAGAAAGGCGGCTAACCCCGCCTAAACAGCTTGAGCTGCTATAGACGGGGTATGCGCCGCCACTAAATCAACGCTGTATTTCCCGATCAGCACCTTCAGCGTAATCTCCGGCATCAACGACAGCAGCCGCGCATGATATTCAGGCGCAACAAACTTCCTCGGCGGCAGGTCGCCGCTCTTCCCCTTTCCGGGATAGTAGAAATCCATCGGCATGATCGCAACCGCTTCCGAATAGAAAACGGTGCTGTCAATGCCGAGCCACTGCATCAGCCGGTCACCGGACTGGTCATGAAACGGAATTCCGGACTCCTCCACCTTGCGTCCCGGCGCCTGGCCGACGATCAGGATCTTTGCATGTTCATGAATCTGCCAGATGGGCGGGATACCGCGGGACGTATATGCAAGATTGCGGGGATCCTGCATGATTGTTTCCTGAATGTTCTTAAGAGCCTCTGAAAAATCTGTCATAGGTCTGCCTTTCCGGGATTTACCTGCTCATGGGCAGGGGTGTATGTAAATCAGTATACGCCAACGCCTCAGTTCCTTCCCTGTTGCTGACCGAGCCGAAAAATGTAAAATATATTTGACACTCCGAAATACAGCGTCTATTCTGTAGTTGTCAACTATATTTGACACATTGGAGGACTGTCATGAAATATCTTGCCGGCTTTGCACTACCGTTTGTGATCATCCTGTTTCTGATGTATTTTATGCGCGGCCAGAAACCGGTCACGTATGATGAGCGGCAAACGTTTGTTCGCTCAACTGCCTATAAGTATGCACTGATTACCGGTGTACTTACCGGGTTTGCGGCGTCATTTCTGCTTGATCTGCGCCTTCTTCCGATGGACGGCAGTTTTGCCCTGATTGCGGTCAGTTCTTTGATGATCTGTATCTACGTCGTCTATTCCATCTGGAAAGGTGTCTTCTTCGGCATTTCCGGAAGCTGGAAAAGATGGGCACTCGTCATATGCATCATCGGCGTCACCAATTTCTTCATCGGAATTACTAAGATTCTTCAGGAAGGGCTTCCGGAAGGAATCCTCACCAGCAACAACACCGATATCATCATGGGGACACTGTTTCTCATCATCTTTGCCGCAACAATTCTTTCCAGCAGAAAAATGAATGACGAGGATCAATGAAAAACCTAAGACTTAAATCCGCAAGGACAGAAAAAAATCTATCCCAGCAGCAGCTGGCCGATCTTGTCGGCGTATCCAGGCAGACTATCAATGCCATCGAACAGGGCGACTATAACCCTACGATCCGGCTGTGCATCTCCATCTGTAAAGCTCTGGACAAAACACTGGACGATCTTTTCTGGGACCCGGATTCACGACGTTCCTAGCCTTTCTTTCAGCAACGAGATAAATTCAGGAACATCCCCCTGTTTTCAGAACAGGTTTATGAACACGGTAATAACAAGAGAATTGATAAAATCCGCAAACAGACTGCCCACAATCGGAATCAGAAGATAGGCCTTGATCGAATTGCCATAGCGGTTGGTAATGGCAGACATGTTTGCCATCGCATTCGGCGTTGCGCCCATGCCGAAGCCGCAGATGCCCGCCACAATGACAGCTGCATCATAATCGCCGCCCATGAGCCGGAATACGACAAAACGTGTATATACAAACATGAATACGGTCTGACAGCCCAGCAGCAGTACGAGCGGTCCCGCAAGATCCGCCAGCTGCCAGAATTTCAGCGTAATCATCGCGATGCCCAGAAACAGCGACAGACACAGGCTGCCGAATTCATTGATCTCATCCATATGAATGTTGAACGAATGCGTGTATTCACTGATGTTGCGGAACACTGCCGCCGCAATCATAGCACCGATATACACCGGAAAGGTCATCCCCGTCCTGGAAAGCAGCCACGAAAGAACCGTTCCGATGCCTGCCGCAAGAATAATCTGGTAAACCGCCGGCGCATAGTCGGAAAGGGAAAGCTTTTCTTCCTTCTTCACCTGTTCACCTTCCTCCGTTTTCGGCGAAAGATGGTTCTTCTGAATCAGCGCATTGCCTAACGGCCCGCCCATGGAGGAACCTGCAATCAGGCCGAAGGTTGCGGCCGCTGTACACATCGTGGTCGCGCCGCTGACGCCAAAGTCTTCCAGCACCGGTCCGAAGGCACCGGCCGTCCCATGGCCGCCGACCATCGGAATGGATCCGGTCGTCAGGCCGATCAATGGTGACAGTCCCATGGCGGAAGCAGCGCCTACCGCAATCACATTCTGAAGCACAATCAGGAAGATCACCAGAATCAGGAACACAGCCAGATCTTTCCCACCCTGCTTCAGCACCTTGAGATTTGCCTGAAAGCCGACCGATGTAAAAAAGAACACCATCGCAACTTCCCGCAGCGAATCATCAAAATCAATATCCATCAGATTCGTCACATGCAGAATGGTCGTAAGAATCGCAAACACAAAGCCGCCCGCAACCGGAGCCGGAATGCAGAACGTCTTCAGAAACCTCACACGATTGCACAGCCATTGTCCGAAGAACAGCACCACCACCGCAACGGCAAGCGTCTGATACTGATCGAGAGGAACCGACATCACTCATTTCCCCCAAGAGAGATACCGTTCTCTTTGTAATACCTCTCGGCACCGGAATGGAACGGGATCGTAATTCCTTCCACCGCCGTCTCTTTCGTGATTTCTTCGCGCAGCCCGATCTGTTTTCCGATGTCATCAATACTGTCAAACAGCACGCGGCACATGCCGTATACCGCATCTTCCGGTGCCTCATCGGACGCCAGCAGAACTGCCTTTACACCCAGGGTTCTGACCTCGGATATCCCTTCATAGGTGCCGGCGGGAACCGTCGCTTCCACATAACCGTCGAAGGTGTTGCGGATGCGTTCGATTTCGTCATCGGACAGCGACAGGAGGCGAATCGCAGAAGCATTGTCCGCATAGATCTGTACCGGGGCTCCGGCAGTGATGAACATCGCGTCAATACTTCCATCGAGAAGATGACTCATTGCGTCGCTGTAATCATAATTTTCCATCTGGATATTGCCGCTCTGCAGACCGACGGATGACAGAATCTGTCTGGCGTTGCGCTCGGTTCCGCTGTCTTCCTGTCCGATGGATATCGTCCTATTTTCGAGATCATCGAGACTCTCGATATCGGAATTCTTCAGAACAGCGATCTGCACATCCTCCGTCCATAACGATGCGACAGCGGAATATCCCTGATAGGCATTGTCAGAGTCCCCCGTCAGCTCTTCTCCGTAATACATCTCATTGGTGACATCGCTCTGGGCAATTCCCACCTGGATATAGCCTTCGGAAAGAAGACGGATATTGGCCGCACTGCCTGACGTCTCCTTGACCTGGAGCGTATAGTTTTTGTCATTTTCATTGGCAGCTTCACTCAGCAGCGTACCAAAAACGTAATAAAGTCCGCTTGAATCCGCCGTCCCAAAGCGAATGGTCTGCCTACTGACACAGCCTGTCAGTAAAGAAGCCAGCAATACTGCTGTGATCCATCGTTTCATCTTCATTCCCCCCGCTATCTCTTATATATTATCCCAGACAACCGTTGTCTAAGGGCCGGTATCGTTTCCTCGAGAAACCACGGATTGCTTCTGCGCCAGCCCTGATTCAGGGGGCTTGGATGCGTAATGGGGAAAAAACGTGAAAGATAGTCCACATAATGCCGCACCGTTTCCTTAAGATTCTGTTTCTGTCTGTCCTTGTGATAAACCAAAGCTTTTTATCCTTTCCTGATCATTCATTTCTGATACGGAGAAAACCATCTCAGGACCATATTTCCAAAACAGAACTGGCAGCCCTTTTCATAATTCTTCGGCGGCATCCATCCGTAACAGAAATTATAGGTTCTGCGGATAATACATGCGCCGGATCATGTGTCAGATCCACATCCAAAACAGCCCAACATACAAACACGGATGCGCATCCGCGTATCCGTGTGGTCAAACTTTCAGAACCTTCTTGTTGGGGCCCTTTCTGCCCGCCGCTAACAAGGGTTTCGGACTTATCCAGCGCAACAACCTGATAGGCTGACATAATAAACACGGTTTTTGACCAGCCTCAGAGGTTTTATCTGCGAGATAAAAAGGGTCTCTGAGTTTTTTTCCTTTCTAGCTGCAGACATTATAAAAAGCAGATCAGGGACACTCAATCTGATCTGCCAATGACAATTTCATATGAGCGTAACAGGAGGATCCTCGGGGTTGCTTCTTAAACATGATTCCCTCAAATAACGAACTCAAACATACTGCCGCAGAACATCCTCATGGCCCTGCACAGTTAGTATCCACATCGGACGAACTTCATGAAATGTTACTGTTACAGGAAGCTGTCTTTGCAGTGATAGAGATACAGCGGCAGACCGACGAAACTTTGGAAAAATCTCAAACGCATGCATCGGCTTCCGAAATCTGCATGATTGACCTTTCATTTACTGCCTTGCCGGAACTCGAGTAGCCCATATAGAACTGATAAGATTCACCAGCCAGGCCGTTATTCAAAGAAGCACACCTTCATGCAAAATGTGAAGGATCTCTCAAGAAGCTTTACTTTCCATCAATAAACAGGCATTGATACCGGTGGTAACTGCAGTCATAAATAATTGGATCTGTTCTGAAAGTCATGTAGAAATCTGCGAACTTCCATGACGGGACCATCTTCAGTGTCATAAACGACATAATAAACTCCGTATTTTTCAACCTGGATTTTATAGTACGGATGCTTTCTATCATGTCTGGAAGGAAACTTCTGATATGCACCAGGCAGGGATTCAGATCTATTGAGAATTGCTTTCTCAGTCTTATCAACAAGACGATCTGCAGCCTCCGGATTGTTTAGAACAGTCGATATATACACTGCTGCATTCCGAAGGTCTTCCTGAAATAGCGGGAGATAAATCAACCTGTATTTACTCATGCAGAGATTTCCTTACACTGCTGAATGCCTCATCATGTGTCAAGCGTTGATCCGTTGTCTCTGCCTGATGATCCGCTTCATCCAATGCATATTCAATCGGGTCAGTAAGTCTGGAGTATTCTTCGATACTCATTACGACCATTGTTCCGTAGCCATTTTTTGTCAGAAAGACAGGGTTGCCGGCATTTACAGTTTTTTCAATATCGGAGAATTTATTTCTTAAATCAGATACAGGTCTAATATCAAGAGGCATAATTTCGATCTCCTTTGTGAAGTTATTTTATCATAATTACGCCATAATGCAGTGGTACAACAATAGATTCAGCTTACCCAGAGAGTAGTCCGGGCAGTTTTCCCTGTTCATCAGTTACTGTGCATCCAGGGTCCCGTTCGTATGGTAGAACGGTGAATATACAAAATCAGTAGAATCAAGAAATACTCCGGTCAGAGTTCCCTGCGCAGGATGAACAAGATAAGGAAAATCAAGCACCGGGCTGCACAGCAGAAATATGATTGCGAAACCCTCTTACCGTTGCATCGATCGCTTCTCTCAGGTGCTTCTGTTTCTGTGCCAGAAGATCTGCATTGCCCGGATCCATCTTCAGGAGCGTGTTCACGTCCTTAAGATGGACTGAGTATCCCGGATCTCCTTGTTCACACCTTTCAAGGCGTTGGAGAGCTTAGTCGTATCGCCATCCAGCTCGATTGTGATTTCTTTAATACGATCTGCCATAGACTGCCCCCTTCATGGCATGAAAAAACCAGAGCACCACGCAAATGGATGTTCTGGTCCACGGAAAATATGCTTCTATCTATTTGCTTCTATCTATTCTCAGGTATTCGTTTCGGGATTTTCTTCTTCGTAATCTCCCTCACTCAAACCTTTTTGCTGATCTCGTCCCTGATAGATGATGTCAAGAACAGAAACCTCTTTTCTATCTTCATATATTATGAAGTAGATGTAATAGTTCTTGACACTGATCCGGCGAAATCCCATTTCTCCCCAAGGGTTCTCCGGAATTGTTTTCACAGTTGCTGCTCTGTAGGAAAGCTCTTCAATCGCGTTCAGGGATGCTTCTACATGTCCCTCTGCCGCCGATACATTCATAATATTCCGGGCAATATATAAGGCAATATCACGCATTGATTCTTCTGCTTGTTTTGTAATATTAACCTTATAAGAGTCCATGCAGCTCCCCCATTATCCTCTTGCGAACATCCTCTACAGACGAAACTTCTCCATGATCTGCCTGGCGAAGGCCTTCTGCCATTCTTGCGTTGAACTCTTCACGTGACATCTCGCTCAGTGCCTTCGGAGCCTGCACATTCCTTGATGGTTGAAATGGAAGGCCGTTGTCCGTAATGATCTGTCTGTAGAACATGTTGATCGCTACAGAGGAGGGGATACCCATACCTTTTAAAATATTTTCTGCCTTTTCTTTGACATCAGGTTCTACCCTTGCAATAACATTCGCCGTTCTTGTTGCCATACGATCAACCTCCTTACATTCTTTCTATGAGGATAATAACGTATTGTATATCGCTTCGCAATCGCTTTGAATGCATTTGTCAGAACGAATCGAAGTCCTCCTGTGTCGCCACCTGCCGGTACTCCTCGTCGCAAAGGTCATTCCCAGGCTCAATGATCATATCCACTTCGGGACAGCCCGGTAAGTCACTGCAACTCCTTTTGCGTCACAGACGGACTATTAGCAATTGCATTGCGGATCTTATCTGTATTGGCCAGTTCCGTTTCCGAAACGTCATTATGATTCATTTCATGGCTGGCATTGTATGGTTCTTGGTTAGTTTCTTGGCTAGTTTCTTGGCTGGTTTCTTGGCTAGTCTCTCCATCCTGGCGATTCGTATTATTGTTATGACCCCATTTTAATTTTCAGACACATCATCTTGACAGACCAGATAGTGATTATTCGAATCTCTTCGCGATCCACCAATTGATGCAGAGCATGGCATTTCATTCTATGGCTGAAGTTTTCAAGAATTTGCTGCCTGATTTCCTGCGAAAAGGGCGTGTTATAAGGATCTGTCCTTCCACAAGCATACTGATCTCTTTGCGAAATTCCGGGAACCAGAATACATGTTTTACTCCGCGGTACTATATGGTAGGTTCTTCATGGACGCACCTCATTCTGACCGGAAGGCGTATTAGAATTAACATTCTTCTTCGGAGAAACAAACTCCATAATGTCACCGATGTCGCACTGCAGATACGTGCAAATCCTGTCCAGAATCTCCAGTGAGATATAGTCGTTCTTCCCCAGCTTTGCCAGTGAGTTCGTGCTCATATCGACAGCATCGCGAAGTTCTGTACGCTTCATGCCCTTATCAATTAACATTTTCCAGAGTTTGTTATAGCTTACAGCCATTATCGTATTTCCATCATGAATTCGTACTTTGCAGAACAAAATACATTCTTTTCCTTTTTATCAATATAACACCTGTGATGTATCCTCACATTACAAAGATTTGTATTTGCAAATCCAGAATCATCGAGATGGCACTCATCATCGCCTCTCACAAACTTCAGCCAAACAATTACTTGAGTTACTGTGCGAGCAGTGTCTTTGTAATACAAAGCCAATTTTTGCTCGTTGCGGAAGCACCCCCAATCCCCTTGAACATCTCCTGCGGAGATGGCTGCGCGTTCCTTCGAACGCAAAAAAGGGTGATGCCAGTTACCCGGTATCACTCCAATATCGTTATTGAATAGTGCTGCTGATTCCGTATTATTTCGATGCTTCCAGCCACTCTGTGGATGTTTCTTCACCCGGAACTTCTATTGCCAGATGCGAGAACCAGCTGTCCTCTGCTGCGCCATGCCAATGCTTCACGCCAACAGGAATGTTTACGCAGTCACCCGGCTTCATCGCAACCGGTTCCTTGCCCCATTCCTGATACCATCCTCTGCCCCCGACACAGATCAGAATCTGGCCGCCGACGCTTTTGGCATGATGGATATGCCAGTTGTTCTGACAGCCCGGTTCAAAGGTAACATTGTAGATTCCGATCTGCGAAGCAGAAATCGGTGCCAGAAAACTTCTGCCAGAAAAATAACGGGCATAAGCATCATTGGGCTCACCAATCGGGAAGAACAGGGACTTCTGATATTTTTCCATCTCCGTTGCCTCTGCAGGAGCTTCTTCTTTCCAGACTTCCTTCGCCTGATTAAACGCAGCCCAGGCTTTCGGCCATCCCGCATAAAAAGCCACATGCGTCAGGATCGCGGCGATTTCACTTTTCGTCACACCGTGTTCCTTAGCATTTTGAAGATGATACGTCAGTGACGAATCTGTAATACCGGATGACACCAGTGCAACTACTGTGATTATGCACCGGGTTTTCAGATCAAGATCCGGATTATTCCAGTTCTCTCCAAACAACACATCATCATTGAAATGGGCAAACTCCGGAGCAAATTCTCCCAGTCTGTCTCTTCCCGCCGTCTGAACAATCTTACGGTCCATGCTTTTGTTCCTTCTTTTCTTTCTTTAAATAACTGCCTTGCCAAACTGGTAAGCCTTCTCCTGAATATCAGAATTCTCCGCTGCCTCTGCCGCATCGTTCAAGCCGCCGCAGAATAAAGTTCCGGCAAGACGCGCCTTAGGAAAGCAGTCAATCCATCCCTGCAGACCGCTGACTGCCCTCTTTGGTGTACTGGATTCATCTTCTGCCGCGACGGTTAACAGATAAACATTCCGGAACTGATAATCGGAAGGATACAGCGGATTCATCCGATCAAGCAGCGTCTTCATCTGCCCGCTCAAGCCGTAATAATAAATCGGCGTTGAAAATACCAGTGTATCTGCCATCTTTACCTTTTCCGCGATCCAGACCGCATCATCATTCAGAACGCATTTCTGCGTCTTCTGACAGACGAGGCAGCCGGTGCAGAACTTCAGGTTTTTACCTTTGAGACTGATTGTTTCCACTTCATGGCCAGCTTCCCGGATACCCTCTGTCATTTTTTCGGTTAGAAATTCTGAATTACTATGACTCCTTAGACTGGTTGAAATTACAAGTATTTTACTCATGGATTGGTTCCTTTCTGATGTTGTTCTCAATCTGTCTGTATCGTTATCGTTACATCACCTTTGCCAAGCAGTTCAGACAGATCTTCCTTCGTTTTGTCCGTAATTCTGCCCAGTCTTGTATAAGCCCATGAATTGGACCCATAGAAAACTACCAGCTGATTTCCAGAGTAAAGAACAATATCTCCAGCAGATGTCGTTGTCTCTGCATCATCTCTTGGAAGCGATGTCCCGATCGGTCCAACCTGCTCAAAGCCGCCATACATTGACATGTGGATCTGAATTGGTTCTTTCCGCGCAAGTTTTCTCAAAGCTGTTACGGATTCATTGTCTTCCCATGTAACCTGGACCGGTGAGTTTTCTATTGTCATCCTTAAAGCCGCAGATTCCTCCGGCATTGATTCATCCATATTATTTTCCATCTCATCTCCAGTATTGCTTTCCGATGGAGGATCTGTTTCCTTGATGGTTTCCTCCGCAGCCATTCTGAAGCCGCACCCTGAGATAAGTAACATTAAACTGAGCATTCCGGCCAATACAAACCTGTTCATTTCGTTCCGTGCGCTTCTTTTCACTCAATCGGGCTGCTTGCCATTCATCACTTTAACGATTCTTTGAAGAAATTCTCCAGCTTGTCAAACGGAATCTTATCCACTTGATCATAAAGATCGATATGCTCCGCATCCGGAACAATATACAGTTCTTTCGGCTCTGCCGCCTTCTCGTACGCCTTTTCTGAGAATGAGCGAGAATGAGCATGATCGCCTGCTACAACCTGCTACAAAGAGAATCGGACGCGGCGAAATTTCATCAATATAATCAAGGCACTTAAACTGCATCATGGCCAGATTGGAGGTAGTAGTAAAACCGCCTCTCGCGTTGGGATGATGGCCCCGCGGAACTGCATAGAAGCGATTCCATTCATTGGTGATCAGATCCGTTTCCGGCAGAGCTTCCACGGAAGGATATGGCGTTTCCGGAAAACTGGGAATATATTCCGGCTGACCTTGTTCAAAGTCCGACCATCTCTGTTCAGCAAGCTGATGCTTCATCTGATCGATCTGTTCCTTCGTCAGGTTCATCATGCCGCGAACGTCGGAAATATCATACATGGAAGTCGTAGCAACCGCTTTGATACGTACATCAACTGAAGCCGCAGAGAGTGCAAATCCGCCCGATCCACAGATGCCGATCACACCGATCTTCTCCCGATCCACATAGGGAACCTTCACGCCAAGATAATCGACCGCTGCACTGAACGACTCTGCAAACAGATCCGGCGAAGAAACATTCCTTGGCTCTCCTGCGGATTCTCCCATATGTACCTGATCAAACGTCAGAACCACAAACCCGCGCTGCGCCAGTTCATTTGCATAAACACAGGGTCCCTGTTCTTTCACGCCGCCATAGGGTGCGCCGACAATCAGCGCCGGATATTTTCCGGATTCATCCAGATTCTTTGCCCGGTAAATATCTGCCGCAATAGCAATCCCATAGCGGTCATTGAAACGAACATGTTCCCTTATGACGTGTTCACTCAGTTTTGCAATATATCCGTATGCCATTTTTAATCTCCTTTGTCATTTATAAGGATGCTCTGAAAATGTCTGCAATATCCTTCTCTGTCAGCGGCGCCCATGCATTTTCAAGTCCTTCATTTTCTGCTACATGATGTGCCATCTCATCAATACGGCTCTCATCAATACCCACTTCCTTAAGATGCATCGGGATACCGATCGATGCGAAGAACTGGTACGTTTCTTCAATCGCCCGATCTGCGATGTCAAACCGATCCAGATTCGGATCAATTCCAAAGACATTGACACCGTATTTGACAAACCGATCTACAGTCTTTTCGCTTAAGATATGCTTCATCCACCGTGGGGTAATGATCGCAAGTCCCTCCCCATGCGTAATGTCATAGTATGCGGAAAGCGCATGCTCCATACCGTGGCAGGGCCAGCCAGAACCACTGTTTCCAAGCGAATAAATCCCGTTGCATCCATAGGTGCAGTCAAGCATCATTTCCGCTCTTGCCGTATAGTCTTCCGGATTCTCGAGACACTTCTTTGCATTCACCATAAGGCTCTTAAGCGCCGCTTCCATAAATCCATCGTTAAGAAGCGTGGAATCCTCGCAGAAATACTGCTCCATAATGTGATTCATTGCATCTGCGCAGCCGGCAGCCGTCTGTTTTCTGGATACCGTAAATGTGTAAGTCGGATCAAGGAACGAAACCGCAGGATAAAGAAGCGGATCCACATAGCCGATTTTATCGTTTGTCTCGGTTCTGGAAATCACTCCGCCGCAGTCATACTCGCTGCCCGTAGCGGCCAGCGTAATAATATCTACAATCGGAAGTGCTGCCTGTGCCTTTACCTTATAGGAAATCAAATCCCACGGATCCCCATCATACTTTGCTCCAGCTGCGATTGCCTTCGAACAGTCGAGTACGCTGCCTCCGCCAACCGACAGGATCACATCCACATCATGTTCCTTGCAAAGCCTTACGCCGTCCAGGACACTCGGATCATACTTGGGATTCGGCTGAATGCCGGACAGCTCCACGATTTCAAAATCACTGAGAAGCTCCTTTACCTTGTCATAAAGACCAATCTTCTTGATACTTCCGCCGCCGTAGGTCAGAAGAATTCTTCTTCCATATTGACGCATTACTTCGGGCAGCTGTTCCACTACCCCCTTTCCAAAAATCAGTCTGGTTGGTGTAACATAATCAAAATTCTGCATATTCATCCTCCATAAATGCATTACTTACGCTTTTTCAAATTCCGGTTTCCACTGTGCAAACTGCATAAGCTGAGCATCGGTCCTGTGATAATATCTCTCGCCCTTATCCAGCTTTGCAATCTCCACCATTTCCTCATTCGTAAGTTTGAAATCGAAAATACTAAGATTGTCTCTGATATGGTCTACATTTTTGCTTCCAGGGATGACAACAAAGCCCATCTGTGTATGCCAGCGAAGGATTACCTGTGCGGGTGTCTTTCCGTACTTTTTTCCAAGTTTGGCGAAAACTGGTTCATTGATGAGGGATTGATCTCCGTGTCCCAGCGGATACCAGCTCATAAGCCTGATGTTATATTTATCGAGCGTCTTACACAGCTCTTTCTGTGTAAAGTAAGGGTGCGCCTCCACCTGAACAAACTGGGGAACTACTTCCCACTTCGTCTGAAGTTCTTCTATGTACTTTCCTTCAAAATTGGAGATGCCGATGGCTTTTGCTTTGCCTTCACGGTATGCTTTTTCAAGCTTACGGTATCCGGCAAGCCAGTTGCCTGCAGGCTGATGGATGTAAAGGAGATCCACATAGTCCACACCAAGGCGTTCAAGCGTCTCATCAACTGCGTTGTCATTTTCATACTCGCTTGGCCAGAGCTTGGTGGAGAGGAAGATCTCCCCACGCGATACACCACTATCGCGCATTCCGCGTCCGACAGCACGCTCATTGACATAAGCGTTTGCTGTATCAACCAGCCGATAACCCATCTTCAGGGCTTCCCGGACACTGTTTTCTGCCTCAGCAGGTGATAACATAAATGTCCCGATTCCTACGACCGGACATTCCAGTTTGTTGTTCAGAATAATATTCTCCATATGTAACCTCCTACATCAAACCGTTGGACTTCAGCCAGCTCTTAATCTGAGCGTCAGCTTTATTTGCACTGCTTCCGTTGATTGACAGTCCACGTTTCACATCTGCGCCCGGACAAAGCTTTCTGATATCTGATTCACTGGACCCCATTCCACTCCCCTCGTTTGTACAAAGAGGAAGAATTGTCTTTCCTGAAAAATCAAACGCTTCAAGGAAAGTAAATACTGCCATTGGCATTGTTCCCCAATAATTTGGATAACCGAGAATCACCGTGTCATACGCATCAATACTTGTCGGAAGAGACTTGAGTTCAGGTCTTGCATCCTGCTTTTGGTGTTCCTTTGCCTCAACAATGCAGGTGTTATAATCCTTCGCATATGGTGTCTTCATTTCAATTTTGAAGAGATCTGCCCCAATCAGATCTTTGATTTTACGAGCCACAACTTCCGTGTTGCCAACCTCTATATATCTCATAGAACCGCCAAAATAATTTTCATCCGCTCTTGAAAAGAATGCCATTAACGTCTTGGCCATAGTATCTATCTCAATCTTTCTTAATATTCTCAGCATCCCATGAAAGGACACCGGTCTTCACGGCTTCTTCATACCGGGAAATCTTGTAATTGAGCCTGTCCATAGTGGCCTGATACATATCTAAATTCTTCTGTACCTCCGCACGCGCTTCCATCAAAAGATCCCGTCTTGCTGCGATCGTAGAATCACCCTGCTGGAAAAGCTTTACATACTCAATCAGCATTTCTACTGGAACCCCGGCATTTCTCATGCAGACAGCATTCTCTACCCATTTCAGATCTTCATCGGAATAATCTCTGATGCCACCTTTCGTTCTTCTGACTTCCGGAATTACACCTACGCGCTCGTAGTAGCGCAGCGTGTCCGGAGAAAGATTGAATTTTTCGCAAACTTCTTTTATCGTCATCGTCATCACCCTCTTTACAGTTTGCCTCTTACTTTGTCATCTGTAACTGGACTATACTCCTTGGAGTTAACTCCAGGTCAAGTATTATTTTGGAATTAATTCAGTTGTCCTCGCAAAATCATCTCCGCATTTCTTCTAGCATTGGCAAGATCTCTCATCCGTTCCCGCTCCGTGCGGTACTGGGCATACTCCGCATTCTTTTCCTTGGCAAGACGGTTGAACTCCTCATTCAGCTCCGCAGCTCTTGGAATCTTCTTAAGTCCCGGCTGATCAAAGGCATCCTTCGCTGCCTTGTGCAGTGTGATCTCTTTCCTATGGGCTTCAAAGAAATTCCTGCTGTATCCTTCCTTCCGGTATGCCGTGTAGATGTCGCGTGTCTTGCTGTAGTTGATGATATGCATCCGCAGCTCCCGGATCTCCTGCATCCGTACATCTTTCTATTGGATGTCGGAAAGCAGATGATCCGTCTGCGCTGCCGCTTCCTTTGCAAGCCGCTTCAACTGCTCATAATCGTGGATATCGTTCTCCTGCAGAAACAGCAGAACCTTTGCCCAGCGCTGATAACCTGCTCCCTTGCCTTCCTGAATCTTTTTCTGCAGATCAATCAGCAGGTCGATCCTCTGGCGTTTGCCCGATGTGTGCTGCACAGAAGGCGACTGCTGTGGGTTCTCCAAGATCTGCATTAGGTCCTGTGTTTTGAAGCCCACATGCAGCGAGTCCAGGCGAATGAATCGCTTCTGCGCCCTGCCCTTTACAGCGATGTGTTTTCCGCGCTTAATTTCGTATCCTTCCTGACGGAGCAGGTCCAGAAATGTCTCCAGATCTTTCGGCTTCTTCTTCAGAATCTCTGCGATCACGGCTTCTAATTCGCTGCGGATCGTGTGCCGCTTGGGATAGACTGTTCTCTTGTTTTGCTCTGCATAGGGCTTTCTTTGAATGATGCTGTAACAATGTTCAAAGAAGAGGATATCCGAAAGACGCTGCAGCGCGATGCCGGTGATCTCCTGATACTGCCGTCTTGCAAGCAGGAATTCTTCTGCAGCCGTCTCCGGCTGGCATGCATATGCCATGATCAGCTCTCCGTCTTTTCCGGGTTCTGTGAATATTCAATCCGCTCATTCATGCTTGCAGATGCACCTTTACTCTTGTTCACATGCAGAGCGATCAGTCTTGTCGCTGCCATTATTCCTCCTGATAAGCATAAAAAAGCTTCCTTATTCGATTTATCAAACCGAATTGAAATTCTTATAAGATGGAAAAAGAGCAGTCGATTTCCTCGGCTGCCCCTATTTCATAAAATAGTGGATTATTTTTTTTCTTCTAAGGGGATAATCTCGTAAACGGCAATCACGCCATTACTGATATCACTATCTTCTTTCAGATAGCAAACTTTGATTGTATCTCCGATTTGCGCTCTTTTTACATACTCAACTGTATTAAGTTCCCCTAAATCCTCTGTGTCAATGGCAATACTTTCCGTTAGCTCACGCTCTGGTGTTCCCTCTATTGGCTCTACTATCAAAGCGCCGTTCTGAACTTCCAACACCTTAGCTTCAAAAGCCATTTTAGTTGCAATAACATTTGTGGTCGTATCGTCTTGTGGGGAATTTAGGATATGCGAAACACTAATCGCTGCAACCACAAGGCACAAACAAGCTGCAACAGCTCCCCACTTTACCCAAATGGGCTTTTTAGATTTCTTCTTGTAATTGAGAGCTTCATCAACATATTTTGTATCAAGTTCGCTCATAGCGTCAGAAAGCTTTTTTGAGTTCATACGAATACCTCTCTTTCAATCAAGTATTGTTTCATCTTCTCGCGGATACGGGTCCGGCAGGACAGAGATATTTTCTCTGAAAGCCCTACAAACCCGGCTATATCCTTGTAGCTATCAGAGAACCAATAGCGGCGTATAAAGATAACGCGGTTTTCGGTAGTCAGCGTATCCAAAAAGTTTTCAATGATACCGGCTAATTCTCTGGCTTCAATTTCCTCTAAAGCAATCGTGTAATGGCTGCTTCGTTTGGCTGCTTCCATTCTCCAATAGATTTTGAGCGAAATGTTCCGAACGATTTTCAAAAGATAAGACACCAGCGGGTTAGGTCGTGCCGGGGGAATGGCGTTCCATGCGCCTAAATAAGCGTCGTTTACACATTCCTCCGCGCCACGCCGACTCCCTACTATATGGCAGGAAAGATTATGGCAGACTTTTCCGTATTTTATGTCCAGTTCCCCTATGCCCTGTTCTCAACGCTCGAAAAACATTTCTATGATTCTTTCATCGTCTATCATCACACCGCCTCATTTCCGGCTTCACCTATATACTACGGTTTAAGCGGCGAATACTGCATCAAATCTCAAACCTTTTCAAAAAATTCCTGCCGTACCCTGCCTTTGGGTATGCCGTGTAGATGTCGCGTGTCTTGCTGTAATTGATGATATGCATCCGCAGCTCCCGGATCTCCTGCATCCGTATCTCTTTCTGTTTAATGTCGGAAAGCAGATGATCCATCTGCGCTGTCGCTTCCTTTGCAAGCCGCTCATGCATGCTTGCAGATGTGCCCTTACTCTTGTTCACATGCAGAGCGATCAGTCTTGTCGCTGTCATTTTCTCCTCCTGATAAGTATAAAAAACGGAGACCATCCCACCAAAAGAAGCGGAATAGTCCCCGGAAAAACATGATTTTCTGTGAGTCTTCTGCAGTGAATATGATATAGTTAGTTCATACTAACCTATAAGAATATACATGCTTTCCTATATGCGAAAAGGAGATCTAATGAAACCTGATTATAAAAACTGGATGCCAGAAGGATTGGTCATATCTGCGATCGCAGCCTTTGCCATCTGCATGATCTGCTCTGTCCTGTCATCACTGTACATAGCTCCTGGCAGCCTGAAGTCAATCGTATTGACCATACTGCTATTACTTTCCATTGTATTTGCATATCTTTCCTTGAAGGCTGTCATGATGTTCCGTGCTTTTTCCTACAATGGCAGACGGAAGCTGTCGAAAGAAGTGATTGATGGCATTGCTGCACGGATTTCTCTTTCCAAAGGACAGAAAGGACTGGATGTCGGATGTGGCAGCGGTGCGCTTGTCATTGCCTGTGCCAGAAGAAATCCCGATGCGGCATTTGTTGGCATTGACCGCTGGGGAAAGGAATATGCCTCTTTCAGCAAGTCATTATGTCAGCGCAATGCAAAAGCAGAAGGTGTATCCAATGTCACCTTCTGGCAGGGTAATGCAGTCAAGCTGCCTTTTGAGGATGAATGTTTTGATGCTGTTTTCAGCAACTATGTGTATCACAATATTCCTTCTCATGACCGGCAGGAAATTCTGATGGAAACACTGCGGGTATTGAAAAAAGGCGGCACCTTTGCCATTCATGACATCTTTACCAAAGGCAAATATGGTGACATGCAGGCATTCGTAAAGAAGCTGAAGGATATGGGTTATGAAAAAGTAGAATTGATAGATACGACAAATGGTCTGTTTATGACCAGAAAGGAAGCAGGAAGACTGATGTTAACAGGCTCAGCACTTCTGACAGGATGGAAATAACCATATGGATTTGATCAAAAACTATCTCCAGCAGACGCAGAAGCCAGATGGGCTCCTCGGCAGTCTGATGATTTCCAGCATGAACCGTCACCATGCAAAACTGGCAGACTGGGGCATGTCCCATCTTGTCAATATATCTCCAGATACCATTGAAGAACTGGGCTGCGGCGGTGGGAGAAATGTGAAAGCCCTGCTGAAAAAGTACCCGGACGCAAAGATCTCTGCGCTGGACTATTCCGCACTGAGTGTGCGCAAGACCATGCAGACTAACCACCGAGCCATCATGGCAAAGCGATGCACGGTAGTACAGGGCAGTGTAGCAAAACTTCCCTTTTCATCAGAAAGCATGGACCTTGCAACTGCCTTTGAGACCATCTACTTCTGGCCTGATCTGGCAGAATGCTTCAAGGAGGTTTACCGCACCCTGAAACCAGCTGGCTTTTTCCTCATCTGCAATGAATCGGATGGCACAGATGAGATGGGCAAAAAATGTGAAACCATTATTGATGGCATGAAATGCTATACGCAAGATCAGATTACAGCATGTCTGAAACAGGCAGGTTTTGCCTCGGTTGAAGTGATTTACCATGAAAGAAAACCATGGCTGACAGTGATCGCAATAAAAGGAGACGCTGTCAAATGAAATTTGAAACACTTGGAGAAGAGGACCATCCTGCCATATTGATGTTTCCGGGGATGCTTTGCTCCTCAAAAAGCATGATGCCAATCGCAGAAAGGATGTCCAGACAGTATGATGTCATTCTGGCTGTTTACGATGGCTATGACGGCACAGGATCCGTGTATCATCATGCCCAAGAAGAAGCAGAACGGACACTGCAGTGGCTGAAAGAGCATGATATTTCATCACTTGCAATGGCGCATGGCACTTCCATGGGGGGCAGAGGTTCTGATGGCATTTGTACAGCTGGCCCAGCAGCAGAATTATGAAGTAAAACACTGCTTCTTTGACGGCGGTCCCTTCTTCCGCTTTTCATCCCTGCACAGGAAAATCATGTATACAGTCTTTCGAATGATCGCAGGAAAAGTAAAAGGCCATGACAATGAAGCAGGCGTTCAGAAGTTCCTGCACAGCAGAAAGATGCAGAATGTACCAGATAAAGAAGCGTATCATGACATGATTGCCGATATGTTCCATAATGCACAGAATGTCAAGCCGGAGTCGCTCAAAGCAATGACCGAAACCTGCTATCATTTCACTTTTGAGCAGCTTCCCGAACAAATACAGAAGAAATGCACCTTTCTGTGGGGTGAAAATGAATCTGCCAGAAAGTCAGAACATGATATACGAAAAGCATATCCGCATGCATCCGTAATAATTAAGGAAGAATACAGGCACTGTGGCTATCAGGTCCTGGATCCAGATGATTATGTCAGAATGATGATGAATATCATGAAGAATATGATTAGGAAAATCTAGGATACAGATCATCAATCCAAATGAAAGGCGAATACAGCTGTGAAAACTGCCTGATCCATCGATGATTAAGGCCAGCTTCATCCAAATATACAGAGCTATTTGGATTGTGCTGACCAAGTTTGTCCTCCTCTATATTTGAGCTCAGATATCGCCATCTATTTCAAGGCCGATTCAAGAAGTTCTTCTGCGGCCTCAGGGTTAATCACTCGCATCACATTATCTTCTGCATCTTCTTTGCCAAGAAAATTAATACTTCCATACCACAATATTTTTGTAGGTACGTTACGAGCGGATGAATCCTCCGATGCCCTCCCCTGCAGGCTCCAGCAGAGCAATGATTACAGCTGCCGCAAAGATCACGAGGAAGCCGGCCACTGCCATCCCTGTCAGGATCAGGCATTGCGTCCATTCCTGCGCGAACATGAATCAGATATCCCAGCCGATGATAAAGAACATCAGCGATCCGATGACATAGCTCGAAAGATTGGTCAAAAACTTAAACAGAAGCTCGACAGTCCCGACAATCAGGAACAGCGGAACTGCGAGGATTATGAAAATAATACGAATCGCCAGCATGGTTTCTCTGCCTCCTTTTCCATTTCTGATTTCAGTAAAACAGAGCAATCTGGTGATCGCAAGGATGCCGATGCAAAATTACCGCACCGCAGAGAGCGCCTCGAGAATTCCCTTTTCCCGCCTCCAGGATCCTGCCAAACTGTTCCCGCAGATCCCAAGCGCATTGGCATAGGCCTGCATGCTGGCACCTCTCATCTCTTCAAACTTCATCATCACATTACTCTTTTCCTTCCGTGCCTGCAGGGCGGATGGTCTTTCCGTCTGCCGTTCTGCTTTTCTTACATCGTACTTCTCCGCCAGCTCAAGCACTCTGTCCTTGCCTTCATTGCAACAGACATGATCGGAGCGCTGATCTTCCAAGCTGACTGCGGCTGCGGATTCTTAATGCATTGCTCATATACGTTTGCCTCCTGTTCTTGAGCATAAAAAATCAGCCTCTCACTGGATGTGAAAGACTGATATGTATCATCAGCCAGGATTGTTTCAGTTCTGCAAACGGGAATTTGTATAAAAGTTCTCTTATTACGTCCGATCCAATAAAACTCTGGCTAAGGATATGCCATTCTTTTTACAGTAAAAAGCTGCTTTGATCAGACTTGTAGCACGATCTCTGTTTACTTCCATTACTGATAACTTCATTGGTTCATCAGTCAGTAACAGTTTGTTATCTTTTCCGAGCAATAGAAGATTATACTCATCTTCTTCAACCTGTATTTCCCATACAGGAATGCTTGTATCAAGTCCAGCTCTTTTCAATAAGGCGGCTGCATCTTCTCTGATTCCATCTGCATGAATGGAATCATGAATTTCTTCATCCATAAACTTTGAAGTCATTTCTGTCAGACGTTGATCCAGTGTTGAAAAGTCTACACCTACTTTTTTATAAACAACACCCATGAAATCTGTCATGAATTCTTCACCAGCGATTTCATTCAGCAGGCTTTCATATCTGTCCAGATCATCCAATGTGTATTCATCCAGATTGAGCATAAAACGCAGAATGATCTGTCCAAAGAAGGGAAGCGCGATATACTCTTCAAATGAAAGCGCATGATCAGACATTAATTCTGTTCTTTGGGAGATTTCTCGAATTCTGTTTACAAGCAGCTCGTTTGTTAGATACATCTTTCTTCCTCGCAAACTCCGATTTGCTTAATTCCATCACTCTCTTGCTGCCTTTATTCAATCTTCAGCAGCCAGTCTGATAAATTGTGAATCCTGATGCCTTCATAGTCATAGGTCTCATGCCTGGTGTTGGCCAGAATAAGCTTGGGATACGCATCTTTGATCTTAAGCAGGGATCATACTCACGTTTAAAGGTCTCAGGCCGCGATATATCGTCACTTAGCTGAATATACATCTTTTCATCGCCGCGGACTGCAACAAAATCCACTTCTTTCTGATACATCTTTCCAACATAAACCTCGAAGCCACGCCGCATCAGTTTGATGCAGACAATATTTTCATACATCCGGCCATAATCTAAGCAGAGGATACTTGATTCCATTATGCCTTATAGTTTCCATGTCCGGCAGATGCAGGAGAACATTGCAAAAGCTATCATACCCGCCGACACGATGCGCCCGGGCGGTATTCAGGCCAGGCTCGATAAGCTGCAGAAGGAGCTCATCCGAAAGGCTAACAGCAAGCAGGACTACGATGCCATCGCCGAGCTGCAGGACCTCATCGGAGGTCAGCAATCCGAAATCGCCGAATTCGACGAAAGCCTCGTCCGAAAGCTGATCCGGCAGATCACCGTTTACGACGACCAGTTCACCGTGGAATTCAAGTCCGGCCTCACAATTGACATCGAAGCATAAAAAGGCTCCTCGCCGCCGACGCATTTGCCGGCAGTGAGGAGCCTTGGTCTGTTATTCCTCTGATTTGGAAGATGCCCACTCCATTGCTTTTTTCATTCTTTCTTCAAATATCTCTGCCGGGACGAGAGCTATGCCTTCCTCATCGTCACTGAGCACAATTAATCTTTGTCCTCCGGTAAGACTGAATTTTTCGCGAGCGGCTTTGGGAATTACGAGTTGTCCGCGCTCGTTTATTGTCACTGACCCCCATATATTTCTTCCGTTTGGCGCGGGTGGAATGCTCTCTTTTCCATCTATTGTTTCTGTTTTTATCAGGCTATCAATCGTAATACCATAGATATCTGCAAGACGCTTGCATTTTTCAATATCCGGAACGGTTGCGCCGCTCTCCCATTTTGCATAGGCCTGACGAGAGATATCTATTTTTTCGGCAATTTCTTCCTGAGAAAAACCATGCATATTACGAAGCATAACAAGATTTTCTTTTAGCATAATGTCCTCATTTTGATTGCAGAGAGTTTACCGCTTCAATATAGAACGCACTATGCGCAGTATGAATCACATGATCACTGTCTTCGGTCTCGACCAGCAGGCAATTGTCACCTATACAGGCTGCTGCTCTCACAGCCTGCTCGCGGGATGCCGCACACAGATATGTTCCGTTCTCGTGAACATTCTCCTTCGCATGAATATAAACACAGGGAACTTCTATTGCAGATAGTATTTCCTCATGCGTCAGAGCGTGATTCCAACTTAGGTCATAGAATCGTTCGCCATACCTAAAATCATATTTTTTGACATATTCAAAAACATACCAGATCGAAGACGGTAGGAAACCTATCTGAACAGCCGCGTCAGGTTTTTTCTGATGCTGCTTTTGTGCATAGTCTGCAATTTTCGGCATTGCAGCAGCCATGTATAGCTGTCCCCAGTAACAATGTCGCAAATAGTAGCTTTCCCAACACTCCACTTTCTCTGACTGATTCCAATCATGCAAAGGCTTATAGGTATCAAGATATGCAAAGCTCTCTTCCCAGCCTTCTCCTTCAGTAGAGAATACGGGAGGATCTTCCAGCACTACTCCGGCTATGTTTTGACCGCCGTATGCTGCAATATAGGCAGCAGTAATAGCTCCGTTCGAATGACCTGCTACAACTGTGGGTCCGCCAATAACATGATCGACAAACCAAATGAGATCATCCCCGTTTACATCAAGATAATACAGGCTTTCATCATGTGTTGATTCTCCATGGCCGTAAACATCGACTGCGTAGATATGCCAATTTTTACTAAGCTCCGGTAACACAAGAGCATAGTCTTCCCAAATGCTCATCTGCCCGTGAATTAGCAGAAGTGCGGGCTTTTCATTGCTCACTTCACCATAGTTTATTACATTACCGTTCGGAAGAGTGACCTGTTTTTCTTCAGCACCCGCCGTCTTCAGTGCTTTTTCATATTTGTCAAACCAGTGCGTATTATGATGCCAATAAAGTCCGAAAGCGACAGCGGCAACAACAATTATGGCCAATAAGACGATTCCAAAAATGATCATAACGTTTTTCATGAGAACCTCCGTGTTTGATTCTTATGAAAACTGTAATGAAAGGTTGCTCGATTCTCTACCAATCAAAGATGTCGGAAACTATCAATTTCTGTTATGTTTAGTTGCGTAATCGCCCACAAAAGCCCTGACTTCCGCCCTGACATCTATCTCGCAGCCACAACTCCCCAGCATCTAACTCGGCAACGCAACATAGTGACATCTATCGTGGCAGCTCAACTCTCACACTATTTGACCTGATTTGCCTTTAGATAAGTTACTGTGAAGTGTTTAGTCTGCCTGATATCAAATTTGCCCGTTGCCCGAAAACCGCAGTAGTACTGGGCTTTCATGGCTATTTCCCTTCGACATTTGACATCAATACTACCGTCTCGACGTGGAATTCAAGTCCGGGATCACAATCGACATCGAAGCATAAAACAAGGCTCCCTTACTACCAATGATGGCAGTTTTGGAGCCTGTTTTTTCTTTTATAGACCTGTTGTTATTTCATCTTCGCAAACACATCACCAATATCCCCATCGATGCAGATGCTTCTGTTTGCAATTTTGCCCGGACAAAATGCCTCGCCATAATTGATACAAGCATACACCGCCTTTTCATTTTCCATCGTCATTTGCTAGAACGGATACTTCACAATGACAGGTGTATTAGCTCCTACGCCAAGCTCCAGATAAAGCACATGAAGGCGCTCATGTCTGCGCAGGAAGTCCGCATATGCCGCCGATGCCCTGTGCCAGCCTTCATCCTCGACAAATGAATCATCCGCGCGAAGATTCATGGTAACATCAGCCCCATCATCCGGACATTTTGGAATGAGCGATACCGGAATCTTCATTTTCAGTTCACCACTTTCCGGAACCTGAAACACCGCATTCTCGTCCCTTATGAACCCCTGAGCCTCCATTGCTTTCATTACCCATTCTTCATTATCATAGGTTTTCTGTATGGATGAATTGGCGCTCTGGAAAAGTCCATAGTCTCCTTGGGTGTAGAACAGACGCCTTTTATCGAATCCTGCTCTCTGAAACTGGTGATCTACGTTCGTTGTAACAACAAAATAATCCTTATCCTTCACAAGTGTGAGCAGTTCCCTATAGACAGGATTCGGCGCATCAATATATCGGTTGTAGTAGATATGCCTTGCCCACCATGCCCAGCGTGTTTCTTCATCGGGGAAGGGATAGAAACCGCCGGAATACATATCCCGGATGCCGTACTTCCTTGCAAAGTCAAAGAAGTACCTTTCAAATCTCTCTCCGCTATAGGTCAGTCCGGCGGAAGTAGAAAGTCCGGCACCCGCTCCAACCACAATAGCATCTGCCTCTTCGATCTCTTTCTTTAATCTGGCAATTTGTTCCGCCTTAGAACCTGTTTCGAATGTCATATTTTTGCTGAAATACCGCACCGCACTGAGTCCCTTCTGAATGCTCTTCTGATAGCCGTTCGGCATTTCATCGTATGAGTTCTTCATAGTATTTTTTGTCCTCGTCCTTAAAAACATTTCGAACAGTAAACAATTTTGTGGATGAATAAAAAGGGGTCTACAATGATAGCTGCCAAATATAGAAACACTTAAGCAGCTATCTAGCTCTATGTTTGGCGACATCTCTGTTAGATGGCTGCTTAAGTGGTGGAGATGTCGCCATGAATACCATTGATAATCCCTATGTGGATCGTGTTTTTTCATTGTCAGAAGAACAGTTTGCGCAATTACAGACAGCTGTCTCTCTTCGTAAAAACAAGGAAAAGTACGGTGTTACTACCTTTGAGCAGCTGGCTGATAGATACCGGAAGAAGCCCGTGTGTCCTCGATGCGGAAGCTATGACTGCTCATTTAACGGTCATACACCAGATGGTAAGCAAAGATACATTTGCCATGTATGCGGTCGGCCATTCACTATCCTTTCCAAAACCATATTCCATTCCTCAAACAAAGACTTTGATACATGGGCCAGATACCTGGTCATGATGACGTTCAATGTTCCACTGGAGATGATGGAAGAAACACTGAATATTTCGCATCCTACTGCGCTTCTATGGAGGCACAAGGTATTCGCTACTGTTTCTGACTATCAGGAAAGGCTTGTACTGCATGGACGGGTCTGGATTGACGAGACATACATCTTCGACAGCACAGTTCTGCATGAGGATGGATACAAACGGAAACGTGGTCTTTCAAAAGATCTGATCTGCATCGTTGTTGCGATCGATACAGAAGGAAATGCGTACGCGGAGATCTGCGGTCATGGAAAGCCTTCGGGTTCCAGAATATATAACGCACTTAGGAAACACATCGATCCGAAGGCGACGATTATTCACGACGGAGAGAAAGCACACAGCAAGCTGATTGCAGAGCTGGGATGTTCCAGTGAAGCTTACATAGCAGATAACTCTCCGAAGTACCTGAAGCAGATGGCCCTGATTAACAACATGTGTGCATGGCTGAAGCGTTATCTCTTCCGCTTTATAGGAATGGACCTTGGTTACTTACAGGATTATCTGAACTGGTTTGTTTATCTATATCGTGTAAAGCAGGCGGCAGATAAATGGCCAAAAGTTCAGCGGATTCTAAGGCATTTGATTCTAACTGAGGCAACTCACAAGCGAGGAAAGCCTTAATGACGCAAAATGCTATCCACAAAATTGTTTACTGTTCGAAAAACATTAAAGATCACCCTTTTCATACTACCCGGATGCTGTGAAAGCCAGCTGTCCACGGTGCTGACGGCGATCTGAGCCGCCCGCTTGTTCGGAAAATGAAATACACCGGTAGAAATGCAGCAGAATGCCACGCTTTTCAAATCTTTATCAAGACACATATCCAAGGTATTCAGGTAGCAGTCCGCCAGATCCTTCTCAAGTTCCGGCGTCAGCTCATATTGCACAATCGGGCCTACAATATGAATGACCTTTTTTGCCGGAAGGTTGTATGCGTCCGTCAGCATCGGAACAGCGGTAGGCTGCTCGTAATCTCTGCCGTATCTTTCCCGCAGCAGGTTCATCTGCCTGCTGCATTCTGCTCGAAGCTGGACCCCGGCAAAGGTGTGAATGCAGTTCCCGATTCTGGTCTGCGCTCGACATTTGTGTATGTGTGGCTTCCAGTCCAGAATCAATTTGATCCTGATTCATACACAGATCAACTTTTAAGACACCTGTTCCATCAAACGGTATGTAACCAACTGTATCAAAGAAGCTGGTATAGTCATCCTTGATACAACCTTTCAAAAATATGTGGGCAACCGGTTCCTCGTCTTCGTAGAGAACATATACTCTTTCAACGACTGCCTGGATCATCGACACCAACTCTTCCGGTGTTGCCGTTTTCCATGATTCCTTGAAATTCAGCAATTTCTTTTTAACCTGCGAGAGGTCGTCGATACTCTGTGAATTGTTATCACGCTCCGCTTCTAACCGCAGCAGCATTGCTTCTTTCCGCTGCAGATCAGCGGACATTGCCGTCACATCGTCCTGGATGAATTTCTTCAGGACATCATCTGCTTCCCGTAAATTCCGGATCTGCGTTGCAATGTCCTCTTTAATCTTCTCAACTTCTTTCTTCGTTTCCTGATATTCGCGTTCAGCGGCATCTGACCTGGCAAACTCTCTGATCTTTGCTTCAATCAGCTTGAAGTACATATCCTTCTGATCATCAACCAGTGACGCAAGCTGTCTGACGACCTGATCATCCAGCTTAACACCATCAACCGCAAGAAAATCGCATTCCTTTTTCCGAAATCCAGGACAGACATATTTGAAACGAGGTCTTCCTCTGGTCCAGCGGCCGGGTTCCGATACCACATTCAGCTTTTTACCGCATTTCGGACAGATCATCAGTCCCGCAAGCAAGGCATTCGTCTTGCGATGAGGCCGGTTGTACTGATCCTCTATTGCCTTCATCAGCTGCTGCGCAGTAATCCAGTCTTCAGAAGAAACAAAAGGTTCATGCTTCCCGACAGATATAATCCATTCATTCAAGGGTTTCCGCAAACAAAGCTGTGTAAACTTCGGATTGAAGAACGTTGAGTCTTCATGTTCATCTTTTACGTGATCGGTTTTATTATAACCGCTCAGTGCATGTTTTCCATCATAGGCTTCGATGTTTCCCGCGACGTTTGCCCCATTGTCAAGGAAGTACTGATAGGAAGTCTGATCAGCTGTACAATACACCGGATTATGCAGAATATCGCTGATCGCCCGCAGGCGGTACGGAAGACCATTCTTTGTCACATACCCGTTTTCATTCATATAATCCTTTGTCCGGTTATATGACCGTGTCTCCAGAAACTTTTTAAAGATCAGCTGAACCTGTTCTTTCTGTTCCGGGATCGTGACAAGAAAACTGACTGCACTTTTGTTTTTGCCGCTGCCAGTTGCAACCCTTTCTTTATCAAATCCGGTCGGTGTCTGACCGCCCATCCAGCGTCCATCTTTGGAAAGCTCCATGAGATTGTCCTGAATGCGCTCCGTCAGGATATCACGCTCAAATTCAGCGATGATCGCAAGCACCTGAATAATGATCTTGGATGTGCTGATCTGTGTATTGATATTGTTGGAGCAGACAAGAAGAATAACATCATTCTTCTCGAGATACTCCAGCAGTCTCATCAGATCAGAGGTCTTACGGCTGATACGATCCAGTTTATAGCAGGCGACTGCCCTGATCTTGCCCGCATCGATATCATGCAGCATTCTCTGGAAATCCGGTCGGTCGGCATAATAACCGCTCAAACCTTTATCACTATACTGTGCGAATTCATAGTCCTCCGGCAGCTTCAGCTGGTTGACTGCATATTCCGCACTCTGCTTCATCTGAACACCGATACTGTCACCCTTGTTTGTAATGACCGATTTTCTGGTGTAGATAGCTACCTTCCGGGTATCTTCACCCATAACGGTCGTTTTATGTCTTCGCATTTCTGGTTACCTCCTTCAATCGGAGGCTTCAATACCTCCGTAACTGTCAGGCGGCCCTTTTTGCTGAAGGGCCGTCTTTCTGCCATTCGGCAAGAAGGGCTTTCAGCTGTGCCGGCTGCCAGTCTTCTATGATCTTTGTTGCAAGATCAACTCTTTTCTGAACGAGGAGCTTGATGTATGGATCACTCTCTGCTCCCACGTGAATAATGGCTTGCATTTCATACCTCCATCTGCCAGAACAGGCGGAGGTAAGATTGCTCACCTGCCGCCAGTTTATTTCTCTTTGCTTGAATTGTTTAGGATGCCGATTTTGGAATCGAGGATGTTTCCTCTACGAAGCATGATCATATTCCGGGTCAGTCACTATCCCAAGACTTCTTCTGATTCCTTTATCAACCAATGCCATCTGTAAAGGTGATAATCTTCCGATATAACGATGCAGACGGGATTTATCGATCGTCCGGATCTGCTCCAGAGCAACCATAGAAGGACTTTTCAGGTCTCCGGTGCATCTGATATAGACATGCGTGGGAAGATCGATCCTTTTGATCTCCTTGGTCATAGGCGCCACAATCAATGTCGGACTATATAGGTTTCCGATGTTGTTCTGTAGGACAAGAACCGGACGGATTCCGCCCTGTTCAGCACCTGTGTATGGATTTAAGTTCGCTATGTAAATATCTCCCCGTTGATATATCCAGTCGGAGGATATTCTCTGATTCATTTCAACTATATTTCCCATTCGGTTCCTCCTGTTTTCATAAAGAAGTGTCCGGATCCGCGCTGCATGTACAGTACGGATCCGAACTCTTGAATCGTTTTGGTTTTAATACTTTGATCTCTTTTGCAGTATAGACTGCCCTCGCTGGGCATCACAGGCATCTCAGCCTCCGGCGGTTCTGTCACCGGCCGCACCCACAGCTTGCGGAGTTATTCCTTTCACTCAAGCCATGGCCATACGGGAGTATCATTATCGGCAGAGAAGTCATCGCTGCAGTCTTTGCTGAAGACTGCTGCAGGATCCTGGTGTTGATCGCTCTCCTTGCGGGTCATGGCGCATCAGCCTGCCGGCTCTTCCTCTGCGTAACGTTTTGAACTGCTATGACTGCGTCTGGTTCTGACGCGGTATTTGTCAAGGTGCACATAAGCAGAGGTGACACGCTGTGATACCTTCCGCTTATGCTTAAATTTTAGGTTCCGGATCCCGGCATGTCGTCAGACTGCCGGTCCTGCTTCGTAGGCCTGTGAGTCTACAGATCAGATCTTGCGGACAATCACCGTAAGATCTCCGATGACCTTGAGCAGATCGGAACGGATCTGAAAGCTGTCGCATGCTTCGCCGAAGATCAGATAATCCATACTGACGTTGAAATATCCGGCAAGTTCGGCAAGAAGATCGAGTGACGGACAGCGGCGGTTATTCTCTGCAATTCCCGCCTAAGTGAGGCCAATCGTTCCGGACTTGGGACCCACTAATTCCGGTTGTGAGAGGCCATCACAACCGGCAGGTGAGTCCACCCTCTTGTCATTGAACTATAGTGAGTGTCGTATGGAATGCCCATGCGGCATTTTCATACTAGACAGGAGGGCATGCAAAATGCCGTATTATCTTGAGATCGCAAGACTGCGGTCTCTCAACTACTCCCAGAGGAAGATTGCCTCGACAATCCATTGTCGCCGCGATTCTGTCTCTGGCGTTTTCAAGACCATGGATGCCTATCAACTCACTTATGAGAAGATGAAGAACATCCCTACTGAACAGCTGGAGGATCTGTTTAACCCTCGTGCAAAGAGTAAGACTGTATATGCGCAGCCGGATTACGAAGCTCTTTCCAAGGAGCTTGTCGCACCGGGTATGACGGTTAAACAGCTGTGGAAGGAGTACAGTGACAGCTGTCTTCTGCAGCACCAGGTGCCTTATCAGCACACGCAGTTTGAACTGTATTTCTCCAAATACCTTGCAGAGAACAACTATTCCGAAATCATCCAGCATAAAGCCGGAGAACGTTGTGAACTCGACTGGGTTGGTGACCGCCCCTCATGGACTGATCCAGAAACCGGTGAGATCATCAAAGGCTATATCTTCGTCGGCGTACTGACATTCAGCGACTACGGATATGCCGAAGCCACCTCAGACATGAAGGAAAGCACTTGGATCCGCTGTGTTGAGCACATGTTTGAGTACTTTGGTGGAGTAACACCGCTTACCGTGATCGACAATCTGAAGACCGGCGTTATCTCTCACCCCTGGGGTGATGAGGCTGTTCTGAACAAGAGCTTCACAGCCATGGCTGATTACTACGGTACTTCCATCTTTGCGGGGAAGGTAAAGTCGCCTCATGCGAAGCCTTCCGTAGAATCATTCGTACGGATGATTGAACGCACAATGTTCAAGATGAGGAACTACCAATTCTTCAGTCCCGAGGACTACAACATTCAGCTCCGCAAGGAACTGGATGAAATCAACACAAACCCGTTCACCAATAAATCCGGAAGCCGTGCAGAGCTGTTCGATAAGTTTGAAAAGCCGCTTCTTCTCACGCTTCCATCCAAGCCCTATGAACCGTTCGAGTACGCAAAGGCTAAGGTGAACAACAACTACCATGTCAGCCATGGCAGGAACTATTACTCCGTTCCATACAAGATGTGTAAGATCGGCGATACGGTAACGCTCAGGATTTACCCCGACAGGATTGAGATCTTTGACAAGGATGACAAGCAGCAGTTCTGTGTCCACAGGCGCTTCAGGAAGAATCAGATCGGTCAGTATGACACTGATCCCGCCCATATGCCACCCAGCAGAACAGGAGACTGGAATAAGGAAAGATTCCTCAGATGGTCATGGACTCTTGGACCGAATGTCCATGAGCTGGTTCAGCAGATCTTCAATGGTGGACGACCGGAACAGGTATATTACGATAAGGTTCACGCGATACTAAAAATAGCAGACACTACTGAAGCCGCCAAACTTGATCGTGCCTGCCGCCGCTGTATAGATAAGTCCATCAATCCAACGACTAGGAATATTAAAGCGTTAATTGAAGCAGATGTAAAAGAGGAAGAGCTTAAAGCCAAGAATAATGCCGATGAAAATGCATGGCTGAGAGGAGACAGCTACTATGCCGAGAAGAAGCAGTGATCCAATGATTACGGATACGCTTCACCAGCTCCGTTCCCTCAAGCTCAATGCCATGGCTGATGAGCTGACACATATCATTGCAAGCCCTGGCAATCAGAACATCACCACTTCTGAGCTTCTCAGCAGGATCGTTGACGCTGAATATCGGAAGAAAAGTGAAACCAGAATCAAGGGTTTGATTAAGCGAGCAGGCTTCAATAACCCATCGGCTTCATTGGATCAGATCGATTACGACCAGGACAGGAAAATCAATAGGAATATCATCGATCAGCTCCATACCAATGAGTACATCCAACAGCACAGGAACGTGATCATTGAGGGCCCTACCGGAGCAGGAAAGTCCTTTATCAGCCAGGCATTGGGTGTCAATGCATGCCAGTCTGGCTATCATGTCAGGTACTACGGTATGTTCGATCTTATGACGGACCTGTCAATCAATGAAGAATCAGCTGAGAAGATGAAGTTGTTTATTAAGTCATTGGCCAAGCCAGATGTACTGATCATCGATGACTTCATGATGACTAATATCTTCACAGAAGCACAGGATTATCTTCTGAAGATCCTTGATCAGCGTAGCCAGCGTAAGACAACTATCGTAAGCTCACAGCTGATGGAGGTTTCCTGGAAGCACCGCTTGACTGATCAGGCAATCGGCGAGGCCATCATTGACCGTCTTGTGCATAATGCATTCAAGCTGAATATCGAAGGCAAGGATATGCGTGAGAAGTATAACTGAGCCTATGGGGACATCAGTAAGGAAGTCATGATATAGCGGTTCCGTCTCATCTCAGGCCTGCGGCCTTCGGGCTTCGGCTTTCCCACAATTGTGTCCACAGCCGGAAAGCACGGCTATGGACAAAATATGGAAAAGCTCGCTGCGCGACCCCTATTCGCAGAATGCAACCCAACAAGGAATCGCAACTGAACTGGGAATACATATGAAAGGGATGATAGTTGGACAATAAAGAAGCTACCGTTAAAAGCAACGATTACTGAACAGAGTAGAAATATGAGATGATACGGGCCACCTTCACAGGTGGCCCCACATGTCGGAATCACTGGTTCCGAAATTCCGGATCGGTGGACTCAAGCTACCGGATTATCCGGCCTCAAACGTCCGGCATTTGCATTCTCCACTTTGCTCAGATGATCGCGGCTGCAATGCAATTCCTCAGCAAGCGTACTGAGGGTAAGATGACGATCGGTCCGGAGCTGATGCACACGCTCGCCGATCTCCTGTGTATTGATATTCATATAAAAAAACTCCCTTGGATTCAGATTGCAATCGCGATTACGATTACAAGCCTACTCCAGGGGAGTCGTCATTCCGGTCGCTGACTCAGTCGCATATTAATCGCATGCAGATATTGCGTCTGCATAGCGTCGCATGTCCGGTCGCTTTACCGTCGCAAAGTGATCAGAGGTTCTTCCAGTTACTTTTTCTCTTCTTCAAGATCCCGAAGAAGCAGTTGATACTCAAACCAATCCAGTGCAAGCTGCGCTTTTTTCAGTGTGTCAGGCACCAGCTCTGTTCTGTCCCTTGCCTTCATAGAACGAATCAGCCAGTAATACAGTTTCCTTGAATGCGGGATGTGGTCCAATCCAGCCAGTGCCTGCTCTCCGCATCGAGCATAGTCCCCTTGATCGAAAAGAAGTTCGCAGAGGGAAATGGAAACCTCCAGATATTTTTGTGTATAATGCAGCGCAGTGGCCATCATCCAGTGCTCAGACGAAATTTCCGGAAGCATGTCCCCCTTGTAGAACTTCGCCGCCTGCCGCAGCAGAAAAGTCTTTCGTGGGATATCCTGCTCGTTCTTCGCTTCCTTCAACAATGTATCAAAGAGGATGCAGTCTGTTGTAACATTCAGATTTGGATCCAACTGATATCCGGAAGGCTGCGTGCTGATCAGTTTGCTGTCTTCGCCAAAGAGAATTCCGTAATCTTTCCGGAAGTGATAAACGAGATTCTTGATCTTACCGATACTGCTGTCCGGATCTTCGCTCGGATAAAGTTCTCTGGCAAGCTGAAGCGATGATACGGCTTTTTCAGGCCGTAGTGCAAGATAAGCAAGAATTCTCCCGATACCTTCCAGTGAGATCTGATTCTCCTTGATTGTGCCGTAATAGCTGGAGATCGTCATGCCTCCCAGCATGTTGATGATGACATCCTTTTTATCCCTGATCCCTTCACTGGTGATCTGATTCTTATTTGCCAATAGCAGCCGGATATCGTTCGTCTCTGCAGCAACAATATAAGAAGTCATCACCAGCGGCGTCAGCTGGAAGAAGTATCTCTTCGGATTACGGACAATCAGGAAACCTGTGGATCCTTTATAGTACGGCACTCCCAGAACGCTTCGGACCTCCAGCCGCTGATAATTTGCATATTCTTCCGGATCCATTTCCTTAACGACTTCTGTGTCTTTCACTCTGATCGGAAGATTGTTTTTCAATGCATCCACCCAATTTGCGTAATTGGACGGGATCTCAAATTCATGGAAAAGCGTCGGTGCCTGGAATCCTTCCACTGCATCTACCCACCATACCGGTGTCCAGATGCCGACCTCCAGGTCTGCATTGATTGCGCCGCACCAGTCCGCATCATAATATGCAAGCAGCATCCGCATGCATCTTTCCAGCACCCGCTCAGGATAACCGTCCTCCAGTAAAATCTTCTGAACGGTTTCCAGCGCTGTCCCGGAATCATGCAGATAGGCAAAGAATTCATCATCACTTTCAAACTGGTCTCTGTGCATCTCCAGAGCCATCATAGAGTGATCTGATTTTCCGTTCACCATCATAATGGTCACTCTCCTCCCCGTATTGGGCAAAATCGATGAGCAGCCTGATCGCCTTCAACAATTTGCCCAGCATCATAGTTTCTTTTCTCGTGAAGTTCTTATGATGCAAAAAGTCCACAGAACACCATGATGGAATATCCTGGCATCTGTGGACTCTATATTTGTATTTTCAGCTACCAGGCATTCCTTATTGCATGCTTCGATAGCTCTATGTCTCGGGATTGAAGGCATTAATTCTTGTTTTGATTCTTCTTAACGCTTTTTACGATGTCTTTCAACATTCTTAGGATCATCTTGTGATCATCTTCCTTTATACCTTTCGCCTCCGGAACATAGAACAATGTTTCTCCGGAAATCGATTCTCCATTTATTTCATCGGTTCCTCTAATGAGGAACTGAACACTCACTTCCAGCTTATCGCTGATTGCTATCAGAAGAGGAAGAGACGGAAGAGAAATGCCGCGTTCAATCTCACTCAGATATTTCGTGTCGAGACCAAGATCATCTGACAATGTTTTCTGCGTCAGCTTCCTGCTTTCCCGAGCTGTGCGAATGTAGGAGCCTATCGATTTCGGATCAACATTATCGTAATAATATTGCATCGGCATCGCCCTCCTTTCATGTTCCATTCCCACTTTTATTGTAGAAAATCGGGTTTGGAGCACGAACAAGGGCATATACGGACTATTTTAATAATCGTGTTTTATGTACGAACCAGCTAGCGATATTAAATACCTTCTATCCAATTATCGGATCATTGCTCATCGGTAACGGATATGCATCGTGAATTCTTACTAATGTATCATTTGAAAATGCCTCACCACATACAATTGCATATTGCTTTTCAAGAGCACTCATTTGTAAATAAAACGTATCATTTGAAACTCGCAATACTCCACGCAAAAATTCCATATCTCTTCGGCTAGTTATCTTATGCATAATCACAGAATTACATTGACTTACTACATCATACGCAAGCATTGATGGAACCTGTGACGAAATTATTAGCCCAATTCCAAATTTTCTGCCTTCTCGGGAAAGCTTATCAATATAATAACTACCTAGTTTGCTTTCTTCTGTATTCTGATTTATATATCGGTGAGCTTCTTCAAGTACCAGACAAATATGGCTTGCGCTACGATGAAAGGTTTTATACTGATAAACTGCTTTAAAAAAGAGATAGACCACAATGTCCAGTGAATCTGTTGATACTTGCAAGTCGAGAATAGAAACCTTTTTATTACTTTTTAATATTCGTCCAATAGTTTCATCCCCATCGTCTGAATTTATTACTTTCATTAAATCTTCATCATTGAGTATTCCATCTATTCTGAACAACATGGTCCGAAGGTATCCGTTAATTTGGTTCTTATTAAAAATATCTTTCTTTCCATACTTATCAAGTGCTGTATTTGTATCAATCCAACTATTTATCGCCACTGGCAAATCTCTAAGATCCCATTTCGAACATTCTGTAGAAAGCTCTTCAATGCACTCCTTCATTGCTGGATATTGTATTCCCTCTGCGGCGCGGAATAGTCGGCCATATTCAGTATTGCTCAATTCTGAATGATGGAATCTTAATTGATCAAATGGAATATAATCTGCTTCATCATCTTTGAATGCAGTTTTATATTCACCATTTACGTCAAGAATAATAAACTTGATGTTGCTATTCGGATTGTTTCTAATATACCGTTGAATCACAGATACTACAGTGCAAGTTTTTCCACTGCCTGTATTTCCGAACACACCAAGATGTTTACCAAATAACACATTAGGATCATAGCTAACAGGGACATTTGGATCATATGCATAAGTTCCAATTGAAGCCATGTTTGAATGACAATTATTAAATGAAAATATATCTGCTAAAACCTTGCTATCTATCCTATATACTTGCTCGCCTATTAGTGGATATGAGTTAGTTCCAAATGAAAAATCATTGCTAACGTTATCATATATTCCGCTTACTGAAGTAGTCACATATATTTTTGATTCATTGTCATAAACCTCTTCAACTGTTAGAACTAACGTTCTTCCATCCACAAGGTTTGTTCCTATAAAAGATCCTATGGAAATATAATTGGAAATAAATCCATCCACCGTTACTTCGTTAATACACGACACATTTTCGGCCAAAACAAGGATTTTGGACCCTGTTATTTTAATGATTTTTCCAATTCTATTCATCTCTCCAAAACCTTTTGCAACAATTCGAGTGCCCTTTCTTCATCAGTTTTCTCAGGGGTTGCCGGCATTAAATATTTCACAAAGGTATCGAATGAAGCCAAAATTTTACCCGATATTATATTGATGTTTGGCATATCGTCTGCCAGCGAGCTTACATCATGAATGAATTCACAATTTTCCGGGTTGCCATAAATAAAAAAGTAAAAAATGTTATTTGGATTTTTGAGCGCTTTATAAAGAATTTCATTAATGTGATCATCTCCATATTTATATCCAAGCACTATTAATGTATTTTTCCCGCTCTCCAATTCATTCAGCATATGTCGCATCAATTCACTGTATGGGGTTGAGTATGTTTGATATAACTTATTCGATGTCGGATAAATAAGTACAGGTTGAGTATCATTAACCACTACTTTCCCATTTTCAAATTTTGGTTGCATTTCTTTTATATGTCCATCTTCGTATATCCAATTTACTGAACCATGCACTTTTACCAAAGAAGTTTTATTATTTTCAACAAGCGTTCGAGGATCGAATAAGCGATTCACAAAGCCAGAAAATCCATCATTATATTCTATTCCTAATGCGTCTAACGAATATTCAAACGCTAAGTCATAATTAGGGGTATATATCTGCGTTTTGTTCAAGCATCCAAATGAGCGCAACTTTCGCAAAAGAACTTCATGCCAGATCAATTTTCTATAATCAATAGAATTTACAAAGCTATTGATAAGATCCTTTTTAATCATGTTGATGAGAGTAGATATTGCAACTTCCCTTCGATCTTTTACGATTTCATAATATGCTCGAATGGTTATTAGTGCATTTAATTGTTCTTCGATTCCAAGTCCATTGATATTTTGTAATACATCTTTGATTTCACAAAATTCCTCCATCTCAGAAAAATTCTGGAGAGTAAACTCTTTTGTATCTCGCGAACCAGCGTAGATAGATGCACCGTTACCAAAAAGGAACATAACATTATCAAGCTTCATATGTTCACCTATTCGCAAACGGATCTCTTTGAAATCAGCAATGAGAGCTTCCTCTGATATTTCCCGGTTTTTTACAAGTTCAAAGTAATCTTCTTCGGAAGACACACTAGATGTCATACCTTTATTGTCATTGTTTAATTTTTCGATAATATATGAAGAATCAATTTTCATTTATTCCACCCCCAGTGCCTTATACACAGCGTCTTCCGCACTGCTATAGAAGATGATATTGAAGCTTCCCATCAGTTCCGGCGGCACGGTTCCAAGATCTGCCGCAGATAAAATCGGCAACAATACTTTCTTCGCACCGGAATCCAGGCACACCTGCAAGGCATCTGCAAGGTTCTCTACCTTTACAAGTGTTCCACTGATGGTTGTCTCTCCGAGCACAGCCAGTGAACTGAGGGCAGGCTTTTGCAGCGCGATCGAACAGATGGCGATCAGCGTCGGCAGTGCCAGGGTTTTCGTCATTCCGATACCCTGCAGATCCTGATAATTGATGATGTAGTCTTTTGTTGTAGTGCTGATGCTTCCACTGATACGGTTGCCGTTTGCTTTCAGAAAATTGAATGCGGTATCGGCAGCTTCCTTGCAGTCACGATCAGATCCGAGTCCGGTACGCTCAAACTTGCCGGATCCCGGCAACATCTGACTTTCAAGGCGGAATACACCGATCATACCGTTCTTACCCCTGGAAATGGTATAGATCTGTCCCGGATTGCAGATACCTTCCGGGATCAGCTTTCCGCCTCCCTGCTCAGGCACAGAGATGTATTTCTCTTCAAACGTTTCATTATCGATATAAGAAAAATTAACGTCGTAGAATTCCATACCGCCCAGCTTCTTCAGCTGTTCTTTTACGCGGCGTCGCATCTCCAGGGATACCTGCATGATCTCCTCGATGTCTTCCTTCGTATAATTACCATCCGGATACAGCAGTTTTACATATCCATCGACCATTTTTCGGACCGCTATAGTGTCTCGCTGATTCAGGTTCCGGCCAAGACGGAAATACTTATCTAGTGAATCTCCGTACTGCTCCTTCCGCAACTCCCGCATAACTTCGGAAAGATAGTCGGAAATGAAGCCGTAATCATTGGTAAAATGTTCCGGGCGGAACTTTGGTACCTCCCAACCCGGATTGTAGCAATGAATCCGGTCCAAGAATGCCGTATCGGTTCCCATTTCTGGAGGAAACGGATCAAATAAGCTGGATGTCTTCAGAAGGACTTCCACAGACTGATTGATGTTGCCGACAAAGACCATGGAAGCAGATGCTGCCTTCTCCTCTTTGCCGCGTGCAAAGGATCCAGAAGCCATGTAATCCTTCATGATCTGGATGCCGTCATTATCCTTGAACTTGATTCCGGCGACCTCATCAAAAGCAACCACATCCCAGAGGCCGACCAATCCCATAGATTTTCGTCCCATGTTGTAGAAAAGGTTTGCCACGGTCGTCTGTCCGCCGGACACCAGGATGCTGTTCGGTGAAATCTCTTTATAGATATGGGATTTACCGGTGCTGCGCGGGCCAAGCTCACAGAGGTTGAAATTATTTACGACAAACGGCAGCATTCTGGTGATCAGCAACCACTTCTGCCGGTAGGTCAGGGCATCCGGTTCCATACCGGTGGAACGTAGAAGCACATCCATCCACTCTTCTTTGGTAAATGCTTTTCTTCCTGCACGGTATTCATCCATATCCACATGTGGCATCTGGATCGGTGTCAGCTTGCGGATAGAGATCGGGGACCCCTTCTTGTCCTCTTCATTGAAGTCATAATCCAGCTGGACGATACACCAGATTCCGCCGATCAGCAGACGGTCATACTTTTCCGGATATTCATCTGTGATCGGAACCGTCTTCAGTCCCAGATTGGAGAATTCCGCCTCATACTGATTGGTCTTGATATTCAGGCGGACAGTGATCATGTCAATGACTGTATGAGATCCGTTGTGCCGTAGCAGCGAGAGGATTTTCTGTGCCTCATCCGGACGGACATAGTTATCCGACAGGATCTTCTTCACATTCTCCACGCCTTGCTGTATGATCTCCTCATCGTCAGAGCTGCAATACTGCCCGAGAAGGAATTCCAGGACATAGACCGGAACATTCGCGCCTTCTTTGATCTTCTTCGTCAGATCCTTGCGGACAATTTTACCGTCATAGTTCTGCCGGAGTTTGATCCGCAGTTCCTGCCGGAGATCATTTTTTTCATCAAATTTGTCCATACCTGTATCCTCCCCGTGATCACCAATCAGAGTCCGAAGCCGAAGTCATCAGCAAAGGCAAGATCCATGGTGATCGAATGGCGGAATGCTTCCATACCGCTCACTGTATCAATAGCAACGAGATAATACTGTGCGTTGCGATCGTATTTCTGATTCTTGAATGTAAACTTCAGACGGAATACACGCTTTGCGGATTCCGTATCCCGCTTGTCTGCGACGATCATCGCCTCATTGGAGATCGTCTGTCCCTTGTCATCGATGAAGCAAACTTTATAGGTTGCGGGCTTCACCACGTCGCTGACCGGTTCTGTCTGGATGAAATCCAGTGTTGTAATCAGGTTTGTAATCTTATGCATGAGACTAACCAGCATGATCTGTGCAGGTGTCGTTTCTGCCTTGCCTTTCTCCATCTTCACTTCAACGACCGGTACCAGCATCTCTTCCGGAGAAGATCCGCCGTGCACATAGTTCTGACCGCCGCTTCCCTGCGTCTTGAACACATTGGTCCCGACCGGGAAGGAAACGATCTTGTCATCATCATTGCCAAGGATATAGCCCAACGACAGACTGCAGACGCCGTCTTCCTGTACCGGCTGATGGGAAACGACATATCTTCGCTTCACGATCGGATTACCGCTCATGCCGCCGATCTTGTCACTCTCCTGCACCTTATTCCGCTTGTAGATAAATCCATGATCTGAAGTCACGATGAAGTGATGCGTATTCGCACTGTTATGAACCTTCAGGATAAATGCCTGAATCTCCTCCACAGCTTCTTTACATGCATTGAATACCTCGTCTTCTGTATGTTCGCCTCTGACATCGATCTGATCATGATAAACATAGACCACCCGCATGCCGGTAAAGATCTTCCGGAAGTCCGTCGTATTCAGGTTTTTCACTGCATCAAACTGCACGCAGCAGCTCTCCGGCTGTCGGGATTGCAGTACCTTCTCACGGGAAGCAAGATCGATACAGTAATTCCCGTCGACCAGTTCCTGCCCGTCATCACTTAACTCTAACTTCTGATGCGGAAGTAGAGCCGACATTCCAAGCCGTGTGTAGGACGGCACCGTGCTGAGCATCGGCTTAATGGATACTGTGCTCTTCGGATCATCTGCTAACCGGGTAAAGAGTTCCTGTCCCACCTCATAGCGCATCGCATCGGAAATGATGACCACCACACGGTCATTCTGACTACCGACATTATTCGTATAGAAATTCCGTTGCAGAGGGATCACCCGCTGCGCATCTTTCTCCATCATGCCGGCATTCCACTTCGGAAGAAGCCTGCCAAGGAAATCATTGGTGTAGATATTCTCGACAAGAACCCGCAGATCCTCGAAAGCCGAACCGTTCTCTAGATGATCCAAATGGTAGTAGAAGAACCGGTAGTTCTGATCGACCTTGTATCCGTCTTTCTGGTACTGACTGATGATGTTCTTAAACCCATCCGCAGGCTGGAAATGAGCAGATTGTACAACATAATAAGCACAGGTAAGCATCTCCCAGGCATGCAGATACCGGGATCCGAAATGCATCTTCTTCCGCTTCTCAGAGAGAGCCGGAATGTCAAGGTCACCGAGCTTTGCACCGATATCTTCATTCTGCAGGCGGTCTCTCACCCATTTAAGCAGGATCTCGTCAATCACTGCAAAGCTGTCGCAACCGGCCAAAGCTTCCGGCGCATAACCCTTCAGTGTCTCAGAGACATGCAGGCCATTCGCCACATAACCGGACAACTCATCATATCTCTTCCGGTAGAGCACACTGTTCATCAGGCTGTCCAGAAAGGCGATATCATTGCCCGGCTTGGAGGAAAGGAACGGTTTCCATGACTCCGGAACCGAATCCGTGATATACCGTTCCGCATATGTCACAAACAGCGTCACTACCAGTTTCTGCAGCGTCGGTTCCGGATCGGCATATCCGTATTCCTGGCTAATCAGCGTCCAGAAATCGGAAAGAAGATCATATTTCTGAAATTCCTCCAGATATTTGCTTTCTGCAAGGTTATTCTCTGTCAGCAATACCCGCAACACTTCATCGAGGGAACAGATCCGGGTCCGGCATATGGCGCTCATCATACCGATTAGGAAGTTCTCTCTCGTGTAGTGTTCAATCTCCAGATCATAGAATCGCTTTGTGCGGTCCTTATTGGCAAAGAAGGAGATATGCTTCTCCACAACTGGCTTCAGATCCTCACTCATATGAAGATCCACCATGAGTAATGAAGCACGGTCAGCATAGAACCGCTTGGAATACAGCAGGATATCCTCCAGATGATTCTGCTTCACATCTGGTTTTGGAAACGGTGCATAGATCAGATAATTTGTCTCCGTATCCTGTCGCTCCAGAAAGTACTTCATCTCAAACTGATGGTTTTCCTGTAGCTTTCGGATCTTCGCGTTCTCCAGTTCCATGGAATCAATATCTTCCAGAAACTCTGCTCGATCGTCATACCAGAAGACCAGCTTCCGATGGCCGGAGATGGATGCAAATTCCTCATTCAACCGATCTGTAATCTGTTTTAAATTCAGTTCTGCCATCAAAGCACCTTCCACTTCCCATAACGGTCGCCGCCGATCCTTGCCAGTACACCCTTCTTCTGCAGCGCCGGAAGCATTCGTTTGACCGTTGAAAGAGATACTCCAAGTACCTCTGCCAGTTCTTTCTGTGTCATATCAGGATGCTCTGCAAGCACGGAGAGAGCATTCTTTTCCGCATCTGACAGAGAAACAGACGGTTCTTTCGTTCCCAAGTCCGTCCTATCAGTCTCATTGACAGTCTCTACAGTCTCATGATTTGTGCCTACAGTCTCGTTCTCAGTCTCTGCAGTCTCATTTTTGGGTTCTACAGTCTCAGCGTCAGAGTTCTTTGTACGGTACAGGTTCACACGAAATGCCGTTTCCATATCGATGAATTCCGGTTCCTGCAACTCCTGTTCCTGCATTTCCCGGATCAGTTTCGGAATACCGCTTCCCCACTCCTCGATCATGTTCATATAGAGAAATGCATGCGCAAGCGCCTTGTTGCGGATCTTGGAAAATCCTTCCTTCATCCGCTCGATTGTCACACCCGGCATCAAACCACCAGGCGAAGTGATCTCCAGCCTGTCATCGTAAATCGCTACCTGAATATGTGAGGAGGACAGGAAACTTGTATTCATCACGGCATTAATGATCAGCTCCCGGATGCTGTCGGGTGGAAGCTCATAGATATCTTCCCGGTAAATCCCGTTGAGTCTGCTTCCCAGATGAATATTCCGAAGTACAAACTGAAAGGCATCTTCCACCTGTTTCCACAGTGGGCCTGTGTATTCCCGCTTATCTACGAAGACCGCTCGGGTCGTTCCCTTGAACATGCCGCACTGGATCATGGAATAGAATGTATCCTGCCCTGTCAGATAGATATAGCCGTTGGTTGGACGTATGATGCCGTCTTCCGTCTCCGCAAGCAGCCCCCAGCTCAGCAGCTGATTCTTTGTCACATCGCGAACCTGCTGTTTTGCGGCTTCCGTTCTTGCATTCTGCAGGGCCACTTCTTTCATACTATGGGAGAGCGCATTGATCTCTTCATCGGAAACTGTCAGATCCTTGCGAACCGCCATGTCAAAGGAACGGCCTTCATCTTCGTAATACATCTCTGCGGACATGTCACGATCCGCGTGACGGGTCGTTCCTGCGACACGAACATAGACACCTTCTGTGATGCCTTTGCTCTTCAGATAGTACGGACGCTGCCGTCCGGCACTGATTTCAACTACAATGATGGATTTATCATCAATCGTCTGCAGATAAACATCCGGAACAATCGTCGGTTCACAGCTGTCCGAAATCGACTCTGTGATCGCGTCCATCTCCCGGAATACATTCTCTTTATCAATCCCGGTTACTTCATGAGTCTTGTCGTCTATTCCAAAGACCAATGTGCCGCCTTTTCCATTGGCAAATGCAACCACCGTCTTCAGGTATTTGCTGCTGTCCGCCGGGCGCTGCACCTTGAATTCGACATTTTCAGACTCGCCCTTTAACAATTCTTCTTTCGTCATCCGATGTCTCCTTCTACTGTTTGCTCATGATGTTCTTCGAATCCGCAAGAACTTCATAGAACTTGCCGTCGCTGCCGGTCTGGACTTTACGGTAATTGACCTTCACACCGTCATCGAGATCGATCGCGATCCGATCCAATGCCAGATGTGCGATCTTTTCGTCGTAATCCCGGCATTCCTTCAGCTGCTTCTGCAGCTTCTCCTTCCGCTTGGAAGCAACCGATACATCATGCGCGGACTTGCTGTGGTCCATCATGTCCTGCATCCGGTCGATCTCATTCGTATAAATCTGCTCCATGCGGTGCAGATACTTCACGCGAACGACACCGGTCGTATCTTCATTGTACCGATGCATGTAAATCAAAGCCTTGAACCCGTTCTGCTTTCCGGAATCATAGAGCCAATAAATCGGTCGTTTCCCGGATCCCGTTACAGAATATGTCTGACAATGATCCTTGAAGAAATCCGTCAGGAAATAATTCCGGATGATCTCACGACTGGTATTGCCCTTGTTGCCCAGTGCTTTGGCAATGAAGTCGAGATTCTCCTCCAGCGTATCTTCCCCGTACACCTTCTTCAGCCACTGGATCAGCAGACCTACAATATCGTCATCCAGATACTCTTCATCTGTGATCGGGATCACGTTGTCAGCATCCGGCATGAAAGTGGAATACTTGCTGGCATCCCAGTCCCCACCAGCATATGCAAGACCGTCAACATCAAGAGAATAGCGGCCGAACATGCAACCTACAGCGTAGGAAATCAAGGAGCGAATGTCACGAGAAAAATCTGCTTTCCTAACGGTTACTTCTGCATCTGATTCATTCGGCGAAAGTTCGTCTTGAAGCCCATAGATGTTAATAAAAATACTATTGAGTTCCTCTTCGTTCTTTTTTAATGCTGTAAACCGTTGATTACTAACTTCCTTCCAATCAGAAAATGAATCTGAAATCAAGCCTGACAAATTGTAAGCAATCAAGGGATGACGTTTAAAATTCCATGATGTTTCAACAGAATCCCAATTCAAAACGCATAAATGGACATTTTCACTGGCCAATGAATCTATCCTGCTTTTATATTCACCAGACATTGTAAATGGTATTAGGCTTACGTCACCTACGTTAGTTGTGACTGATGGATTTATCATGTTGAGCAATTCTACCCCTATATAGCTATTTAGAAGAGCTAACACATAAAAATAATTACTGTCCACAGTAAAACCACTTGCACCTTTAATACTAAAAATGAAGCCTTCACTGCACGCTCTCGCTGCAAAAGTTTGTCCGCAGATATCAGACCATGTAATACACTTTTTAAAATAATATTGTCTATTAATTACTCTGCCGTTAGATTTGACTCTAGAACTGGTAGAATTGTCAATGTATTCACATACGGCCTTTCCCTTATCCTGAAAATTCACCACATAATCATTATTGCCATACCACTTTTGAAATCCTCCACCTTTATTGAAAGGATACCATTTATATTTATCAGATACTGTTTCTTCTTCAGATTTACAGTTAAAGTTAATTCTATCAATTTCTACTTCGTACCAAAGTCTAAGAAATAGATCATTATTAGTTGTTGCCATTCCCTGTTTCGTGGCACATACCGATCCTAAATTTTCAGAATTTGCTAATATAGATAACATATGTTTACTTGGCCAGAATAAATATCTATACCCTGGAAGCAGCTTAAATGTTTTCATATTTGATACGAATAGATGTTTTTTATCATCGCCCGAAGCCACTAATTTCACTACCTCGGCTTGTCTTTGGGGATCTTTTACATCCGATATTTTAATAAAACTGCCATTATAGCTTAGTAATCCCTTGCGCAAAACAAGAGTACAAATAGAGACAGCTGCATCAGAAAACGAACTAGGATGTGGCTGACAATAACAAACAATTGAATTTAAAGATGCTACTTCTTCTCGAAATTTTTCATATGATCCCATTGTTAGCCACACAAATGGACTCATCATTGAAAGCAAACCATTTGCTTGCGTAAAGATACGTAATCGAAGGATGAATGCAGCAAACAAATCCATCTTTCCATTTTGGTAATTTAAATCAAGGAATTCTGAAATCTTTGAATTCATCCCTTTTCTTCCCATATATGGCGGATTCGTGATAGTTACCAAATATTTCTTCTCTAATAGTTCCGAAACATCGATAATTTTATTAAGTTCTTCTACCGTATCCAATAAGCCAAATGTTTCCAACGATAACTGTCTATCAGTTTCGGTTTCATGTACATATTCTCTCAGCGAATCAAAGTCATAGTTTTCCACCTTGATTATGGAACCATAGATCTTCGCATCATGGAACTGATCCAGCAGACGCACTAAATCCTTCTGATTTTTCTTCCGAGTCTCTTCATCCTGCAGATTGCCCAGGAATTTCAGATGCTCACGATTGATGTCATTGCTCTCCTCGATGGCATAGACATGCGGTTCAATTCCTCTGGTCAGAATACGCCGGTCATATTGCCTGCCTTTCATCATGACGGCAAAATACGCCAGCTGAAAAGCACGCTCGTCGATATCTAGACCATAGAGATTGTTCTTTAGGATAGACTGTGCCGCATCCCGCTCGGAATAACCGACAGAGGTATAGATCTGCATCAATACATCAAATCCGTAGACTAGGATATGGCCGCTGCCCATAGAGGGATCCATGAGTGTCAGATCTTCCGGTTTCAGCTTTTTATACTCTTCCCGCTCTTCGGCAAGCTTTGCTTCTACTTCTGGTTCCTGCTTGGCTTCATCGATGTAATAGATCCAGTTCTTCTTCAGTTCATCGTTCGGATGGCCATTCAGCCAGACTCTGCCCAGAGAGTTCTCTACCATATAACGGACGATCCAGTCCGGGGTGAAGAGCTGCGTTGCAGACGGGATCCGTTCCTTCGTGATCTTTTTATTCTTCTTCAGAAGCGCAAAGGTCTCATCTTTCAGCTCGGCATTGTAGTACTGATACAGCCAGCCGATGATCTCCACCTGTCCGGTCGGCCTGCCGTCTTCACCGATGTTATTGATATCGAAGTCCTGTTCCTCGATGTCATGGACGAGATGATAGACGACACCATCTTTATCCGTGACGGAAACATTGAGCAAGAGCTCTGTATAATCTGAAGTCTTCTCAAACAGCCGCGGTAGGTACTGGTTCAGAGAATTGCATTCCTTGATGAAAAGGATCTGGAACAGTTCATCGACCGCGTTGTCATTTTTCAGCTGGATGATCTGCTGTTTCTCTTTTTCTGTAAATTCCAGTTCTGTATCAAACGGTGTAGTCACCATATCCGGTTCCAGCTTGGATCCGTTCTCGGAAGACAGCACGCGGATATGATCCGGCATGTAGTCATTGACCTCCATAAACCGGATGGCGATCAGACGGTTGAACCATGTATAAGCGACTTCTTCCACCACACTGTTAAAAGCAGCCTGATAATCAGAACCTTTTGCCCGGTCATTGATCAGCCTGGCAAGATGCGCTCTCTGTCGTACAGCATCCCCGGAGATCACATACGGCTCCTTCGTGCCGATGTCATATGCTTCTTCTCCCGGCATGGACTGCGGAAGGGCAGACTTGATCCCCTGATTCGTAATTCCCATCAGACTGGCTTTATAGGTAATATCTGCAATAAGCTTCTTTCTTGCCCATGTTGCAAAGTTTTTGATCGCTGTCTTATTCATAGCGTACCGTCCTTACATTCTCCGATCAGAACTCAATGTTCACGATCGTGTCATCTTCAAGCTGCTTCTCAAGCTGTTTCTTCAGATCTGCCACAAAGGCATCAATATCCGCCTGTGATTTCACGCGAAGAGATCCCATACCGGTGACATCCTTGATGGTCAGGTTCTTCGTTTTCACTACATGCGGCTTTGGTACCGTAACTACCGGCGGCTTCTCACCCTTTTTCTCTGCTTCTTCTCTGGCACGTCTCTGTTCTTCTTCAATCCGCTTTCTTTCCAGATCCTGATCGATCTTATCCATCTCATTCAGGAGACGGATCTTCTGAGCATCGGCTTTGTCCGCAAAGCTCCGGAGGGAAGAGACATTGTTGCAATGCTCTGCCTGATCATAGAGATCTGAGAAGTACTGATGATATCTTGCTTCCTTCTCTGCCTTATATGGCTTTTCGGAAAGCACTTCGATGACTCGCTTCTCCGCATCCCGGATAGCGGCCAGCACTGGCGCTTCCTGAGTATCCAGGATTGCATTGTACAGATTCATGAAAGTTTCCAGCAGTTCCGGAAGCCTCGGGATATTATTATATGGTTCCTGCTGGTTCAGAATACTTTCGATGGAATGGACATTCTCTTCCAATTTCTCATCGGCGATATAGGTCTTGCTGTCCTCATAAATATTCATAAGGCGAAGCGCACGGTCAAAGATCTGCTTCTGTTCGCCTTTGAAGAAACTGCGGACCGGCTCATAGTAATCAGCGAAATCCAGGAAATCGTCCTGATAGCGCTGTATATTCTTATAAAATTCCGTTGTGGATTCCGACTGAGAGATCATAGTCAGAAGACGCTTACCGTCACTGACAGTCTTCTTGCCAGGGTATTTTGCATAGTCGTACTGCACGAGCAGACGATCCAGTTCTCCCATCATGGTCTGTGCATTGCGGATGAATGCCTGCATCATCTGATCTTCATCATCGAAATCTGTAGAGACATGGAAAAGCTCCTTCATGACATTCTTGCAGATCTTCTTCTCCCGATCAGAGATCCGGGTCCGCTGCTCCATCATGAGCTTTTCCTGATGCTGCTTCTTCGTGATATAGGAGATGATCTCGTCTTTCGTCTTATTGATGAGACTGATCTGGGCACCATTCATATAGAAGGTCAGATCTCCCCTGCGGAACAGCTTTGCGATCAGCCAGTCCACGTCATCCTCGACAAAACCATACGGAGCTTTCATGAAGTAATCCTTTACGGTCTTCATGGAAGTCTTCATATGCATCTGAGTCTGACGCTGGATATACTGCAGGACATCATCCAGAGCATGGACATTCGCTTCTCCCTGATCACCGAGCTTCAGACTCATCTGGCTGCTGGTATCGAACAGCTTTCTGATATCGGATTCGCTGAAGGCAGCATCGATATAAGAGAGCTTGTGATAAACCGTGTCCACCAGACGTCCGACAGCTTCATTGATCCGGCTGCTGACATCCTTGGCTTTGATATTCGCTTTATCACCATTCACATAGATAGCAGCTTCTTTTAATGCTTCGGTGAGATACACTTTCGCATTGGAGGAACGATCCCGCATTTCCAGACGCTTTGCATCCTTGATGGATTCATATTTCGTAAGTGCAGATGTTGTGTTGCGTCGGAGGAACTTCTCGATCTTCAGATACGTCTGGATCTCATCCATGAAACTCCGGTCATTTGGAAGAACAACCAGCACTTCCTTCCCCTGTCCGGACATCATACGGAGAGTGATCTCATCTTCAATATCCGCTGCCGGCGTGATAATGTGCACACCGATGTCATTATTCTGATTGGCCTTATATGGGCGGTCATCCACCGTCTGATTGAAGCGGAACGCATAGCGGCCATTGAACTTCGGATACTGATAACGGTTATCCTTCAGGATATCATCAAAGATCATCTCCGAAATCTTATTGATGACTTCGGCATTGTCCACCTGTTCTTCTTCGATCTCACGGTTGATTTCCTGCTCTTCATCGGTCAGGAAGACATAAACATCACCATTCTTCTGAACCAGCATCTGACGTTGCAGAACAGTCAGCGCATCCTGCACTCGTTCCTTCAGGGTAATCCGGTCCTCATCAATGCTTGTCATCATGAGTGTTGTGATGTTATCGATATTTGCCTGGATATCCTCAACATACTTGATGAGGAACAGTGTCTTCAGCACGTCGATGGCAAAGACATCCCCATCTTTATGTTCCGGATTGATCTTGCCATTGTCATAGGCTTTGATAATCACACTTCGATGGCTATGATCCAGGAAGTTCTCCATCGGGGCATAGAAGGCATAGAACGGGATCAGAGTTCCTTCCGGCATGCCTCCCCATGCAGCCGCAGACTCCTTGAACATCGCCAGCATGGAACGCTCACCTTCCGACAGATGCTTTCCGGATGCGCCATGCGTACGAATCGCTGTTAATACAGAAGCGAGTAAGTTGAACTGATACGGAATAAACGGATAGACATCCGCAAAATCCTGCGCAGAAGAATAGAGCTTCCGTTCCACAGATCCGGAGAACACAATCCGGTTTTCTATAATCGTTTGCTTCTGTCCATAGAGAAGCCGCAGCATCTGTGCTGCCGTATCCTTCTTTTCCAGAATTCTCTTCTTAATGACGGCATCGACGTTTGCGGAGGACAGAGAAAGTCTCGTATCGAAGCGTCCCTGAATCTTGGAGAAGTCATTGCCGATGACCTTTACGATGGAGTCAATATCCTGCTGGGAAGTCACGATGATCCACGCCTTGCCCATGCACTCCCGGCCAAGATCTTCTTCCAGAGTCTGCAGGTTCAGCATCAGGGCACGGTTGTCTCCAATATACTGTCCTACCTCATCCACAGCAAAGACAACATGATGGTTGTTGCCCTTGCTGTCGATGTATTTCTTTACACGCTTGGCAAAGTCTTCAATGCTGATCTGATAGGTGCCGGAAGCTTTCTCACACCAGTTTCTTGCCGCATCTTCACTCATGAAGCCCATGTCTGAAAGAACGTCCACGATATCATCCTGAATGAAGTCAAAGTCATTGCGGGCATTTACCCAGGAATCGCCGTAGGCTTTCTCAAACTTCTGCTTGAACTCTTCATATCTTCCCTTGTCGGAGAGCTGCTTTTCCAGATCCGCCAGATACGGGATGGATCCGCAGAAGCCCTGCATCTCGTTGAAAACCTTCAGAAAGACATTGACGATCGCATCCTTGTTTTCCTTACCGTTAGACTCGCTCTTGGAATCAATATTGAAGAGCACAACATCCGTCGGTGTCTGCGCTGCCAATTGCATATCCGCCAATACTGCTGCATCGGAAATCTTGTTGTCATCGATAAAGTAATCGATCGCATGCTTGCCGGCGATCTCTTTGTTTTCCAGAAGGTAGGAAAGAATCTTCAAGAGGTGTGATTTACCGGATCCGAAGAAGCCGGAGATCCAGACACCGGTCTTCGTTGTATTTCCGATGATGCCCTGTTTATAGGCGGAGAAGAAATCCGCGAAATGTTTCTGCAGTTCCCTGGTAACGACATACTCTTCCAGTTCCTGTTTCACATTCGCATTTTCATCCTGACCGACGATAATGACGCCCTGAAGATCACGGTCGATATTCTTCAGGAACATATCTCTGATCTGCATACTCTCTCTTCCCCCTCGTTACCTTGCGATCCGGAATGCCCGGTAATAATTGTCTTCCTTGCGCTCGTCAAACACGACAAGCTCCTGCTCCGTATAGGTTCCCGGATAGAACAGAACCATCGGCGTGGAAGCAAATTCCTTCGGCATGTTGTAGAACACTTTGTTGAAGACTTCCGGTGCCTCCAGAAGCGGATAGCACTTGCCAATTCCTGTGATGAATACAACCGCATTCTCCGGTGTGTGGTCCACGATATACTGCACCAGGTAGTTATCCTTATCCGTGATGCGGAGAGTCCGCTGAACCGCTTTCACTACACGATCAAGCCCGTTCCGTTCTTCCATCTTTTCGGTCTTTTCGATGAAGTTCTTGGATTCCAGATAGTCGATGATGATGTCATAGAGATCGAAAACGATCAGCTGAAATCCTTCCGTTCCTTTTTCATTGCGCTTCTTCATCTGGTTAATACGGTCACGAACCTGCAGCTCCGCTTCCGGTTCATAATCAAAGACCCAATAATTCACTTCATTGGCCTTACCGTCTGCACGGCGGAAAGTCGGCCGGTGAATCTTCTCATCCATTTCATCCAGACGGACATTCAGGTTACGCCGCGAGGAACGCAGGCGGCGCACTCTTTCTTCCTCTGCCATCGCTTATGCCTCCCCCGTCAAAGCTTTTACGATCGGTGCCATCTCATGATCTGAAAGCCAATGCTCGAATGACGGATCCAGAATTGGTTTCAATATCTTCCGCTCCGTCTTACCATTGTCAGTAATACCAGCCTCACAAAGATAAGCCTTATAGGTCCGTCCAAGCCGGTTCAGTGTTTGATCCGTCCACTTCGCCGCTGTCTCATCCTGAACCTGCTTGTTATGGAAGAAGATCCGGATGTCCGCGTCTGTGAAGGTGTTGCTCCCGATCAGCATCTTCTCCCTAATCACTTCATAGACAAAATCGAAGAACAGGGTATCGCTTGCCATGATACTGGACAGAACAAACAGCTTCTGTGTTGCGATGTCCGACTCCAGATACAGGTCATAGAAATCATCGCCAAGGGCTTTGATTCGCTTTGTCACGGTGTTATAGATCAGTCTCGATCTGGCCGGTGTCTGCGTGCCAAACAGGTTTCCTTCTGAGCTGAGATTCTTAATCTCTTCAAAAGATTTTCCCTCCTGCAGAAGTTCCACTTCCTTCCGGAATTCCTGGAACCAGAAGGCAAATTTCACGGCACCGGCGCTATATGCATTTCTCTTCATTCCGTTGCCTCCGTTACGCTTCTGCTTTATCAGGAAGGACCTCCAGAATATCTCCGATATCGCAGTTCAGCGCTCCGCAGATCTTCATCAGAACCTCCAGGGATACGACTTCATTCTTGCCCATCCTGGCTACAGTATTCGCACTGATCCTCGTCGCCTCACGAAGATCCTTCTTCTTCATTCCCTTGTCGATCAGGAGTTTCCAAAGCTTGTTGTAACTAAGTCTCATAGTCTTATCCCTCAATGTTTTGGTGCCATCATGAAAAACTGTAAAAATGAAAAATCCACTGATACCATGATAGCATCAGTAGACTCTCCTCACAAGAAATACTTGCAGATGTTGCACTTCTTATTTTTCGAAAATGATATTCTATAACGCTTGATGCAACAAAAGCGTCACGATATACTATTATCAAAGCAGGTCAAAAAACGTAATTCATTACTATGCAAGCAGTGTCTTCGTGTCACGAAGGACCTAAGCTTGTTGGGGAAGCGCCCCAATCCCCTTGAACTTTGCCTGCGGCAAAGAGCTGTTAACAGGAGGAATTCAAAATATGATGACTCCAAGAGAGTTTTATAAAGAGCGGTACCCTGAAGAATTTTCCGATAGTGTTGTAATTCGTGTAAGCAAATTGGACCAGGACTTTTTTGCATATTACTTGGACACTTTAACCAGTAATAACAAGGAAAATGAATTTGAAGATTTCTGCAGGCGCATTGCCCAAAGCGAAATATGTCCAAATCTAATTCCCCATACTGGTCCGACCGGCGGTGGAGATAGTAAGGTGGATTCTGAAACATATCCTGTTTCTGAGTATATTTCCGAGAAATGGTATTGTGGTTCTCCCTCTGCAGGAAAAGAAAGATGGGCATTCGCTATCAGTGCAAAACGTGATTGGAAACCAAAAATAAAGTCTGACGTAACAAAAATCATAAAAGTCAATGCAGATCAAGGAAGAAATTATACAAAGATTTTCTTCATGTCTAATCAATTCATTCCTGACAAAAAAAGAGCTGAAGCCGAGGATGAGCTACGTAAAGAATTCAGTATTGATGTAAGGATACTTGATCGAAGTTGGTTTATTGACAAGGTAATTGGCAATCGTGATAACACTCGTATTGCAGTTGAAACTTTGCACTTATCCGAAAACTTTTTAGATGAAATCAAAACAGGTGCAAAAGATGCTGTTAGACAGCAACAATTTGAAGCTAACGAACAAAGAATGCAAGCGTCTGATGTCAAATCATCGGAACTTGTCAAATTAAGTCTTGAAAATGTTACGCTCGCTAGAGAATTGGAATACCCATACGAAAAAGTAAAAGGATTAATTCGTCGGAGTGAAAGAATAGCGAATACATATGGATTAACCATTGATAAAGCATCCGCAATTTATGAAGCATCCCGTACAGTATTTTGGTGGTATGACGATCCAGACGAATATGTTCGGTTCTATGAAGAATATGAACGATTAGCAACATCAACCAAAAACATCCATCTCTTCCAAAACCTTATTACAATGTGGATGAATTTATATAGGCTGTCTGCCGATAAGGTATTGGCAAAGATGAACACCGATGTTGATTCTTCCCAGCGATATGACAACGATCCATTAGCGTTAGCGTCTTTCTATAATGCAAGAGAACATTTAAAAGTCATACAAGAAGAATACAATCATTATATTTCTGATGCCTCAAAGCCTAACACAATCCTTGAAGCCAATGCAGCATATTTTCCCATAAGGGTTTTTACAGGTGATCCACTGGATGAAATTATTGACGACTTAATAAAACTACTTGACCAAAGTGATCTTCATATTGACCTAAACCTCGAAAACATTTTCAAAATGATCGTTGAAGTGCCTATCTTTTCAGCGAGCAATAAATACGATGCTCTATTTGAGAAGGCAGTTTCTGTAGCTTCCGCAAAAAAAGAAAAGCAATCTGCTGCCATAATGTTGGTGAAGCGTGCTGAAACCATAGAAAATGAACAGCCGTATAAAGCAATTTCTTATTACAGCAGAACCCTAATAAGTCTATACAACAATGAAAATAAGGACCTGCTTATCAAGGTCATATTCCATCTTGCTAAACTATTTGAAAGCGAAAATTTATTATGGGCTGCAAGGAACTTTTATATATTTGATTTCTGCCTTTGCATGAATCAATATATGAAATACGGCGAAATGTCTCCTGCCATGATTGCCAGTGCTAGCGCGTTAAAGTATGTTGAACTACAGCTTGGTCATGTTATTAACTCGTTAATATTTGATCGATTTCTTGGAATAACAAAATCTTTGTACCCACAAGAAATTCCTAATACTGAAAATGAAGATAGGCACTATGACGCTTTACTCGGTATTCAAATTTTTAGAACGCCTCACGAAACGGAAACATATTTGCTCCAGCTACCAGAATATCTTAAAAACAATGGCTATATCTTCTCCAATATTGCCTTAAACTACGATTTTGGTCATTACAATGAAGTTCTGCTTCAAGAGTATGGCGGAAGCAAGGATAATGTAGATAGCTTTATTGGCAAGTGGCAAAATCAACCTGCTCTTGAGCAAATGAAAGCACAACCTTGGTATGGTGTAGAAGGCTCCTTGGAGTTTGAAACTTCAGTTTTAGGATGCCACATATATGTAGACGCAGATGGCCCATTTTCGCATGGTGAACTTGAAATCAGCAGTTCAGTCTTAGCATGCATTGAAAGTTTCTTTGGAACCGCAGTCTCTCAACAGTTGGTATCTATTACCGGAAAAATTACTGTACATCTGCAACATGTTCCAGGGCAACAGCCATTTGCCCTTTGTGAAGTAGGGCCCGTAAGCAATTACATCACCATGAAATTTGGAGACTATGATTCTTCTGCTATTCTTAAACAACAAGAGGATTTCTCAAATTGCATTTTGTCTTTGATTGCCTCAATATGCGATTTAATGTTTAATGACGATAATAGCATCGAAAAGTTCAAAGCACTGGTAGAATCAGATGAAATATTTCAAAGAACTGAGTCGTTTGCCAACAGTGTGTTTATTGCTATAGAAACTTTAGGAATAAATGTATTCTCATATGAGAAACTGGTTGAGGATTGCGATGTCACGTCAATGCTCCTAGACCACAAACCTATGTATTCTTCAGAAAACGAAAAATCCGAAGCCACTACTAACCATACTACTGTAGAGCATTCCAAAATAATCTTTGAGAAAATACCGGACGCTATCAGGCAAGATATCTCCTCAAATTCAGAGATACAAACTTCTTCAGTAATTAACCTTGGCGCCTGGGATCAAAGTCATTGGCGTGGCTTGTTATTCCTTAACCCAAGCTACATACATGGAATAGCTTTGCTTTTTGAAAATGAATCCTGTCAATACATATTTCAAGAGTGGATCCGCGATATAGGCACATATGATAAAGAGGATATTATCGGAATACGAGTGATAAAGAAATATGATAAATTGCATCCATATTGGTACCGAGTAGCAATCGGTGATCAAAGAATGCCAGATGGTAAAGGTCTTAAACTATTTATGAGCCCTGTTCGTTTCCAAAATATGGAGGCTGAGAACAGCAATAATATCGACATGTATGAATCGGTATCTTCAAATTGGAAACAATTTAAACTATTCCCAGCAATAATCGATAAGAAAACCGGGCAGCCTAAATTATTCTATGAACTTGCTATAACTAAGAATATATCAAGCATTAGAATAGAAAATGAATGGGATATTTCAGAACCAGACTTAATTGAAATATCCGCAGTGCTTCCTTCAGATGACCCGGTTGTACTTACCGATAATAAATCTCACATCCTTGATATTATTGAGACGAAGAAACAAATGCAGAATAAACCATAAACGAATAATGAGGGACCATAGTCATTTAAAGGCTGTGATCCCTATTGTTCTTCTTGAACGTTTTCCGTTCCCGTTCATCTTCCAGGACGATCTCAGCATTCTTCAGTGCAATCTGCAGTTCCTTCGCTTTATTCCTGGCTGTGCGGTATTCCGCATAAACCTTTTTCTTTTCTCCTACAATCTGGCTGTATTCTTCGTTCAGTTCCTTTACCTTTGGGATCTTCTTATCCGGCAGCTGATCAAAGGCAGCCTTGGCAGCTTCATGCTTGAGGATGTCTTTTTCATGCTCTGTGAGGAAGGTCGGATCATATCCGGACCTCCTGTATTCCTCATAAACATACTTGGTCCGGGAGTAATTGAAAATGTGATTCTTCAGCTGTCGGATCTCTTCCAGCCGATCATCCATGGACCGGATCTTTTCATGTAAATCATCCGCTCCTCTGGATGCTTCCGAGGCAAGCCGGCGCAGTTCCTTCATATCATGGATATTGTTTTGCTGCAGAAAGAGCAGTACCTTTGCCATCTGCTTGACATTGAACTTTGCTGCCCAGCGCTGATAGCCTTTGCCTTTTCCCGACAGGATCTTATCCTGCAGATTGATCAGGAGATCCAGCTGTTCATCTTTCTTACGGACCGGACGTTTCTCTGTATTGCCTTGGATGTATTGCTCAATGTCCTGCTGGGAGAATCCTTCGCCCAGGGAATCCAGACGGATGAATCGCTTCTGCCCATGTCCTTTAACGGCGATATGCTTTCCTCGCTTTATCTCATACCCGGATTGCTCCAATGAAGAAAGAAATGCATCCATGGACTTCGGTTTCTTCTGAAGCTCATAACTGATCTGCCCCCGAAGTTCATCGCGGAATGAATGCCGTTTGGGATATGTTTTCCGCTTCTTCCGCTGCCCGACCGGCAGTTTCTGAATGATGGATTTTCCGTGTTCCAGACAGATGATATCGCTCAGCGTCTGCAGAGCCAGTCCGCAAAAGAAGAAATTCTTGAACTTTTTCGTACAGTCCAAGGCAACGGAGTTGAAGATGATGTGATTATGGATATGCCTGCGGTCCGTATGCGTCGATACGACAAAGGCATGTTCCCCTTTGGTAAAACGCATCGCTGTCTCATAACCGATCTTATTTGCTTCTTCCGGCGTGATCTCACCGGGTTTGAAGGACTGTCGGATCTGATAAGCCAGGATATCTCCCTTGTAGACTCTACCTGTGATCCGCAGGTATTCTTCCTTGGAAAGTGCGAATTCCTGAGCTGCGGATTCCGGTCGGCAGGCATAGGAAGAAATGTATTTGCCATCCTCCGTCTTGTCCGGATTCTCCGAGTAATCGATCCGGTCCTGCAGGCTCTGAACTGAACTCTTCCCTTTTGTCTTATGCATGGAAATCAATTTGGTCGCTGCCATATTACCTCCCTATAAAAAATCCGGAGACCATCTGACATGCAGACGATCCCCGGAAGGTGATTCTCGATTTTATTCTGTTTTTACGAATGCAGGAAACCGGTCAGGCCGTCTCTGGCATCATCCATCAATCCAATCAGGATACCGGCACAAAGATAAATCACGAAGAGTGCCGCACCGATCAGCGTCAGCAGGAACACATCCCGCCAGCTCTGCCTGACCAGACTGTAGATATCGCAGATGGCAATGAAGATCAGGAACGGTCCGGTCACATAGGCAGAAAGATTTGTCAGAAGCTTCAGGATCGCACCGACAAACGCCGTAATCACAATCAGCGGCAGAGAGAATATTTTCAGAATCATTCGGATCATAAACATTGCGGCACCTCCTTCTGTCTGCAGAATATAAGATCAGATCACAAGCCGCAAGGATGTCGTTTTGCTTTCTGAGAAATCACGCCAGAGCCTTCAGCTCATTCACGATCGTATGACCTGCCTCAAACAGTTCATTGAAGCGGACCTGCAGATCCTCGATATCCTCCCGGTAAATGCTCCCGTCCGTATTTGCCCTTCTCGCATACTGATTCAGGTTGTTACTGCAGATGCCGAGCAGCCGGACAAGCTCGTGCATTTCTGAGAAATCCAGCTTGATGCAGTATCCGTCCAGTGCCATCTTCCGGATATAGGCACTGCGGTTATGCATGCCGGCTTCCTCCATCTTCTGCTGAATCCGCTCAACCTCATCCGGATCCAGCCGCAGAGAAATAAACGTATCGCGCTTTGCTTCCGTACTTTCACTCACAGACAGGAATCCAGGATCTGATCGTAATCTTTATCCGAGATCTGATTAAGCTTCGGCAGAAGGCCGTTCATCATTTTCTTCAGATCCTTGTCCTCCCTCGTCAGCATTCCCCGTATTCTCGAAAGTTCTTTGATCAGTCCGGTGCGCGATCCCGGATTGTAGAGCATCATCAGCATTTTCTCATCCTTCGTAAATTTCACTTCATCACCTCACTCTCTGATCTTTTCGAGCAGCTTCTCCGCCAGGTCCTTCGGAGGTTCCGGTGCAGATTCCTTCAGGTCCTTCAGCTGATCGAGTACGGATTCTTTTTTAACCTCACACTTGCATGGCTGCGGTTCCTCCGGAAGATTATTGATGATTCCGTCCAGTTGATTATCATTCTGCTCCATCATATCCTCAAGGGTGCGGATATGGTTCCTGCCGGAGAAGAACCCAGGCAGTTCCTGAAAGCCGATCGTATCCACGTAGTGTGCTGAGAGCACACCGTTCTGCCGGATGGCAATCACATCACTGACCGACAGGCTGTGCCCGTGAAAATCTTCCGGGCGGGCTATGTTGAATCTCCGGTAGAGATCCTCCAGCATCGTTTCCTGATCCGCATAAGGAATCAGCGGAGCCGCATACACCATTTCATAATGATCAACGTCAGGTTCGGTCTGTTTCCTGTGCAGCGCGCTGTAAGACATGAACCGTTCTTCATCCGTTTCCGGTTCATGCCGCAACTGCAGAATTGCATAGGTATCAGTGGTGTCTGTCAGAAAAGCTTCTACACGTTCCTGTTCGGATCCCTGACCGTTGACCTCATCCCATTTAAATACTTTTGACACTGCCCTCCTCCTTTCAGCGTTCCGGTTCGAGTGCCATCTTATTATTATCTGCTGTCCGGATACTGCTCATTCCTTCTGCCTGCCGAATGGAATCCAAAACAGATGCTCTCCGATCTGAACGTTCATAGGATTCCAGTTCGTTCAGCAGAGAAGATGCCTCTCCAAATAATTCATCATCCGGTTCCATGTCCTCTATTGCTTCGTGCAGAAATGATTGAATCCCTTTTGCATCCCCTTGCAGAAGATCTGCTTTGATCTGTTCAAATCCTGCCTCCCGGTCATCCATAGAATCCATGTAACCGTAAGGATCGAAATCATATGCAAACTGATCCAGGCGCCGTGCCAGTTCGTCTGTCTTCATTGGATCACCTCCCTCTAGCGCTCCGGATCTCTGACTTCCCGCTTCATGCTTTTTACCGGATCCAGTTCAAAGCTCTTCAGTTCTTTCTCTGTCAGCGGACGATTGTATACCACATCGCCATATCTGCCGGATCCTTCATCATCGCAATACTCCAGCCCTTCTCTGGGCACGGCACCGGGTCCCGGCGGACGATGATTGCATTGATAGCGGTACTCTTTCGGCTTCTCTGTATTTTCAGCGACGGATAACTGCTGCAAGGCCCCAAGGACAGACGGCTGCTCAGCTGTCTGCTGAATATCAGCCTCACGCTCCTTCATCAATGCTTCCAGCTGTGCATCGATTCTGGTGATCAGATCACTTGCGGTGCTGCGGATCGTCTCCAGAGACGCTTTCAGCTCGGCTGTTTCCTTCCCCGAAGACCAGCCTGCGATATAGGCAAAGGAATAATCGGAAGTATCGATTCCATAGTGCTGGCAGATGGTATAAGCGACGCTCTCCGCCTCTACTTCTTTGGTCTGACTGTTCTTCTCTTTCCCGTCTGCTTTCATCTTTTCCAGGGAATGCAGGGTGGCGTGCGTCATCTCGTGGATCGCCGTCTTTACAGTCTGCGTTTCGCTCATTCCTTCCTGAATGGCAATCCTCTGATCGACTACCTGGTAATAGCCCTTTGCTCCGCCGGCGATTTCTTCAAAAACAATCGGTACCGGCGAAGTCCTCTTCAATGCTTCAAAGAACAGATCAAAGTCCTTCACCTGACCGGAAAGCTCATCCACGCCAAGTGTCTGCAGCTCTTTGCCTTCTGTCTGACTGACATCAAAGACGGTTGCCACACGGAAGGCTGGTCGTTCAATCTCGACCGTTTCCTTGACCGGTTGGCCGTTGGCATCCAGAATCGGTTTTCCGGTTGCCGGATCTTTCTTCTCCTGTTCTGCCTTCACCTTATATGGCGATGGTGCAATGATCCGGATCCCCTTCTCTCCCTTGCGGACCTGCCGACCGAAGTTCCGCTTCCATGACTGATATCCGGCTACCGAGGTGGCATCCGGTCTCTGCATGGCAATCAGGATCGTATTGTTCAGCGAATAGTGATGGAACTTGGACATCGTAGAGAGCCATTCTTTGTATTTGTCACTCTCAAAGATCTCCTGCACGCCCTTTTCCAGCTGATCCGTAATCTCCTCGATCGGCTTCTTCTTTGCCGGTGCAGCCTCCTGCTTCAAAGCTGTAAATCCTGCCGACGGTTCGGCAACTCCCTTCAGATCGATGTCATCCAGAGAAACTCTTTCCGGTGCGGGCGGAATCTTCAGGATGTCATGTTCCATGAAGGAGAAATACCGGTCATCATTGCCTATGATGATGTGGTCCTGTACCGGCGTTCCCAGCAGATCACAGATCTTCTGCAATCTGGCTGTCACATCGATATCCTCCTGGGAGGGCATCAGGTTCCCGCTTGGATGGTTATGGAAAAGCATGACCGATGACGCATTGGACAGGATTGTGCTCTTCAGAATTTCTCTTGGATGAGCAAGGGAAGCAGTCAGCGTACCGACTGACACAACATTGACGTTGATCGGCTTCATGTCATTGCGCAGATTGACAACGCAGAAGACTTCCCGATCATACTTCTTCAGGGTCTCTACAATGATCCGGACGGCATCCTGCGGACTGGTGATCGGCTCTGAAGAATACAGAGGCGGTTCCTTCACCATGCGGATTCCTACCTGTTCCAGCTTGTATTCTTTAGCTGAACGCATCGGCATCACCTCCGATCGGGATCACCAGGATCACAGATTCTTCTGTCATAGGAAGATCGTCGCGGATTGTACCGGTTGTCGAGAATTCAATCAGTTCATCATCTTCATTCATAGGATCTCCTTTCTCCTGTCCTGAAGGAAAGACAACGGGCGGTCCAACAACCGCCCGCATCTTCTTATTCATCCTCTTTGGATTCTTCATCTGCGCCATCATCTGTTTCCTCCGGAAGATCATATCCGTCATCGTCTTCGTTATAGTCCGCGTCCGGATCCGGCTGCTGTTCTGTCTTCTGTGTTTTCTTCTTCATTCGAATAGCAAAGAATCCGACAACACCGATCCCTGCCAGCATGACGCAGACAGCTGCCGGGATCCAGTTGATCGGTTTCTTCTCCTGTACTGTCGGCGTTGTTTCCGATTGACTCGCCGCTTCAGCAGCCTCCTTCTCTGCCTGTTCTTTAGCGGCTTGTTCTGCCGCTGTCTTCTCTGCCTCTTCCTGGGCTTCCGCGTCCAGAATTGCCTGAGCATCCTTATCATCCATCAGCGCCAGCAGATCCGATTCATCGACTGTATTCAGGAAATGAACCGTGTTTTCTCCCTGATCATCGCGGTCGATGATGATGTAGAAATAGTTGCCGTTCTTACTGACAACAGTGATGAACTGCTTGCCGGTCTTTTCGGAAGTAATGTCATCCACCAGCGTCATATTTCCTTCCGGTGTCAGGGGAGGAAGGCTTTCGTCTTCCTCCGGCTGTGTTTCTTCGGTAGTACCGGTATCCGCAGATTCATTGGTCTGCGCATAAGCGGGGATTGAGGTGCAGCTCATCATTAATGCGCTGCAGCATAATAAGGTACTCAGCATTCGCTTAATCTTCATTCTGCTTACCCTCCATGACATCTTCCGGAATCGCTCCCTGCGGGATCGGATCCTCCGCCATCTTCGCCAGCAGTCTTTGCAGCTGGTCCGGTGTCAGATTCGCCGCATGGACGATATCACTGATTTCGGATTTTTCCTGTTCCGCATACTGTGCTTCCAGTTCCTGAATTCTTCTTCCATATTCTTCATAGCGGGCTCTGGTCTTCTCCAGATCCTCGCCGATCTTGTCTAATTTCCTGCTCATTTTTTCCTCCTTACTCACTTGGTAATCGACCGTAACAATAAAAGTGCGCTCTGAAATACGATGAATTAACGGATGCATACTGAATCGGATTGCCGCAGTGGATCATCATGCCGTCACCGACATAGATGCCGACATGACTGGCACCCGACGTATCGTAGGTCCCCTGGAAAAAGATGATGTCCCCGGGTTTCGCTTCGCTTGCCGGAATGATCCGCAGCATCTGCCTCAGTCCCTCCGCCGTGGTTCTGCCGACGTTCCAGCCATTGCCGCTGTGGTTGATCACCCAGCAGACAAAACCGGAACAGTCAAAGCTGGTGGAAGGTGACGATCCGCCCCAGACATAAGGGTATCCAAGATACTTGGTCGCTTCCCGCATCATGTTGGCAAACTTCACATCGGACAACGCTTCCGTGTTCAGCGTGTAGTTCAGTCCCGGCGTATCGCTTGCATAGATATCGTCTTCAAAGAGATAGGAGCGATTGCCCTTCGTCTGCATCAGGATCTGATACCGTTCCTGCTGATCGTCCGTAAGCCTCGAATTAGCAACGACCATCTCCAGGCTGTTATTCGTCAGCTTGACATGCAGAATCTTGTACTCATACGGAACCTGAACCTCATATTCGTACTCTTCCTCTTCTTCCGTAATCTCTCCGGTTTCCGGATCTTTGTGTTTCTTTGTTCTGGTTCCGGTTCTGGTTTCTGTCCGGTAACGGATCTGCACCTCTTCCCGTGTGGTCAGCTTATACTGGGCATCGAAGATCTCTCGCAGTTTTGCCTGAACCTCATCTCTGGTGTAATCCTCAAAAAGGACCGTCAGATAGGAAGTCAGAACATACGGATTGTGATTGATCTCCGCCAGATCATACTGGTATTCGTCATAACCGGGATAATCCGATTCGATCCGTCCGATCTGCGCCTGCAGGTCTGCCTCCATCGCTTTGTAATCGTTATTTGCTCCACGGATATCCTCATCTGTCGCGGTATAACTGGTAGCCAGGATCGTCGCTCCCGGATTGCCGGAGAGCGCGGTACAGGATGAGAACGTGCTGGTCACAAACATCAATACCAATGCCAGCAGTCCGCAGGTAAGAAACGCTCCCGGATGTTCCGACAGAGTTTCAGCCGCCGATCCGAACAGTTCCCTGATCTTTTCCGTAAATGTTTTTGTGCTCTGTACTGTGGCTGCCAATCCGGTCTTCTCACCGGTTCTGGCAGCCTGATACTCCGCTTTAATGGACTGCCTCTGCCGCCAGCGGGAGAACCAGTTTGCTGTATTCTCCTTCGGCTGCTTTGTAGTTTCTCTCCTCTCATGAAGTCGGGAAGCATATCCGCTGGTCACCGGATTCTGAGTTGTTTTACCAGCTGCACCAGCGGTCTCCACTGTTGCTTCTGCATTTTCAGCAGCCTTTTGCGCTGTTTTCTCTGCAGCACTTGCTTCTTTCTTTGAAGCATGGAGCTTCTGACCATACCGGACACGGCTGACCGTATCCCGAAGTGCATAGGATCCTTCTTCAGCCATCTCTGTACTGCGGTTGACGGCTTCCGTACCAATATTGTCATCCTGGTCCTGCTTTTCGATCTCTGCATGCATGCGCTGCGTCAGCACTGCCGAAGATACATGGGAAGTCTTCTTCGGTTCCGATTCTTTTTTCTTTCCGAAACGCAGCTTATTTCCTTTGGGATCTGTACCTTTAAATCTGCTTTTCTTTCTGGTATAGCCGGATTCATTCGGAAGAATGTCCGGCTGATCCGGAGCTGCATTCTCCGGATTGATCTTCTTATCCGGCAATCGCATCACCTTCCTTTTCTATTTCATTTGGTTTGGTCGTCATGATCCGGTACAGTTCCAGATCCTGCGGGAAGTGATCAACAAACGGCAGAATCACGTTTCCGTAGAACAGCAGTCCTTCGCCTTCACCGGAATGCGTCACATAGGAAAGCTGATGCGGTGAAATATTGAGCTGCTTGGCCAGGATCTGCCTGTCACCCTGCGCCTGGTTCAGCATGTAGATGAAATCCGAGTTCTCAAAGATATTTTCTACCTCCCGGCTGGAAAGCAGGTCCTTTACGTTCTGCGTAATGCCGGTCGGAATGCCGCCCCATTTGCGGAATCTCTTCCAGATCTCGACGGAATAGCTGGCTGTCTGCTCTTCCTTAAGCAGCAGATGAAACTCGTCCATGTAGTAGCGGGTTGCTTTTCCAGCTTCCCGGTTGGCAGTGACTCTGCCCCATACCTGATCCTGTACAATGAGCATGCCCAGTTTTTTCAGCTGTTTACCCAGTTCCTTGATGTCGTAGCAGACCAGGCGGTTATTGATATCGACATTGGTACGGTGATTGAAGAGGTTCAGTGAACCTTTGACATAGATTTCCAAAGCCGTAGCGACATGTCTGGCTTCTTTCTCTTCCTGACGGAGCAGGACGTCATACAGATCCTCCAGAACCGGCATATTCTCAGGTGACGGGTTATCGAAATATTTCTGATAGACCTGATGGACACAGCGGTCGATGACCGTCTTCTCCACCGGCTGCAGACCTTCCTTGCCGCCTACGATCAGCTCGCAGAGAGACAGTATGAAGTCCGCCTTGAGTGCCAGCGGATTGTCTTCTTCCGAATAATTGCTGTTGATATCCATGGGATTGATGTACTGGGAACTGGAAGGACTGATCTTGATGACCTGCCCTTTCAGACGGTTGACCAGCGGAGAATATTCCGCTTCCGGATCACAGATGATGATGTCGTCATCCGTCACCAGAAAAGCATTGGTGATCTCACGCTTGGCGCTGAAGGACTTGCCGGATCCCGGTGTGCCGAGGATCAGCCCGTTAGGATTCTTCAGCATCTTGCGATCTACCATGATCAGGTTATTGGACAAAGCATTCAGTCCGTAATAAAGAGATTCTTTCCCATCCTGGAAGAGTTCCTGCGTGGTAAACGGTACGAAGATCGCCGTGGAGCTGGTCGTCATGCCTCGTTCGATCTCGATCTGATTCATGGCCAGCGGCAGGGAACTCATCAATGCCTGTTCCTGCTGGAAGTCCAGCCGGCGCAGGTTGCAGTTGTGCTTCTGAGCAATGGAGGATGCCTGGAAAATGTTATTGTCCAGCTCCTGTTTTGACATCCCGGTATTCATGATCAAGAAGGTAAGCAGGAACATACGCTCATTCTGACTCTGCAGTTCCTGCAGCAAGGCTTTCGCGTCTTTGCCATACGTCGCCAGATCCGAAGGAATGATGTCCATGTCATACCCCGAACGCACTGCTTTCTTCTGTTCTTCGATCTTGGACCGATCCAGTTCCGTGATCGTATGCTTGACGGTCTTGATCGCCTCATTCTGATCTACTGAGCGGATATGCATGGATACAACCTGACTGGATTCCATATCGAGAAGATCCTTCAGCAGCTGATCGGAGAGATCCGATGCCGTGATAGAGAGATACGACATTGCTCCATAGAGCGGTCCCATGCGGAATGTCCTGCCGCCTGGGAATGAGAAGGACGTCGGTGCAATGAAGTCCTTGACCGAAAGACCGGATTCAACCAGCCATTTCCACTCAAATGCAAATCGGTCCTTATCGCCCATGTGGAACATGTCATGCATGACCTTCAGGCGTTCCTTTCCATCCAGAACGGTTGCCGTCACGCCGAGCCGGCGGAAGTTATTAAGCAGATCCGTCTGGATATGGATCAGCCGCGGCTTTGCCTGCTTGATGGATTCTGCCTCGATGCCGAAAGTCAGATACTTTGTCTTGGTCAGACCGTTGTTGCCCTGTGCCAGCTGGGTCCGCAGCATTCTGGAATACTCCTCACGGACATCATCGAACCCGTCTTTCCTGAACGGAATCCGGATGCTTTTCTCAAAGCTCGCAGCATCCGTCGCCATATTCATGAAGGAAAGCTGGAAGTGCACGGAGCTGTCGAAGAAGTTCAGGAAGGAACACCATTCCTCAAAGATGGCTGTCTTGTCCTCCTGCTGTGCCAGCTGATAATTGATGTCCTGAAACTGTATGGTTTTTGTGTAGTAGTTCTGTCCGCACCGGCAGATACCGTCCTGGAACATCCGGTCGATCGGGATAGTCTGCTGAGCGGTTTGCGGGATCCCGTCATCCTTTTTCGCACGGGCTATGATCTTTTCGACCTGTTTACGGTCACTTGCACTCAGGCTTTCCGGCAGCTTTACCGTCGCCTTTTCTCTTTTTCGCTTCTGCACGAAGAACAATCGCGTTCACCTCCTGTTCCGCCTCTGCCATGCGCTGCAGGGCTGCGTAGTAGTTATCTGTCTGATACGGTCTGTCTTTGGGTCTGACGAACTTGGCTTCGATGAAATGCTGCAGGATGACCTCCAGCGGCATACCGTCCCTTTCATACATGGCCAGAAAGAAGAACGGAAGCATGATGAGGATCATGCACATGGCCGCAAAGCTCATGTTCCCGGTCTTTCGAAGCAGGAAGTATGCCGGAACGCCGATCGCCGCAGCGATGGAAAAACAGATCAGCTGCCGCTTCGTCAAATTGAAAAATATCTTGGATTTGACCTTGGTCAGGTCTCTTGGTACGGAAATGTAAGCTGACAAATTCATTCCTCCTTAATGCGCGTTGAACACCGATTTTGCCAGGCTTCCGGTCTTGAAGAGGGTGAAGCAGAGCAGAACCGTATACCCCATGACTCCCCAGATAGATGCCACGATGTCATTTGAGAATGAAATTCCCTGGATCAGCACTGCATAGATGCCGACGCAGATCATGATCAGAAAGCCCTGGAATCCCAGAGCAAACAACGATCGCAGATAGTTCTGCCCGATCTGGCTCTGCTCCCTGTTCCCGAATGTTGAGAACGGGATCGGCGCCAGACTTGTCATGAGGTAGATCTCAATCATGCGTCCGTAAATAATGATGAATATGATCAGAGACATGATCCGCATACCGAAGTTCAGCAGAAATGTCTGCAGATAAACGCCCAGAAGCGGACCGATTTCCATGGCTTCCAGCGTGTCCTGCATGCCTTCCAGTGCCGAACTGTCCACCGCAGTGCTGCCGCTGATGATTCCTCCGGCAGATGAGATAACATGCTGCGATACATCAAAGACTGCCATCGTGATCGTGAAGCAGTTTGTGATCATCATGACTGCCACAAACGTCTTGAAAATCCATTTGAAGAAGATCCATGTCTCGAAATTGGCCAGATTGTTATGGTCGATGATCAGCTGAATCAGCTCGTAGCAGGCAATGAACGTCAGGATAATGCCGGCGATCGGCACGATCACCGATTCCGATACTCCTCGAATTAAGGAAAAGACACCCGGCGAGAAACTCGCCGGGGTCGTCCCCACCTGTGCCGCGGCATCTCCAACCTGCTGGTTCACAGCATCGAAGATACCGGTCAGGCTGCTCATAATTCCGCCCACGAGCATTTCTTTCAGCCAATCCGTGATTTGCTGAAAGATCGTGTCCACTTAGAAGATCACCTCCCGATCAGAACAGTCCTGCGAGAAGCGGTACCAGGGTAGTGCCGATCAGCGCAACACCTCCGCCGGCCATCAGCTGTTTCATGCCCTGGGACTTGGCGCCAGGGTTGTCATTGCCATATCCTTCCATGAGGTTGACTGCACCCCAGATGCCAAGACCTGCACCGAGTGCGATTACAAGTGTCTGCAGTACTCCTACTGCGCTGGTGAAAAATGCCATATTCGTTTTCCTCCTTTTGCCGTCTCCTGCGGCCATAAAATATATTCCTGAATTCCAGCTCTGCCGGTGTCTCTCCGACCTCATATCTTTCTGTTGGTTTTGTCCGGTGACCGGTTCTCTGCTGAAACTGAGGACGAACTTGATGGGCAGTTATTTCTGCCCGGAAACAAAAATGCAGCCGAACCTTTTTTCTGTTCCGACTGCTTCTACATGAAATATTCTGCTGTACTATGCTTCATCTTTCGTTTTCTTTAGGCTTCTTTCTGTAGAATTCCACCATTTCCTTCAGCTGATGGTTACTGACGGTGGTCCGGGTATTCTCCCAGAGACTTCTCCCATCCGGTCCTGTACCGGTTCTGTGGGATTTTGTGACCGTCGTCTCGCCGTCCTCCGGAAGATCCACACATACCGCCTTGCCGTTCTGACTGTCATAGACAGAACCAGCCGGCACCACGAAGCTTGCCCATGGAGAACGGTCCTCCGGATCCTCATTTGGGATTTTTACCCGAACCAGTTCATTGCCGTTCCTGGCAGTAAACTCATCACCCAGAAGACCTCTTGCAAATTTGATCGTAATAACACTTTCGCTCATTGTTTTTCATCCTTTCTGATTTCATGAAATGTCTGATTCAAAGCCGTATGTCACATTCCTGTTATTCGAAGCGTCATTTCTCGATACGCACCACCTCCCTTCAGGGCAAAAAAAGATCCCGAACCATTTACGGTACGAGATCTTATTCAAAACATATGCAATCGTATGAGTGAAAAACTGTAAATGAATTGCATCTGAACCCAACATCTGCTCAGATCAAGTTCTTTAATAGCTTTTTCATCTTCTGCGTAACACTCAAGCTAGGAACTGGATTATCCTTTTTAAACTGAATATACTTCTTAGGATCATTCTCAACTAGTAGTCTTGCCGCATCCCAATTTTCAATTTTTCTATTCTTCCAATACGAACGAGCAGATTCAAATGCATCTAGTTGTAACATTGCATCGATCTTTTCTTCTAAACTCTTATAATCAGTTTCTGATTTTATTGGAAATTCGCGAACCCATGCTAACGACCAACCTACCAGTTCTGTATACATCATACTTTTTGCTGTTGGATACCACTCCTTATCTCGATATTTTTCGAGATTTTCAGCTTGATATACTTTAATGATATTTAGCTCATTCATGGCATTTATTCGGAATTTATTAGTTCCTCCGGTTGTCTCTTGATAAACGTACAAGCAATCTGGAACCACGACTGCATAAGTACATTTAGAGAGAAGATACATGTTTAATATCTCATCCTCACCCATAAAGGTTTTCGGAGGATTAAGTCCATCTAAATTCCTGATTAGTCCTTTGCTATAGAGCTTATTCCACACGTTAAGTGTCATTACACTTTTATCAAAATAACTACACAGGTATATAGGATATTGAGTTTCAACAAACTCTTCACCTTGTATTATTTTTACAGGGCCTTTAATGTGTTGGGGAACCCGTACATGGTTGTATTTTCGGTAGTATCCAAATTGAACTAGGTCAATATTTCTACCAGAGCTGTTATACCTTTCCAGATATGAAACAAGTTGTTCTATAGCGTGAGAGGTTGAATAGTAATCATCCGCATCACAAAGTAGAAAATATTCTCCTTTTGAACGCTTAATGCCATTGATTCGGGCACGAAGTGGGCCATTGTTTTCTTGTCTAACAATACATATTCGGTTATCTTCCTTACACATCTGCTCACATATCGCAGATGTAGCATCCGTTGAACCATCATCAACAACGATCACTTCAATGTCTTTATACGTTTGTCTTGTAATAGAGCGCAAACACTTCTCTATATTTTTTTCAGCATTGTATGCGGCAATCACTATAGAAATCAGCATAAATCTTTCACCATCACAAATTATTTTATTGCAGAAAAGCAGATAGACCAACTTTGTTTTACTATACATACCGCATAACGATATATGCAACAGAATCTTTCCGAAAATCGATAATGCTCTAAAATAATTAATTATCCGACATTTACAACTACATACTGATCATTCGGATGCAATTTTAATCCATGCTTCAGATGCTTCTCGATATCGAACATCAGCTTCTTATCGTAATCTCCGGTCAGCTTGTAATTGGGATGCTGCGTCAGGTCATATTTGTCTGACAGGAACGGCCGCACGCCGCGCAGCTGCAGGATGCACTTGTTGCCTTCCAGTACTGCCAGCTCATCAACAGACAGAAGATCATGACCAAGCTTCTGGTAATTCAGGGAATGCGATTCTTCCCGTCCCCGGCTCTCGCCGGTGTTGTACATGTCGATCGTCTCCTTGCCGAGCGACTGATTCAGCTCCTTCAATGTCGTCGGTTCGGTACCGCCGAGGAAGATCCTACTGTCCATATTTCCTATGATCGTATCCGCGTTGTCCTTGTAGATTGCCTTCAGCTGTGACTGCGCCTGCAGAAAGAGACAGGCGGAGATCTCGCGGCTTCGGATCGTCGCTACCAGCTTTTCTAGGTTCGGGATCTGACCGATATTCGCTGCCTCATCGATCAGGCACCGGACATGGACCGGAAGTCTTCCGCCGTAAACATCATCTGCCTTCTCGCACAGCAGGTTGAACATCTGCGTATAGATCATTGCAATCAGGAAATTAAAGGTAGTATCCGTATCCGACATGATGAGAAATAGAGCTGTCTTCCGATCGCCCAAGGTATCCAGTTCCAGTTCATCGCACATTGTGATGTCCCGGACCTCCTGGATATCAAAGGGAGCCAGCCTGGCACCGCAGCTTACAAGGATTGACTTCAGGGTCTTGCCGGCAGCGAGCTTAAACTTGCTGTACTGCCTCACCGCGAAATGATTCGGGTTCTTCTTTTTCAGATTGGCAAAGAGGATATCGACTGGATTCATGTAATCCTCATCGTCCTCCCGAACTTCCATGGAATTCAGCATCTCCAGCAGTGTCGCAAAGTTCTGTTCTTCCTTTGGAGCCTCATAATGGATATATCCGATCAAGGCACAATAGAGAAGTGTTTCCGACTTGGTCCAGAATTCATCACCTTCCTTCCCGTCTCCCTTAGTATTTGCGATCAGAGCCGTAACCATCTTCAGAATATCTTTTTCCGAGTGAATATAAGCAAAGGGATTATATCGCATCGATTTCCTGAAATTGATGGTATTGAAGACCTTGATCCGGTATGGTTCGTAGACGATCTTCCCCTGCTTATCTCTAATCGGTTTCCCCTTGTCATCCAGCTTCGGAGCGCCTCTTTTCAGGGCATTGCCGCATTCTGTCAGAACAGATCCCTTCGGATCAGTGACGACATAGGAAGAATGCATCTGAAGAAGGTTAGGTTTCAGCCAGAATCTTGTCTTACCGGAACCGGATCCGCCGATGATCAGGCAGTTCTTATTCCTGGCGTTGCCGGGATTCTTCGGCCGGTTGGACATCATCAGGCGCTCTGTCTTTGTCAGAATAATGTTGTTCTGAAAAACCGGATCTTCAAACGGCTCAATATCCTTCTGTGTTCCCCATCTGGCAGATCCGTATTCCGTGTTATGCCTGTACTTCTTCGCATTCTTCCCTTTGAGGTAGACCGCCAGCCGGAATGCTGCGGCACACAAAGCACCGATCAGCAGGTCAAACGGTGCAAAGCTGGGAAGCGGATTCGAGAATGCCGTCTGCAGTGTAGTCATCAGGCTCAGGACTTTCTCTGACGCATTCGCTCCTTCCGCCAGTCTCCATGCTTCTCCAAAATTCGTTGCAAGCAAACCTGCGATCACATAGGGAAGATTCAGGATCAACGCCTTCTTTGTTTTATTGCTCATAGGCTGTGTTCCTGTTCGTGGTGATGGACCTTTGCCGGTATTGCCGCAGCCTTTTCAACTAGCTTATGCAGCTGCTGCAGAAGACTTGGCGTCTTCTCCTTATTCAGCTGTTTTGCCGTCAAATCCTTCATGATCGCTGTCAACGCATCGGTATCCCTTGCTTTAAAGAAGACTGTGTATTTTGCCGGAATCTCCGATTTGTCCTTTACGACGGCGAAATCCACACCATACTTCTGTGCTGCCCGGCTGAAATCTTTGATCCGTACATCATCCAGAGGAATACTGGTAACGCCCTGATTCTGTCCGATCAGCTCTTTTACGGTCTGCTCTCCCTGAATGTGATCCGGCTTCGCTGCCTGTTTCATGCTCTTCACCCGATTGTGATGAGCCAGATACATGCGCAGACCGCTCAGGATTGCTCTGGCGCCTAGCCGTGTGGTTGTAATGGCAAGATTTACGGTTCTGTTCTCAATTTCCTCCTGCAATCACCTCACCTCCTTCAGCGGTCATCGATCTCCGGTGCAGGTTTCGTCTTCGGCTTATAGGACTCTTCCCGTTCATGAACCGCATCCTCCGGCACCTGAACTGCCATAATGCTGTGACCCAGCCGAATGAAAACTTCCGGTGAATAGAACTGATCCTCGAAATCCGAAAGCTGCTGATCCGTCAGAGAGCAGAAGTCATCTTCCGTGAGACCTGCAATCAGGAACGGTCCGGCAATAACATCTGAGATATTGCCATGGTCATCGTAGAGTGCGCGGTTCCATTCCAACCCGTTGAGCTTCCCTTCTTCATTGCAGATCAGCCCGACATTTTCGTCGAAGGGATACGTCACTTCAATATCCCCGCCGACTGCTTTCTGCAGATCTTCCAGATCCGTTCCGATCTGAATGTGCTGCGGATATTTCCCCGGTTCCACAAGAAGCACATCAATGGTTTCAGCAGCCTTCTGGACTCCCGTGTGTTCTGCAGCAATACGTTCTTCATAACCATGAGCTGTTTCAAAGATCCGTGCGTCTGCATCGTAGTGATAGGCATTATCCGTAAGACGATCCTCCGGTTCTACCTGTGTGGCATTGACTGTTTTGACCATATCTACCAGCCCATCAACATCCACTTCCGAAGTATCCTTCATGATCAGAACTTCGTGGATCGATGACGGCAGGAGATAGAAGCTCCCGCCCATCTTCTCAGCAGCCTGGTCCATGAAATCCGGATAAGTAATGACGCCGGCGCCGTTTACCGCTTTTTCATTCGTTACGACATAGAGCTTTTGTTGCCCGTCCGGATCGATGCTTTCCTCTTCCGGAATGCCGAAGAGCACGCTCTCCATGCTGTGGATGCTAGCCGGATGCATCAATGGTGCAAATGTCATCGCGTCATCATGAAGCTGTTCCGCCGTGATCCCGTAATTCCGCAGCATCTGATTGGTAACCAGGATGGTTGCGTTGCCATTAGACGTCTCTCCCAGATCGAACCGATAGACCATGGACATATCTTCCATTTCCTGATGCGGTACTCTGGAAAGCATTTCCTGATTCTTCTCTGTTGAGACGATCTGCACGGAGAGGCTGTGTTTCATCTCGTCGTAATTTATCAGTTTTCCGATATCCATATCCATCGAAAGCGACCGATCGAGAGCTTCGGATACGGCATCTCTGGCATCCAGCATCACATCATGATAAGGAACTCCGTTCTCCATCTCTGCAAAGAAGTTATGCATATCCATGTTGAAGCCGACATTTGTTCCGTCTCTTGTAAATTGCAGACCGTGGTAGGATTCACCCTGCATCTTCTGAATATCCGCAGTATCGACCGTTACTCCGGCTTCAGAATAATAATTCTGCAAATCATCTTTCAGCTTCTTCAGAAATTCTTCGTACTCCATCTGTTAACTCCTTCCTTATTTATTTGAGCCGATATACGTCTTTCTTCGCTGATCCGCAGAGAATCGTCCTTTTAACACAATTCAGATAATCGAGGAGCTTCTGGAAATCCTTCTCCTGGAATGCACGCAGCTCAGCACTTGGATCCATAAGGACAACCAACCCCTGCCCGAACAGATATTGGTGACCGCCGATCTCGATCAGATCCCCGATGCTGCAGGAAACCGCCATATCCGTATCGGGAATTTCAAAAATAACTTCATCGTTCTCCGTGAATGTTTCGTATTCCTCGAGTCTGCTGATCGGAACTTTCTCCGGCTGTTTTGCCGGATCGATAGAGATGGCAAAGATTTCATCCGGCGCCGGTACTTTATGCGACGGGGATAATAGTCTATCCAGATATGCTTCGCCATCGGGATCGTCTTCCTCAAAGTAATTACGGATGTCCCGGTCCTTTATTACATCGAGTAGCTCCTCTAATGTTTCAGCGATCCGGTAAAGCTGAACTGCGATATCAGCCTCCGGCGACAGGCCTGGTTTTGTATTCTGATTCATCATTTTCAAAATCTCCTTTCTGCATTTGGGTAAAAAATAAGCAGCATCCCTTGTGTGAGATAGCTGCGTGTTTCAAACCATATTCACTTGTCTGTTTCAGCGTTCCATATCTCTTTGCTGCTTGCGCTGCCATTGCTCCAGCAGCTGGATGATCTTTTCCTGCATCTGCTTTGTCGTATAGGACTTAGGGAAATACTTCCGGATCTGGCTCTGATCAAACACCACCCGATCCAGTGGTGCTTTCTTGTCCTCCGACAGCATGTCCTCCATCGTTTCCTGGGTCAGCTGCCCCTGCTGGCTCATCTTCTTCATGCGCTGGGCCTGGGAAAGAGAAGGTGCGATCTGTGAAGCTTCCATAGCCTCAACAAACATCTCCTGTTCTTCCGGCTTCAGGTAAGAAAGTTCAACAGCAGGATTGAAGGAAATCTTCTTCTCATCGACCATGTCCTGAAGTTCAGGGATAAGGTTAGTCAAGCGGATGTATCGTCTGACTGATTCACGGCTGACTCCATCATCCTCACCCACTTTTTCAGCAGCCAACTTCGACACAACTTGTGTAGAAGTTAAATCTGATCGCTCTCCCTGATGTTTCAAAGCCTCCAGCTTCATTTTGTAAGCTTTAGCCCTCTCACTCGGCAGGATTTCCTCACGCTGCAGGTTAGAATCGACCATCAGAATCGTTGCAGCATCGTCATCCATATCACGGACAATGACCGGCATTGTTTCTTTACCCGCCAGTTCCGAAGCATGGTGCCTTCGGTGCCCGGAGATCAGTTCATAGCCGCCTTCCGGTCTTGGTCTGGCAATCGCAGGAGTCAGGACTCCGTACTCCCGGATGCTTTCAACAGTTTTCTGCATTGCTTCATCATCCAGTACCTTGAACGGATGATCTTTGAAGGGATGCAGCTCGGAAAGCGGGATTTCCTGCACATGCTCTGTCGTATCTCTTTCTTCCTGTGTGGAGAAAAGGTCATCGACACTCTTCAAGCTCACGTTTGCGCCTTTTCTCTGCATTTATCATCACCTCCTTCGTGAGTTTTCCGTATGCATCGGCGACTTTTCCTTTCGGGTCATAGGCAAAGATGCTTTTCCCTTCGGCAGAAATCTCCGCAGCCCTGACCGATCTTGGGATTTCGGTCTGGAAGATCCTGATATGGCCTCCGTACGTATGCCGGATCAGCGAACTGATCTCTCTGTTGTAATTGGTCCGGTTGTCCACCATCGTCAGCAGCACGCCCTCAATCTTCAGCTTCGGATTGATCTGGCGCTTGACCTTGTTGATGGTTCCAAGAAGCTGTTCCAGCCCTTTTGCTGACAGATAATTTGGCTGCACCGGGATCAAGGCGCTGGTAGAAGAAGCCAGAGCATTGACCGTCATCAGGCCTAGCGACGGCATACAGTCCAGCAGAATATAGTCGTAATTGGACTTAATCCGATCCAGCAGCTGCTTCAGGATCCGCTCGCGGTTCATGGTATTGACCAGAGAAACCTCCAGACCTGCCAGTGAAATATTTGCCGGAATCAGATCAATACCTTCTTCGTGGTGAAGAATACCGGCTTCCGGATCGATCAGCGTCTCATCCATTGTGTAATTCATAAGCTCCGTCAGAGTGACCGGCAGATCATCCGGATTCGGGTGGCCTAGAGCAATGGTTAAAGACGCCTGAGGATCCGTATCAACCAGAAGGACTCGTTTTCCTTCCCTTGCCAGGCCAATACCAAGATTCTCCGCAGTGGTGGTTTTGGCTGTTCCCCCTTTCTGATTGACGATCGCAATAATTTCTGTACTGCTCTTCATCGGCGCACCTCGCTTTCAAACAGCATCTGCTTTGCCAGATCGATCTTCGCATCCCCGACTTTCTGCCGGCGGTCCGATCCTCTGATCTGGACCGGAGCACACATCTCCAGAAGACGGCTGTAGATTCTGGCATCGGCAACATCCTTCGGGCTGCTCAGTTCATCGATCGTCAGATTGGTCGTCACGATCAGTGGCAGGTTTGCTTTATACCGCTCATCGATGATGGCAAAGATCTGTTCACGGACATATTCGGTGCTCCTCTCCACACCCAGGTCATCAATGATCAGCAGCGGAAACTTGGAGAAATCCGAGATGTATTTGTATCTGTCTTCGGAGTACAGCGTGCCCATCTGGTTCAGCACCTTGGAAAAGTTCGTCATCAGCACCGGCACCTTCTGTTCGATCAGGGCATTGGCAATGCACGCTGCGATATAAGTCTTGCCGGTCCCGACTCCTCCCCAAAGAATCAGACCAAGATTTTTCTCTCTGACCTGATCCCATTGGTCCACGTACCGCTTCGCCATCCGGATGTCGTTGTTCTGTTCGGCATTCTCGAATGTCCAGGAGTAGAAATGCTGCTCCTGGATGCCATTCGCCTTTAACGAGGCAATGTACATGCGCTCCCGCTGTTGTCTTTCTTCCTCCTCTTCCCGTTTCAGCCGTTCCTCATCGCACCGGCACATACAGCGAACAAGGCGGACTCTGCCGCAAAACTCAAGCCGATGCTGCACCGGCTGTTTACAGACCTTGCAGTGAAGCAGGCCATCCTCGGCTTTATAGGTGCCCTCGGGGATCTCCTCCGGTTCCATCTTGTTTTGCTCTGCCATCGCTCCCAGAATCGCGTTTACCTCTGTCATAAGCTTCTCCTTTTCGTCGTTTCATATCTGTCCGGGCTATACGCAGGAGAAGCGGACTGTCGATAAGCCGGCTTCCTGCCGATATCCCTCCTGGACCATCTCCGGATCGTGACCAGATGATTTTTGTAAGACCTGCCGGTCGATGCCATGTATTCCGACAGATTGTCGATTCTTTCTGAGTAATCATCCGGGAATTCCGTCTTCAGCTTTTCCAGATCGTCATCACTCAGAAGGACATTTTCATACTGCCCATATCTGTGACGGGCGCTTTCTCTTCTCTCTTTCTTTGATTGATCCGTATTTGATGGATCAGTATTTGATTTTTCTGTACTTACTTCGTCTTTCTTTATTCCTGTCGGGTCCTCCAATACAGGTTCCGCCTGTACTGGATTTTCCTCCACAGGTGATTCCTCCACAGATGCAGCCTGAGCAGGAGAAGCTGGATTTGTATCGTCACCGTCGTCGTCACGCTGCGGTGTCTCATAGATCAGATATTCCGCGTCACCGAGCTGTCCATTCTCCCTGCGGGTGCGTCTGCGCCTCAGATACCCTGCCGCTTCCAGTTCCTTCAGGACGCTTCGGATGCAGTCAGGACCTTCCTGGCAGATCTCGGCAAGACCTTTGACGGAGTAATGCCATTCGTCCGGAAGGCTCAGGAAAATCGAGAGCATTCCTTTTGCCTTGAGAGACAGGTTCTTGTCACGGAGATGGATGTTGCACATTGTGGTAAAGTTTTTGTTTTTCTTCACCCGGAAGACTGCCATGAGTCATTCCTCCTTCCTTTGTCAGTATGTTTGGCAATAAAAAAACGGCCCCGAACCTTTTGCAGCTCGAGACCGTCTATCCCAAAATATTCAGTTACTTACTTTGCTTATTCACCCAGATAGTATTTATAGAACATCAAGTCAACATCTTTGAATACATTGAAGATGACCTTTATTTGGCTTCCGGATTCAGCCAGATATTTACGAACAGTTTCTACAGCGATCTCCGCTGCTCTCTGATTCGGGAACATGAATACGCCGGTAGAAATACAACATAATGCCAATGTCCTGATGTCGTTCTGATCGGCCAATTCCAGAATGGATCTGTAACAGGATGCCAACATCCGTTCATTTTCTTTTGTCAGCTTCCCCTGAACGATAGGACCTACCGTATGGATGATATACTTGCTCGGAAGATTAAATCCCGGCGTGATCTTTGCCTGTCCGGTCGGTTCCGGATATCCCTGTTCAGTAATCATTTTGTTTGTATAAAGCCTCAGCTCTACTCCGGCTTTCGAGCCAAGAATGTTATCCAAACAGTTGTGCAACCATTGGTAGCATCCGGTAAATCCAGAATTCGCCGGCAGCGTCACTGCATCGATTGCCAGTCTGGACATATCGCCTTGCCAGATATAGATCCTGTTGTCAGCCTTGATTGGTGTCAGATCTTCAATTCTTACGACACCTTCCGAAAGATTTTCTGCTGTCAGGTATTCATCCTGTATCTTCAGAAATTTATCAGAAATCGGATCCGGCATGCGGATATTCATAAGTCCTCTGAGCAGATCTTTTTGACCCTGTTCATCACCTGGTATCTCTACACCTGCAGCATCCGTTCTCTCATTCAAAAGATATTTAATCAGCCACACTCTCTGTTCTCCATGTGTCATAGATATCAATTCCTTTCATGACCGCTATTTCAACGATCTTGTCAAAGGATCGTCTTCCCGGTTTCCGGCATTTCTTATCGGTTTCCCATTGCCATACGGCTGTTGTGCTTACCCCGACGTATCGTGCAAAATCCTCGATTGTAAGCCCGCTCTCTTTTCGGATTCTTCTTACCCATTCAGCAGAATCTTGCTTCTGAATCAGTTCCGTAAATGGATCTTTATAGATTTCCGGATGTCCGTTAAGACTGTCCAGATCAATTCCGACCTGTTCGGCAGCTTTCTTGATCTCCGGAAACCAGACCTTTGTTGGGATACTGCCGCCAGTCTCCCATTGGCCGACAGTGCTGCCGGCGACGCCAATCATTTCACCGAACTGCTCCATATATAAGTCATGTTTCAGCCGAATGTACCTGATCTTATCACCGCAGTCCGTCTCGATAAACTCAGCATATTCATCCCTGTAGAAATCGGGATCTTCGTTGAGCTTGTTCATATCGATACCGACCGCAACTGCCGCATCTCGCAATTTGTAGAAGGTCTTCCGCAATGGTTTGCCTTTTCCGGACTCCCATTGACTGACTGCGCTTCCGGAATCAATGCATCCGAGCATCTTTGCGAAGTCATGCTGGAACATGCCATAAGCAGAACGGATATTCCGGACTTTCTTCGGAATGTCCGCCTTTATGAACCGCTCATAATCATCGATGCAGTATTCCTCATCATCGATCAGCTTCTGAAAGTCAATTGACTTATCTTCCGCCAGTTTTTTGAGTTTCAGGAAGCTGCTGTACTCCGGATGAATGTTGTGATACTCACATTCCCATACTGCAATATGGGCACGCTCCGTATCTGCCATTTCAGAGAATTCCGCCTGCGTGGCCTGATATTCATGCCGGATCCGCTTGATCCTTGCTCCGTAGCCGGGCTTGCAGAATCTTGTGTATTCGGTAAGCAGGTCTTCCGGATCAATGTTCAGAACTTCGGCCAATCTCACGGCATCCTCATAGAAAATCGGATTGAATCCCTTTTCCAGATTGACAATATACCAGAGATTGTCATGTCCGAGCTTTCGGCTCAGTTCCTCCTGGCTCATCTGCTTCAACTCGCGATAGTACCGCAGCTTTTCGCCGGGGCTTGCATGAACGGATGGTCCTGGCATTGAAATCACTAACTCCACCAAGGTCCGTATGTCTCTCTTTATAATATTTATACAAAGTGTGTGATTCAGTTCAGTATCGGGTTGTCAATGCAGGTATGCATCGGAACGAAACAGCCCAGCATCTGCGAATTGGCTGCGTTCACGATGGCATCCACGGCAAGCCGCGTAATATCACCCTGCCAGATAGAAAGCCCGTCCCGTATCACAGGAATGTCTGAAAGCTCCACGACCCCGTTTTCATGGATGCGTTCTTTCAGGTAATCGTCCTGAACACGGAGGACGGATTCGTCCATTCTTCGCGGCATACGGATATTCATCAACGAACGGAGAACGCGCCGTTTCCCATTCGTATCGCTTGGCGTCTGCAAATCTTTATATTCATCAGAATCGGCTTTGAATTGCTCCACCAGGTAGGCAAGCCGCTGATCCTGTGTCATTTTCTCATTCATGCTGTCACCTTTTTTCCACCGCATCTACAGGACAAGCCGTCATACAGTTACCACAATGCAGACAGTGTTCCTGTTCAATCACAAACGGTATTTTGTCAGGAATGATGCAATTCTGCGGGCAAACTGCTGCACAGCTTCCACAGCCAATACATGTGTCAGTAATAAAATATCCCTCTGCCTTTTTCATCACGCCTCCAAAGGTAAAAGAGTCACGCTCTATCGGTCTCTTTGAAAGATCGAACCACTCACCGCTGCCCTCATAAATCTGGAACACCGTCAGAGCCTGCATTGACTCCTCTGTGGGATATATCTTGCGCATATATGGATTTTTCTCAAACAGTTCCGGGATCTTATCCTGTCCAAGCTCCCGAACCTTTCCACGGATAGACACAGCCACACTGCTCATGGTATCCTCACCCTTCATTGCAGTCAGGGCAAGAAACTCTCGTTTCTTCAGCCTGTCATAAAAGCCTTTGCCCTTTGCTGTGAGGAAATACAAACTCGTTTCATCACTGTCCATCATATCGATTGCTGCAGTCACAGGAAGACCTTCGTCATCAACGGTTGCTACAATCGTTCGATGTATTTCATTTACTATATAGTCAAGATAGTCTTTTGCTTCCATATCAAATGCCTCCTTATAAAAGGACCCCGAAGCTGTCTGCCCCGGAGTCCCGTTTTGTCAGGCTTCTTTTGCGAGAATATCCTGCAATCCCGTCCTTAAATCCGCTATTGTGTATTTTTTCATTTCATTTTCCATAGCGTTTTGAATGTCTTTCAGCTTGTCATCCAAAAGGGCATGAATGTTTCGTCCTACCGGACACTGTGGACTTGGATTCTCATGGAACCGGAACAAGTTCCCGCCCTCTACAGGCTCTATGGCCTGATATACATCATAGAAGGATATATCCGACAGCGCTCTTGTTGGCGAAATTCCACCGGTTCCTCTTGCTACTGTTATAAGCCCTGCACTTTGCAGCTGCGTGAGTATTTTTCGAATGATAACCGGATTCGTTCCTATGCTTCTTGCAAGAAAATCACTCGTAACCTTATATTCATCCTTAAACGTATCCACACATGTGAAGATATGCAAAGCTACGGTAAATCTGCTCGATATCTGCATAGAAACCACCTCCGGCCACCATATTACATCATGCGCGATGTAATTTCAATGGTTACATTAGAACTTGCCGTTCTGGTTCTGCCAGGTCTCTTTGTCAGCAATGGTTTCCATAACATCCCAATGCTCTGCCACCTTGCCGTTCTCAATTCTCCACAGATCGTAGTACGAGGTAGGAGCTCCGCCAAAGGTACCTTCGGAAACAGCCAGCACATAATTGCCCTGTGCAAGAACCTGATGCACGGTATCGTAAATCATCTGAATGCCCTGCTTTCCAAGTGCCTCCAGAGCAGCGCCGAGACCGGAAAGGCCATCCGCAATTCCTGTGTTGTGCTGAATATAGGTATCGCCGTCAAAGTAGGAAGGTGTCTTTTCAGGAGCCTTGCCCTGCATTACATCATGAAGGAAGTTCTTGATGATATCACGGTTTTCCTCCGTCTTATCGAGGTCTTCCAACGAGTCGTACCCGTCAACCTGTGTATGACCGGACGGATTCGGAGCTGCCTTGGCTGCGAGATTGTCCCAATGCTCTGCAATCTTGCCGTCATCATCGAAACGGAAGATGTCAAAAGCGACCTGCTCGCCAGCTCCTGCAAAGTTGTAGATCGTCTGCAGGAAGACCTTGTCTCCGTCCTCAAAAGCCCGGATATTATTGACTGTGGTCTTTACAGGAGCAGATGCAAGGTAAGCAACGCTGCCCACGAAAGCCTCAGCGCCCGTGCCATAAGCGAGGTTGTGCTGAATGTAACCAGGAGCAAGGAGCTCCTTAGCTTTTGCGGTATCACCGCTTGCGAATGTGCCGATGAGAGCCAGTGCTTTTTCTTTGTTTGCCATGATGGTATCCTCCTTAGATTTTCACTAATTATTTATCAGTTGTAACCTTTGCGGTTTCATCTGACGGCAAGAATATAGCATCTCAAAGATGTAACGTCAATGATTACATCAACATTTTTTTCAAATAAAAATTCCGGACGCCTTTTGTGCATTCGGAATTAATTGTGAACCTCCCCACCGATGAGGGCAGTGTGTAGGAGCCTTAGGGTGTCATATTTATTGTCCCTGCAGCCCGAAATTTTTAGTCTTCCGGTATCGAACAAAAAATATCCCCATTAAGACCACATTCAAAATCGTCACTACGATACTTGCTTCTATTTTGTACTCTCCTCCTGACAGGAGCTTATTTGCAGAAGCTGTCATGATCAAAATACTCGGATAATCATCGGCAAGACTAACCCCTCCGAGAATCAATGCCCCGATGATATTCCATATGGAATGCGCCATTATGGGTGCAAGAATTGTCTTCTCTGACTCATATAGTGCCGTAGTAAAAAGACACATCGTAACAACGTTTATGACAGGAATAACTCCCGCTTCAAATGCTCCGCCATGCATAAACGTAAATATCGCGGTTGTAACAATAACGGCTGCGGGAAGATTGAATCTTTCTTTCAAAAGCTGATATATATATCCTCTTACAAGGAGTTCCTGCATGATAACATTAAGAAACGCCGAAAGAATCCAAAGCCATAAGAGCGAGATTTCATTCTTACCGATAATTTCCAGTTGTTTAGAAAAAATAAGAATGGCCGCAGCTGCTCCAATCCAGATGATACCTATTACAATTCCTGACAGTGCCCCTTTTCCTATGTTTTCTTTTATTGGTATGTTTATGGTTTTCTTCTCGAACAGCCAGAAAGCCACTGTGAACAGTATCATGACAGCCAATGGGATCAGCTCCGCGAAAAATCTCCATACAGCGGGATTGTCGCTTGGAATATCAATGATTCCGGACAGCACAGCCCATCCTATAAAGAAAACCACGATCTTCACAATTGTAATCAATAATTTCTTCAAAAAGCCTGTTCCTCCTGATATAACGTGTAATTATTGTATTTTAGCATCACCACTATTCCGACATCTATCTCACAGCCACACCCCCAACATCTAACCCGGCTGCTCAAGAGAGTGACATCTATCGTGGCAACTCAACCACCTGCACTATTTGACCTGATTTGCCTTTAGATAAGTTAGCGAGAAGCGTTTTTCCTGCCCGATGTTAAATTCCTCCGATTGTCCGAAAACCGCAGTATTTATGCGGTTTCTGACCACTTTCCTATGATTTCTTAGTGAGCAGTACTACTGTCTCAACGTGCATAGATGCCGACACAGATCATGATCAGGAATCCCTGAAAGCCCAGCGCACAGATGGAACGGAAATAGTTCTGACCGATCTGACTCTGTTCCCGGTTCGCAAAGGTCGCAAACGGAATCGGGGCAAGGCTTGTCATCAGGTAGATCTCGATCATGCGTCCGTAAATGATGACAAAGATAATGATCGACATGATCCACATGGCAACATGCAGCAAGAGTGACTGCATAAAGATACCCAGTAACGGTCCAGGTTTCAACGCCATCAGCGTATCTTCCATCTGCGAGAGCGCATCGCTGCTGACCGCTGTAGAGCCGGAGATTATGCCGGCACTGCTTGCAATGACCTGCTGGGCCACATCAAATACCGCCATTACGATATTGAACGTGTTCGTGATCAGCATGACCGCCACGAAGGTCTTGAAGATCCACTTGAAGAAAATCCATGTTTCAAAGTTTGCCAGATTGTTGTGATCGATAATCAGCTGAATCAGCTCGTAACAGGCAATGAAGGTCAGGATCATCCCCGCGATGGGGATGATCACCGACTCTGATACATTCCGGATCATAGAAAAGACGCCCGGAGAGAAATTCGCGGGCGTCGTCCCTACCTGTGAAGCGATACTGCCAACCTGCTGATTGACAGAATCGAAGATACCGGTGAAGTTGTTCATGATCCCGCCCACGAGCATTTTCTTCAGCCAATCTGCGATCTGCTGAAGGATCGTGTCCATCTAGCGGTCTCCTCCCTCCTGTCTCAGTCAAACAGCCCGGTAAGAAGCGGAACAAGAATCGTCCCGATCAGGGCGACACCGCCGCCTGCCATCAGCTGTTTCATGCCCTGAGACTTTGCTTATGTGTGATAAAGAAGTAATAGAAGTGTAAAAAATTTTGCCGTTCCTATCCGGCACTTGGCCATTGTGTCGGATAGGTCGGGCGTTAGGCTTCGGGCAAGTCAATCTTGCCGACAAAGCTGTAATAAATCTCAATGTCCTGCCTGCGGGTGCCGTTCTCGTCATAGCTACACTCATGCACGACGATTTTCTCAATCATTTCCCGCAAGAGGGTGGGGGTAAGTTCCTCAAAGGCAAGGTGCTTTCGGACGATACCCATAAACTTTTCCGCGTTGACGGTGGCGGCCTGCGACTTGTCCAGTTCGGCCTGCAAAGCGGCGGCGCGGTCTTTCAGTTCCCGCTGTTCCTGCTCATAGTCTGCCGACAGTTCCATGAAACGCTCGTCGCTGATTTTGCCGTTCACATTGTCCTCATACAGCCGCTTGATAATGCGGCTCACTTCGGCAATGCGCTCCTGCGCCTGTTCAAGCTGCTTGGTGGCTGCGGCGGTCTTTCTCTTGCCGCCGATCTCGTTCTGCTGGATAAGCAGCTTCACAAAGCGGCTCTCGTGCTTGGCGGCGTATTCGGTCACTTGCCGGAGATTGGAGAGGACACCGGCGGTCAACAGGTCGGTGCGGATAAAGTGCGCCGTACAGTCGCGGGTGCGCTTCTTGTAGCTGCCGCAGATGTAACAGTCCTGCTTGCGGTTCTTGTTCTGATACCGCTGCTGGTACATCACATGACCGCAGTCGGCGCAGAACAGCATACCGGAGAACAGCCCCACTTCATCATAGCGGTTCGGGCGTTTGCGCTGCTTGCGTAACTCCTGCACGCGCTCCCATGTTTCCCGGTCTATGATAGGCTCATGGTGGTTCTCAAAAATGGCCTGCTTCTCTACGGGGTTCTCTACACTGTGCTTGACCTTGTAAGAGGGCTTCTCCGTCTTGAAGTTTACCAGACAGCCGGTGTACTCCCGGTTTTCGAGGATATGAACAACGGTGTTCGTCGCCCATTTGCACTCATAGCCGGGGTGGTAGCGGCGGGTGCTGCCCGTCCTGCGGTATTCCAGCGTTCCCGGCGTAGGGATTTGCTGCTCCGTAAGCATACGGGCAATCTTGGTCGGGCCATTCCCGGCAAGGCAAAGCTGGTATATCTGCTGGACAACCGGCGCGGTTTCCTCGTCAACGAGATAGTTCTCGTCCTCGTCCATGAGATAGCCATAGACCGGCTTGCTGGTAACGGGCTTGCCGCTCATGCCTTTTGCTCGTTTTACTGCTTTGATTTTCTTGCTCGTATCTCTCACCAGCCATTCGTTGAACAGATTTCGCAGAGGGGTAAAATCGTTGTCCATGCCGCCGTTTGCGCTGTCCACATTGTCGTTGACAGCGATAAAACGCACTCCCTTTTGAGGGAACAGCATTTCCGTGTAAAACCCTACCTGCAAGTAGTTTCGCCCTAACCGGCTCATGTCCTTGACGATGACCGTACCCACTTTCCCGGCTTCAATGTCTGCAAGCATGGCTTGAAAACCGGGGCGCTGGAAGTTCGCGCCGGAAAAGCCGTCGTCGGTGTACCAGCGCAGGTTGGTAAAGCCATTCTGTTTTGCAAAGGCTTCGAGTATCCTTTTTTGGTTCGATATGGAATTACTCTCACCTTGCAATTCGTCCTCATGGGACAATCTCGGATAAAGGGCGGTAATGAGGTTTTGGGTGGCTTGTCTTAACATAAAATCCTCCGTTTCCGACAGCCAGCCCCACTATTCCGTAGCTTTATTGTACCACGGAATAGCGGGGGCTGTATAGCGGCAAAAGTGTAAAATCTGCTTCTTTATGGTTTGTCAAATTGCCGGTTTTTGTGTAGCAGCGGCTTCCGCTTCCAGTACCCGCGCCATTTTGTCGGCGGCGGTGGTGGTAGTGTCTTTCTTGAAATAGCCGGACACGACAAGGACGGAATTGCCCATGCGGATTTCCGTCACGCAGTCGGGGCGGCGGGCGGTGCGGGTGTCGTGCTGCTTGTTATCTGTCATAGGCAATACTCCTTTCAGTCGGTAATCAGTTTCTTCATGCTCTCCATTTTCCGCTTGGCGGTTTCCTGCCGGAAGTTGTCGCCGGTAAAGCGTACCGGGACGCACATGGAAAGCAGCCGGTCATAAATCCGGGAATGGGCGGTGTCCTCCGGGTTTCGCAGGTCGTCCAGCGTGAGGTTGGTCGTGACGATCAGCGGCTTGCCGCTGCGGTAACGGCTGTCAATCACATTGAAAACCTGTTCCAGCCCGTAGTCGGTGCCGCGTTCCATGCCAAAGTCGTCAAGGATCAGCAGCGGATAGCGGCAAAGGCGGGAAATGTACTCGTTGCGCCCCTCAAAGCTGGCGGCAAGGTCATTGAGGATCAGGGCAAAGTTCGTCATGTGGACGGGGATTTCTTTCTCCATGAGGGCGTTTGCGATACAGCCCGCAAGGTAGCTTTTCCCGGTTCCTACGCCGCCCCAGAACAGGCAGCCGATATTGTCTGTCCGCATATCCTCCCAATGCTCCACATACCGGCGGGCAAGCCCGGCCTGCGGGTTCCTGCCGTTGTCATTCTCGAAAGTCCAGTCCCGCATGGCGGGGTCGGTAAAGCCCCGGCGTTTCAGTTCTTCCACGGTGTCAAGGTGCCTGCGCCGCTTTTCGGCGGCTTCCCGTTCCTCGCGGGCGGTTTTCTGGCAGTCGCACTCTGCCGGGTGGCGGTCGCGCCCGAAGATAGCGGCCTTATCCGGCGCAAAATAGGCTTCTTTCGGCTTGCGGCACTTGCCGCAGTACAGCAAACCGTCCTCGCCGGTGTAGTCCTCCGGCTCCGGGGTGGTGGCCGTCATATTCTCCAAAACAGCGTTGATTTCGTTCTTCATAAACTCTCGCCCTCCTTGCATGAGTAGTCTGGTATGCCCTTTTTCGGGGCTTTCTTAGTTGCGTCCTCCTGCGCCCATTTGTAGATGGTGGCGGCATGGCTCTTGTATCGCTTGCCGCTGGACGCGATATGGCAGGATAGCCGGTCAATGTAATAGTCCCATTTGCCGGGCAGGTCTGCTTTCAGCCCGTCCAGTTCCGATTGCGAAAGAAAAACATTTTCATACCGGCCATAGGCGGCGCGGGCGGGTTGTCCCGTATCTAACTCTCGCTCTCTCTCTTTTTCTATCTCTTTCTCTATCTCTATCTCTGGCGGACAAATGTCCGCTTGATATGGTGGACATTTGTCCGCCCCGGCCTTTGGCAAGGCTTTCTGCTCCTGCAAAGCCAGCCTTGCCCGCCGTTTTCGCTCCCCCTCGGTAGAGGATTGGCCGATCAGTAGTTCAATGTTGCTCATATACAGTGCGCCGTTCTGTAACGGCTCCACAAGCCCCAGCTTCATAAAAATCTGCAAGGCCCGTTCTACGGTGCCGACTTGCTGACGGGTAATGGTGGCAATCATCTGCGCGGTGTAGGGGATATTTTCATCAAGCTGCAACTTCCCGCCGTTTTTCAGCGATTTCAGGTACAGTTTCAAGAGGATGTTGGAATAGAGGATACCGTCCTGCATACTTTCCAGCAGCACAATGGCGTCCTCGTCAAAGTAATTCTCTTTCAGCTTGAGGTAGTAGTATTTTCGGTTGTCTGACATGGTTCCTCCTTTGGGTGGATTTGGGGTGTTTGTACGCATTTAGAACGCCGTTTCCGGGGGAAAAGGATAAATGTATCGCGTACCCTTTGACACCCACGAAAAAAGCCTTGATTTATGCGGGTTTGAAAGGCTCTAAAGCGTGACATCTCTGCCTTTGTTTCCGCTTTCTCTCGGCGGCGCGGATTTTCTTCATGCGCCCGGCGCAGTCGGGGCAGTATTTCCCCCGGTTGGATTTGGGGACAAAGGCCGCTCCGCAGACGGCACACCGTTTCCGGCTCCCCCGGTATAAGAGGGCTGCGGACAGCTCCCCGTCAAGGGGCAGGACAGCCACACGGAACCAGCGGCACATGAGGGAAAGGGAAATGCTCTGGACGCACACGCAAGGCTCCCCGTCGTCTAACAGCAGGCAGTTCCCCTCGTCGTAGTTACAGCACTCATGTACCAGCCGCCGCGCCCGCCGGTGCTGGCGGTAGTCCATGCGGGGCAGGTTATCGCTCATGGCTCTGCTCCTTTCTGCGGTGCGGCTCGTCCCGGCGCAAAATCTGGTTGATATTCCGCTTGACGGTCTGCAACTCCTTGAACCGCTGCTTCTGTTCGTGATAGGTGTTATACAGGCCGTCTTTCTCGGAGATAAGCTGCTCGATCTCGGCCTGCAACGCTTTCCGGGCGGGCAGCTTGGTAATGCCATGCGCCTTGAAATACCGGGCGGCTGCGTCGGCTATGATAAAATCGCTCTCATGGGCCTGCCGGTATGCGGCGCGGGCTTTCTCGGATTTCTGCGCTTTCAACCCGTCGCGGGCGGGCTTGGTCTGGGCGTAGGCCAACACCTGCCGCTGCAACTCCTTTTTCCCTTGCAGCTTCGTTTCCAGTGCTTTCAGTTCGCCGCTGGTCTGGCGCATTTTCTGATAGGCGGTGTCAACGGCGGCTTCTAACTGCTCCGGGGAAGTAAAGCCGTATTGCTGGTAGACGGACAGCGTTTTGGCGGCCTGCTTCAGATTGTGTATCTTCGCCCAGCGTTCATAGCCCCGGCCTTTGCCCTCGGCCATTTTCTGCTCAATGTCCACAAGCCGCTGCACTCCGTCCTGTTTCGGGGCGGCTATCTCGGCTCTGGCAACCTGCAAGCGGTCTTTTATGGTGCGTGGGGGATCGGGGGATCTGGCTGGCGCTTCGGCTGCTCTGGCGGCATTCTGCTCCAAAACGGCAAGGACGGCGGTGCGGTCAAAATCGTCGCCCAGCTTCCGGGCGGTGATGGGCTTTGTCCTGTCCGGCGTGAGATAGGACAGCCGCCCCCGGCTCTCCTTGACGGTCACACCCTCCCGCAGCAGCAGAGAGGAAAACTCGTCAAAGCTGGCGGCGGTGGCAAGGGCTTTCCGTATGGTCTGCCGCAGCTTTTCCTTGTTCGTTTCAAACTTGGTCTGCCGGGGCGTGATACCATCGGCAATCATGGGGGCGTTCTGCTTGTCCAGCGCGGCTTGTCCCTTTTTCTGCGCCCAATACTCCCGGTCGGTGATGCGGTTCTTGCTGCCGTTCAAGAGGTCGATTTGGTAAAGCCCCTCCCGGTGGCACATCTCCATGACTTCGGATTTGAAGTAGCGCAGGGCAGCGTCGGTACATCGGTGCTTGCAGCCGGCTTTCGTGTCGGCTGGCCTGTCCATGTAGGGCAGGAACGGCACTTCCTCAATCCGCAGGCTGTTTATGACGATATGCACATGAATGTTGCCGCTGTGGTTATGCCCGTCCGGGTGGGTGCAGACAAGGGCTTGGTGGCCGGGGAAATGTTCTTTACAGAATTGCTCCCCCAACGCCTGCGCCCGGTCTACGGTCAGGCCGTTGTCCGGCCCGTCCCGCGGGTCAAAGCTGATGATGTAGTGGTGGCTTTTCACATCTTCCCGCCGCTGGTTTTTCTCATAGCGGAGATTGGCCCGCATACACGCAACGGCAAAATCCTCCCCGCCGCAGTTCAGCGTAGACAGCCGGTAGTCCTCGCGGGGGATAAGCCTGCCGGTTTCATCAAGGACGGGCTTCATGGTAAATTCGTCATGCTCAAAGAGCAGGTATTGTTCGGCGGCTCCGTAGTCGGCGTTTTTAGAGTTGATATGTTTGAGTGTTGCCAACCGCGTCACCTACTTTCTTTAAGACTTCATACTTGAGGGCGGCAAGGTCGGCTATGGCGGCGCGTACCTCGCCGGACAACGCATGATAGGGCGCGCCGTACTCGTTCAGATACCGGGCAATCTGGTTGAGGTTGCCGCCGATCCTGCCGTACTCGGCTGCGAGCTTCCCGACAGCGGAGAGCAGTTCGTCATTGACCGACGACACATGGAGTACGGGGCGTATGGTGGTACGCCGGATCGCCTGCCGGAGAAATTCCGACTGGCTGATACCATAGGGCGCAAGCCGCGCTGTGAAGTCGGCGTATTCATCTTCGGTCAGCCGGGTTTTCACAACGCGGCTGCGGTGGGGTGTGTTGTATTTTTTTCGCATGGTCGTGACCTCCTTTCTTGCCGCATGAGCGCGGCGGGGATAAGCGGCGCAAGCCGCATAGCAGGGTTTGGGGAAGGCACTCCCCAACAAGTTTCCCGCGAGGGGCAAAACCGCAGAATTGCGGATTTTGGCACCGTGGTAGAAACTTGCTCTCCGTGACTGCAAACTTTCTCTCACTTCCGTCCGCCACTTTTTTGGAAAACTGCAACCACAAAAGTTTGTTTCTCTTTTTCTGCTACTACTAATCCTGTAAAGGGCATTCCTGCCCGCTTTCGCTAAAATGACACCGGACGCAGTGGTTTCTACCCGGTGTTGGAGAAATCCTTTCTCTTTGCCCTCTACTACGGGTAAATGCTCCAAATGCCAAACACCAGGGCAGAAAAATTCCCTCCTCGCTTACTACTACAACCGGCAGGGGGCAAAATGGCCGGGAGCGGAGCCGGACAACAAAAAGCAGTAAATCTTTTTGGCGATCTAAATTTTTCTGGGGAGGCCTCGAAATCGAAGTGAAATAACCTGGGGTCTCGGGGCACCCCAAAAAGGTTTATCCGCCATGAAGCCGTCTGGTAAAACAGGCGGTTTTTCTTATGGAAACGAAAAGGAGACGGGCCCGTTAAGGCTGCGTCTCCAGCAGTTCTTCGTATTCGTCCAGAAACATCTCGCAACAGATGGCGATGTGGGCAAGCATCTCGTCTGTACTCAAGGCATACAGGATCCTGTTGTTCGTATGGTCGTGCTGCTTCAGATCACTTTCAATGCCGCGCATTAATCGCTGCGCTGAGCGGCACATTCGGTTCAGGGAACGGATGCGGGGCTGCAGATATAGTTCTGCTTCTTTGCCATACAAACGGGCTCCTTCTGCCGTGATCCACACCTGGTCGTATGTTAATCCGTTTGTTGTCATTGCTTAACCTTCTTTGGCGGAATGACAGGGTTCAACAATGGCCGGGAGCTCTTCCTGAGCACATAGAGGCAGCGGTTGCGGAATCTGTCCCAGTTGGTATATCCGTTGGCTGCTTTTTTGATCGTCTTGATGATTGAGTTCCGGTTCTCCATCAATCCGTTATTCAGTTTTATGTCGGACACTACCACCTGGCCTGTGTCCTTATCGACTGTATGACGCTGCTTTACGACAATGAAGGAGTTGATAATCTCCTCTCTCCAGCTGATCAGGGTGCGGGAGAACTCTTTCATTTCCGGAATACCACTGGCTGCGAAGGACTGAATCAGTTTGTTCAGCTCCTGGGGAGCAGTATCGTAAGTGCAGTTGTCATAGAAGTCCACAACGTCATCCTTGAGGTCCCATGCCTTTTTCAAATCGGGATGAACGGCTTCGATCATGGCTTTAATTTCGTAATAATTGAGGAACCGGTTCAGCTTGCGGTTCATTTTCCTTGGATGGCCGGGATCGAACAGCTTTTTACCATCTTTGTCTCTGGCGTCCAGCCGCTTGAATATCATCCAGTTGAATGTCTTCAGCAGATAATACTCGTTGGTTTGTGTTTTTGTGCCTTCAATATATTTTGGAGTCTGCTTCATTACTCTGATCCGGACGCTGTCAGCCTTTCTGGAGAGCTCCTGGCTGACATGATAATGGTCAACGGAATGATAGGCCTTAGGGAACAGCTGACGTATGATGGCGCGGTATTCACTATACATGTCCGTGGCAATCATTTTGACGCGCTTTCGCTCTTCCACTGGGATTTTGAGAAAGTAGCTGAGCAGATAATCTTTTCTTCTGCTTGGCAGGATATCCACCGGCTCCTGTGACTCAAAGTCGAGAATAACGAACACATATTTTGAGTTCTCTCCCGGATGATAAAATGCGTAGTTCTCATCCCAGCACATCAATGTGGGCAGAGGTCTTCGCGCCTCCTTTACGTGGGCATCGAAGACGGAGGCAGCGGTTGTGGGAGAGATGTGATACCGCTTAGCGACGGAAGCGAAGGTCTCGGTCTGAATCTTCAAATCGTTCAGAATGTTTTCAACCGTGAGGGCGGAGATGTGCTGCTTCCTGAAACAGAATGGATTGTTCTCATAGTACGTTCGATGACAGACAGGACAGATGTACCTGCGGGCATGATAGAAGATGGTGCACTCACGATCAGTAAAGACGCCGTGGCTTATCTTCTTGTCAATGTAGTCCTTAACCCTTGGCAGGGTACAGCCGCAATCGGGACAAGGCGGATGATCCGGCCGCAGTAAAACATGGACAGACGCACTGCCATTGTCATTATGGAAGATGACATTCTCCACACTGCCTGTATCGAGGTTAAAGAATTCAAGAATGGCCTGTTTATCAGATTGTTCGGACATAGATCTTCTCCTTTGAGCCCAGCATAGGGGAAGATCAGGAAAGGCCCAAGTCAAAGTCATTTGGCCCATTCAGGCAGAGATTGATTCCGGCCACCCAGCCACTGGAAGAATCATATTCCGGAGCCCGGCGGACATCACGCCGGAATAGAACACGAAGCTGTTGAAGCAGCGAATCAGGCGGATCAACCAGCTTCAGGAAAATCCGGAGCTGCACAATGAGCTTATCGAGCCATTTGTTCCAACGGTAAACGGAAGAATCGGAAGGAAGCGAATAACGATCAAGATCCAGATCATTGTCCAGAGCCGATTCGATGGTCTGCACCGAGTAGTGCTTGTAAGGGACAAGGAAATCAGGGAGGACACGGTGATGTCGTCCGTTGGAAGAGACGACGACAGGGATCCAGATCCAGTAAGAACCTTCTGGCGTTTTAACGCATCTTCTGGCTGTTCCACAGTGATTCATTGACAGGCCTGTTTCAGGATCCAAAACAGGATCGCTGCATTCCATCAAAAATCGCCCGGATGATTAGGATGTTTAACAATTTTGTATTGTGAATGTGTTACACTAACCATGGTTTTGGTTGTGGGTTCAGAGGTTGCTGGGAAGCTTGACTCTGAACCTTTTCCTTTCTGTTGATGTCTTACCGCATAATAATCGGCAAATACGAAAAAGAGAAGGCCTGAGTGCCTCCCCATGTAAGTTTGGAGCTGTTTTTCTTCTCCCGGATAGTCAACCCCAGGATTTCTTAGAGGCACCCCGAGACCCCATCTATTTTTAGATAGTCATCTTTTTCAAGACTTACTGCTTTCGCTGGCCGCGTCGGTGGCGGCTGGTATTCAGTTTTTATGACTTGTCCGGTGGTTCGTCAAGCCGGAACTTGAATTGACAGTCAATTAACCGCTGCTTTACATAGTCCTCCACCTCGGCGTTGACCTGCCCGTTCACTTTTGAGAAATAGCGGATATATCCGGCGTAGTGGAGCAGGACAGCGTTCACGGCTTCTGGGTCGCCCTCACGGGCTTTGAGGATTGTTTCATAGGGGAGAAGTCTACTCATACCGGCTCACCCCCATTTCTTCGCGTAGCCGCTGCAAGGCAAGCTGGATATGCCGCCCCGCTGTGCTGCGTGACCGGCCAATACACGCGCCGATCACGCGCTGCGGCTGGCGCAGAAAGTAATAGCGCAGGATTTCTTCCCGCGTCTGCTCCGGCAAAACAGAGATCGCGTCGGCAAGGGCGGCGTTGCAGAGCAGGACGGTCTGACCGCAGACGGTAATGGGTATTCCTCGTCCGGCTCCGACGCGGCAAACTGGACAAACTTCTCGTTCATCAGATAGTCAAGGGAAACTTGCCGTTCCCATTGCCGTTTAAGCTTCAAAATCTTGTCCAAGGCGGCACAGCGGATAACAGTCTTGCAAAAGGCGTTGTACCTGCGCTGGATATATTCTTGATAGGCTATCTGGTCGGTCATGGAAATTCCCCTTTCTGAATAATAGTGCGGGGCGGTGGCACTTCTTGCTGTCGCCCCTTGATTGCCTACCAGCAAAGGCGGGCGGGGCTGTCAACGGCTGCGCATATGCGCCGTTCATCTTGACCGTTGACTGGCTCGGCTGGGTTTGCTATTTACCCGACAAACTTGAATTTATTTTAAGCTATCACGTTTTACCTTCTTAAGCCTTACTATCATTACCATAGGAATTTCTTTGTTGGTTTTAAAACATTCTTCATAAAATCCATCAATGACAAATCCAGCTCTAAAACAAAGGTTAAAAATATCTTGTATGGAACGATGATAATAAATCTGCTCTTTCGGTTGCCCTTCAATCGCTATATCATAGTAACTGTGCGGTGTCATATATTTTTCAGTCAACGTGACAAAACAAGGGTGTTGCGTTGCAAAGACAAAAATTCCGCTTTCCTGCAACAGTTCATAAACAGCCATAAGAAGTGGTTCAATATCCGTAATATCCATAATTGCCATATTAGAAACTGCTTTCGTAAAGGCTCGATTTCTTTTTAATTCTAATATACTTTTTCTATCGGTCGCATCCGCCACACAAAATTCAATTTGTTTTGCATATTGTGATTGCCGTCTTTTAGCCAATTCTATCATTTTTTTGCTGTAATCAAAAGCGACAACCGAAGCGCCTCTTTGTGCAAGATACGAAGAATAATTTCCATTGCCACACGCAATATCCAAAATATAATCCGCAGGATTAGGAGATAGAAGTTCCGTTACTTTGGGACGCACTACCTCTCTGTGAAATTCATTAGATTCGTCACCCATTGCATTATCCCAAAATTGTGCGTTCTCCTCCCAGATTTTTTTACTTTCCTCTGTTCCCATGTTCTCTCCCACTCCCAAAATTTGCTTTTTTGCTTCCATTAAATCTTCCTTACGATATTCCATTGTTACCCTCCATAACTTCTGATTGTTGCCGTCTTGACGATTATGTATCTTTACATTACCTTCTGAAACATATGGCGCACCTTGTCCAGGCGGTTGTTTGGACGGCGGGGCTGGATGACCGGCTGGCCGACAGCGGCCTGATACCCTTTCAGCTCTGTAAGGCATACGCTCTGCCCGTTGGTGTAAGAGGCCAGATCAGTACGGTATGCCTGTATACAGCGGGCGGGAATCTCGCCAGTAAAGACAACTTCATCCTTTTTTACCTGGGCCGTTTCGATGGTGGCACAGTATTTCGGTGCATCATGATAAGCCCTGGAAAGGTATTCCTGGGGCGCATAGAGGGTGAAGGAGAGATAAGGTTCCAGCAGCTGCGTCCCCGATTCCTTCAATGCCTGTTCCAATACAATCGGGGCCAATGAGCGGAAGTCCGCCGGCGTGCTGACTGGACTGTAATAAAGCCCGTATTCAAAGCAAATCTTACAGTCCGTTACGTTCCAGCCGAACAAGCCCTGCTCCAGCCCGTAACGGATACCATCCCTGACAGCGTTTTGAAAACTCTGGTTCAAGTATCCCAGCGAAACCCGGCTCTCGTATTGTACGCCGGAGCCAAGCGGGAGTGGTGTAACAGACAGTCCGATAGATGCCCAAAACGGGTTGGGCGGCACCTCGATATGGATGGTGTGGCTGGCTGCTTTGAGCGGCCGCTCCATATAAATGACGGTGGGTTCCTTTACCACTGTTTCAAGCTTGTATTTTTCCGACAGCAAAGCGGAAACGACCTCCAACTGCACCCGGCCCAAAAAAGAAAGAATGATCTCATGGGTGATGGAATCCACCTCGCAGCGCAAAAGCGGGTCAGTATCCGCAAGTTGCGTAAGAGCGTCCAGCAGCCGTTCTCTTTGCGCTGCCGTTTTCGGCGCAATCGACGTCCGCAGCATGGGGAGGGGGTCCTCACGCCACCTTTTACGAGGGAGCCGGGTTGGGTCCCCTAATACATCGTTTAACCTCACGCTGTCGCTGGGAAGGATAACAATTTCACCCGGATAAGCGGTGTCTGTCCGAACAATTTCCCCTTTGGATGGAATACGCATCTCTGTGATTTTCAGCTTTTCTCTCCCGGCCAGGGCCACCGTATCCCGCAGGCGCAGCGTTCCGCTGTATAGCCGTAGATAGACACGCCGCTGGCCGCAATCTGTATACTCCACCTTGAAAACGCTGCCGCATAGGGCGGCGCTCCCCTGTTCCCCAATCGGTTGGAACAGCCCTGTCACCGCATCCATCAACGGTTGAATGCCAAGGCCCTTTTTGGCGCTGCCATAATAGACCGGGAACAGGGAGGCGTCTTGAACCCGCCGCTGTTCCTCCCGCGCAAGTTTTTCCTGGCTGATTGGTTCTCCTGCGATATACTTTTCCAATAATGCATCGTTATTTTCGATGACCGCATCCCATGCTTCTATGTCGGTATTTTCCTCCAGGACTATTTCCGGGGACAGCGACACCGTCTGCTTGATGATAATATCGGCGGAGAGCTTATCCCGAACAGACTGAACCACGCTCTGCAAATCAACGCCAGCCTGGTCGATCTTGTTGATAAAGATAACGGTGGGAATGTTCATTTTCCGCAGGGCATGGAACAGAATACGGGTCTGGGCCTGCACGCCATCTTTCGCGGAGATCACCAAGATGGCCCCATCTAAAACAGCCAAAGAGCGGTACACCTCCGCCAAAAAATCCATGTGGCCGGGCGTATCCACAATGTTGACTTTACATCTGTGCCACTGGAAGGAAGTGACTGCCGCTTGAATGGTAATCCCACGCTGCCGCTCCAAAAACATGGTGTCCGTCCTCGTTGTCCCTTTTTCGACGCTCCCCGGTTCTGAAATGGCTCCGCTGGCATATAGCAGGCTCTCCGTCAAGGTCGTCTTTCCAGCGTCTACATGGGCAAGAATTCCAATATTGATTATTTTCATGTGATTGTCCTCCCTTTACTGCCCCGAAGGGCATAAAAATCCCCAGCAGTAAAATACTTTTACCACTGGGGATGATAATTTGCGGACATACATATATACAGCATACACCTGTTTGTGAGTGCTGTTTTTGGGGATATGTCAAAATTGATAAGGCAAAAGTATTCTTAAATTGGGTACAAAAAACTAAGCCCCTACAAAAGGGACTATCATAATCCTTTGTTCCCACTATTTGATTATAGTTTTATTTAAGAATACCTTGCCGCATATTTTTTACTCCTTTTCTGGACTTGAATTATTATATCACATCAGTTTTAGGAAAACAAGTATCTAAAAGAAATTTTTCTTCCCCTTATATGTAACAATCATACCGGCTTCCTAACGTTCAGAATGGTTTCTACTGTCTGCTGCGGTGTTTGGTTGGAATTGTCCAGCCAAAAGCCGATCCGTGGTGTTGTCTGCATTTTACTAAATACAAATTCAATGTATACAGAAAGATATAAGGAGTGGGAGGGATTCCGCCGTAGTTGGCATTGTAGGAAAATCCAAAAGTTTAGATTTTCCCACAATGCTTATCTTTTGGTCTTTGGTTCGGAATAGTGTAGTGCTGGCGGTCTATCTCTTGTTTTCGGTTGCTTGCTTCCTTACCGTACATGAGCATTTGCGCCGGGGTTGTCATTGCCGTATCCTTCCATGAGATTAATGACACCCCAGATACCAAGACCTGCACCAAGAGCAATCACGAGTGTCTGAAGTACGCCTACTGCTGAGTTGAAAAATTCCATAAGTTCCTCCTTTGATCTGTGCCTTTTTGGCAATGCATATGGATGTGATTCTCTGTTTTCTGTCTCTGGTGATGCAAAGGATTTTTATCCTCTCGTGCGTCTGCACCATTCCTGATCACCCAGATCCTGAAAACAAAACAAGCAGCCAGATGCCTTCACAGGTGACGTCTGACTGCCATGTATTCCGCATCTGATGATGCGGTATCGATATGTGTCCAATATTTTCGGGTAATAAGAAACCGGAGAACGCTTCTTAGAGTGATCTCCGGTCAGTAAAAGCTATATATTTATGTGCGACAAACTGGAATTTGTCTGGCGCAGATCTGGCTGTATAACGGGAATCTCCCGGTAGATGAACATTACTCTCCCGTCAGCGCCTTGTACTCCTCGCTTCCCACATCAGCCCATGCGGTTTTACCGCTGTCGGCAATGATTCCGGTAGAATACTCATAGGCATACATATCCAGAATCGCAGCGTCCAAAGAAGACCAGCTTCCGTCGGAGCCTTTATCAGCCTCGTAACAGACATAGAGTCCGCATCTGCCATTCTTCGAATCTCTGTCATACATGAGATAGCGGATTGATGAAGAGTCTTCACTTAAGACAACATAGGAATTGGCTTTTGCATCATATTCCTTCTCGAAACTGTCACCCTGCGCTGCAAAATACGCATTGTAGATCATGCGGTATCCGGTCTCGATCTGCTGCGCAGCGATGTCTTCGGAACTTGAAATGCCATCGGATAAAGCACCATCTCCAGATGAATCTTCCCATGAAGTATCTGATCCGGAATTGTTATCCGGTTCCTGATTGTCCGCTTCCCGCGCTGTCTTCCATTCCTCTTCGCTGATATTGGGATTCGTATCCTCCCCGTCTGTCATCGGCCGCAGGTAATGCAGATAAAAGGGACCTGCGCCTTCATAAAGAAACAAAGTCTCAGTTCCCGCATACGAAGTCACCGAAACCGTATACGTACCATTATCATTTCTGACAAGGTTCGGAACAGTAAAAAGATAAGCCAATGTTACATATCCGATCGCTAGCGTCCCCAGCAGCGCAGCCGTTACCGTCACAATATTCAGGATGACCTTCACGGCCCGCTTTCTGCCGCCTTCGTTCGTTCGGTAAATTCTTAAAATCACGGCGTAGATCAGAATCACAAGCCACAGAATGGCGGTGATATAATACAGATCATTCACCCATGTCCTTAAAACATAAGCGCCGTCCATAACATCTCCAAACAGAGCACCGTCATCAGGTTTATGATAGTCGACGAACACGAATGCCGTCGTCAGCGCTGTTGCGATCATCAACAACACGAAGAGACCGGTCGATGCAGCACTTTTCTGCTTCGTCACATACTGCCTCAGAAACGCATTCAGCTCTGTATTGTCCTTATTGATAATAAATGCCTGTGTATTGGAAATGAAAAGATAGAAAGAGTTCTCTTCCTCAATCACACGATACAACTCGTCATACCGGATCCGGTGATCGGATTTTGCGCTGTGTTCTTCGAAGTAATCTTCATAAAATATAAAATGCCGGGTCAGTCCTCTGGAGATACTTTTTTCATACGCGCTTCTACCTCCATACCTGACTCTGAGCCATAGTAGAAGCGGGATAAGCACCGCCACTGCTATCAGCAAATATCCGGCAATACTATTTGCAATAACAAGGACAGCTTCCGAGATCAGCAGAAGAACTGCCATGATCACAAAACAGCTCCTTGCGACGGCTTTGCCGTTCACTTCGCGGTTCATGGTTTTTACAGCATCCCAGGTAACGGTGCTCTCAGAGGTGAATAAATGCTGTTTATCGTTTTTTTTAGATAACAGTTGGGTATCCGTTAAATCATTCATACACATTTTTTCAAATTGGCTCCCAAAATTCTGATTTATTTTGAACAAACGGACTTTCTTCTTCTGGCGTTTTCGCATCTACATACCGCCACATGATCATATTCAGATCATAATGATGCGTTCTGGCTGCCGCCCACACTCATTTCACTTCCCAGTGACCATATCGTTTCCCACCGACACGCACTATGCGACCAGAATCCGAAAGTATTTTCATAGCTCTTTTTACGGATGGAACGGATACTTTAACACTTTCTGCCAGTTCTTCCTGTGTTAAGGCAGGACTTTCAGTCAACAAAGCAATAATCTTATCAGCCAAAGTATCAGCCAAAGTATCTCTCTGATACTTTGGATCTTTAGTCTGATCTATTAACGCGCTCTGCAAAGCATTAAAATGCAGTCGTATGCCATTTCCGAGCACCTCATACCTTGGAAGATCAGCCCCTATTGCAATACATTCATCGCAAATCTTCTGAATACCACGTCCCCAGCTTTCGATATATCCCATCCGATAGAATACATTTGCAATATCAGGGTTATAAGGAATCGAATCATGCGGCTCCATCAAAGTTTCGGATGTCCAGCCATCCGGCAGGATACATCGATCCTGCCGCTTTTGAATGCCTCTCTGCGAAAAATCTTGAAACTTTCCTCATCCAGATCATCTGCAGAAAGGTTATCGACCGTGACATCTTCCCAGCGGAATCCAGTTTTTCGCATAATAAATTCTGACAATGCAATGCCTGTCAGCTGCTGTTTTGTAGCCCCGCTTCTGTAATGGTATTCGCCATGATAACTTATAGGAAAGCTACTGGGCTCAACCTTTATCTCAATATAATCCAGTCCGTTCTTTGTATGCATGTTAACGTCAGCAATAATGCCTAATCCCGTCTGGATTTTGTTCGGGATATCCTCAAGAAGTTTCTTGGCGTTCTTAACCCCCACAATGCTTCCATCATCGCGGACTCCGATAAAGATCGTTCCTCCCTGCGCATTGGCAAATCCGCATATCCATTTCAGATACTCATCACGCCAAGACTCTTTGTATTCTATATTCTGGCTTTCTGCCATGCGTTTCCTCCTCTGTTAATCAGATACAATGTATCCTGACTGTCCTTCTTAATTCTATCCATCTGCTAAGCTCCATGTTTGAAGATTCCCCACAGATGATCACACCAGTGCCAGATAATCTGAGCTGTACAGCCTGAAAATCTCCTTCTCTGGTTTTGAAATTGATATCTCAGCAAAACCGATACTCGCTTAAGAAATCCAGCCCGCATGGTGTATATTTTTCGATTTTAACGTATCACAGATTCTGCTTCTTCAAAACCCCTAATATCAAATTGCTTTTACATCAGCATTTACCACTACATATTCATCTTCCGGTTTCAATTTCATTTTCCGGTTGAGATATTTCTCAATGTCGAACGTATTTTTCTTGTCATAGTCAGCGGTAAGGCAATAGTTCGGATGCTTTGTCAGATCGTACTTTTCAGACAGGAAAGGCCGGACACCACGTAGCTGCAGAATGCATTTAGACCCATCCAGCACCGCAAGCTCATCGACGGAAAGAAGATCATGTCCCAGCTTCTGGTAATTCAAGCTATGGGATTCCTCACGTCCTCTGCTCTCACCGGTGTTGTAGGTATCAATCGTCTCCTTACCAAGTGCCTGATTCAGCTCCTTCAGTGTCGTCGGTTCTGTTCCACCAAGGAAGATACGGGAATCCATGTTGCCAATGATCGTATCAGCATTATCTTTGTAGATAGCCTTCAGCTGTGACTGTGCCTGCAACACCAGACAAGCTGAGATCTCACGGCTGCGGATCGTTGCCACAAGCTTTTCCAGATTCGGGATCTGACCAATGTTGGCAGCCTCATCAATGAGACACCGCACATGCACCGGCAGGCGTCCTCCGTAGACATCATCCGCCTTCTCACAGAGCAGGTTGAACATCTGCGTGTAGATCATAGCGATCAGAAAGTTAAATGTGGCATCGGTATCCGACATGATCAGAAAAAGAGCCGTTTTCCTATCCCCCAGCGTATCCAGTTTCAGTTCGTCATACATGGTAATATCCCGGACTTCCTGAATGTCAAACGGAGCAAGTCTTGCACCACAGCTGACAAGTATACTTTTCAGTGTCTTGCCGGCAGCCATCTTGAACTTCACATACTGTCTTACTGCAAAATGATTTGGGTTCTTCTCTTTCAGCCGCTCAAAAAGGATATCCACCGGGTTCTGGTACTCTTCATCATCTTCCCGGACATCCATCGAATTGAGCATCTCCAGAAGTGTCGCAAAATTCTGTTCTTCTTCCGGTGCCTCGTAATGAATGTATCCGATCAATGCCGTGTAGAGCAGCGTCTCCGCCTTGGTCCAGAACTCATCCCCGGCTTTCCCTTCTCCTTTCGTATTGGCGATCAGCGCTGTAACGAGCTTCAGGATGTCCTTCTCCGAGTGAATATAGGCAAAGGGATTGTATTTCATCGATTTCCTAAAATTGATCGTATTGAAGACCTTGATGATATACGGTTCCCGGATCACCCTGCCATTCTTATCCTTCAGGGGATTGCCTTTCTCATCCAGCTTCGGCGCACCGTGCAGGAGTGCATTCCCGCATTCCACCAAAACACTGCCTTTCGGATCTGTGATCACATAAGAGCTATGCATCTGGAGAAGATTCGGTTTCAGCCAGAACCGTGTCTTGCCACTTCCAGAACCGCCAACGATCAGGACGTTCTTGTTCCGGGCATTTCCGGGATTCTTCGGGCGGTTGCTCATCATGAGCAGCTCCGTTTTCGTCAGAATTACATTGTTCTGAAAAACCGGATCTTCAAACGGTGCAATATCCTGATGCGTTCCCCACCTTGCCGAGCCATATTCTATATTGTGACGGTACTTCTTCGCGTTCTTACCTCTCATATAGACGGCAAACCGGAACAGACAGGCACAGCAGAGACCTATCAAAAGATCAAGCGGATGCACGCTGGGAAGTGGATTTTCAAATGCCATTCCAAGTGTCGTCATCAATGACGCTGCCCTTTCAGATGCATCCGCTCCCTCCGCAAGCCGCCATGCTTCGCCAAAGTTTGTGCAGATGAGTCCAAAGATGAGATAGGGAATGATCAGGATCAGTTTTTTCCTGCGGTCACCAGCGTTCAATTCCATTCGCCTCCTTCCTGCTCACAGGGAATGCTCCTGTTCCTTGTTTCTCACCTTGTTCGGAATCGCCGCAGCGATTGCCTTCAGCTTCGACAGTTGCTTCAGCAGAGATGGCCTCTCCTTCCGGCGCAGCTGCTTCTGCGTATAATCCTCTACAATCGCTGTCAGCGCATCGGCGTCCTTAGCCTTAAAGAATATTGTGTACTTCGGAGGAATCTGGTTTTTATCCTTGGTCACAGCAAAATCTACGCCGTACTTTCTTGCTGACCGCTCAAAATCCCGGATCCGGCTGTCATCCAGCGGGATAGAGCTGACTCCCTGTTCCTTGCCGATCAGTTCCTTCACCGTCATCTTGCCATGGGGTCCCTCGGCAGCCTTTGACAGGTTCTGACTCTTCGCCTTTGCCCTGTGATTCAGATAGGTTCTGATTCCGGCAATGATGGTATGCCCTGCCAAACGAGTCGTCGTGATCGCAAGGTTAATGGTTCTGTTTTCGATCTCTTCCTGCACTCTGATCACCCCTCCCCGCACGACTGTTTTCCTTCCTGCTCAGCAGCAATGCATATTGATGGAGCCTTGCCCTGTTTCTAATTCTGCTTAGTTCCTCAGCGTACATCTGCAGGTGTCTTTTCATATATCCTCTTCATCCTCCTCAAACTCCTGCAGCATTCGTATTCTGCTGCACAGCTCATCTCCGACATACAGTGAAAGCTGGCTGTATGCGATCATAAGCTCCTCAAAATCATCCGTCATCTGCTCTAGGAGTTCTACGCACCGCTCGGCCGCATCGCGTCTTGCTTCGGCTGCCCTGCTTCTGTTCTGAAAAAACTCTGAAGTTTTCACCTGCATCTCCTCCTTCACAATTCCATTTCGCTTTTATTCCGCAATGCTTTCTCCGGTGGTGCCTTTATGGCCGACTTGTTCGAAGACAGCTCTGTGAGAACGGAGTGTTTGTCTTCTTTCTCACGCAGCTTACGTTCCTTGAACTTTTCTCCAATCTCCAGCTTCCGTTGTGAAGCGTCGAAGTGATAAACGTTATCCGAAAGAAAATCTTCATGGGAAACCTCGGACCGGTTCACGGAACGGACGATCTCCTTCATATCCTCCAGTGCAATAGCCCCGTCATCTTTCAGAAGCAGTACCTCATGAACCGATGAAGGAATCACATAGAAATCACCGCCAAGCTCCTGTGCTGCCTTCCCCATAAAATGGGGATAGAGGATGACGCCTGCACCATTAGCCATGTCCGGCATGGATGCGACGTAGAGATCTGTCGCAGCTCCTTCCTCAACGCCCAGAAAGGAACTGAGCCTCGCCATGCCTGCAGGATAGTTTCTCTCCGATGCAGCAATGGCATCTTTCATGAATTGTTCTCTGTCAATTTCCATTGCATTAAGGGCATTAGCCGTAACAACAAGATTCTTGGTTATCCCTTCGCTCTGCGGCACGAATGCATGTACGATCACGGAGAGATCTTCAACCTCCTTATGGACTGCGGTCTTCAGTAATTCTCTATGTGCTTCCGTCGGTACAAGTGCTATCCGAAGCTGACTCATCAAGCGGCTATATTGTTCTTCACTAACCACTCTTTGCGATGCATTCATTTCTCCGCTATTAGCGCTGATTGTCTGATCTTCGCTATGATTCTTCATATCTTTTGCCTTCATTCATTTTTTCCTTTAAAAAAGAAGCCTCACCCTGAAGGTAAAGCGTCTGTACTAAAAAGTGATGTATTATCGCTCCATGCTGCGATCTCGTTTTTTCATCCACTGATCCAGCAGTTTGAAAATCGTGTCCTCCATTTGCCTTGGCGTGTAGGATTTCGGAAAATATTTCCGAATCTCACTTCCATTTAGAACCAAACGATCCGCAGGATTCTTTTTTTCCTCATCCATCACACTGCGCATGGTGGCCAGGGTGCATTTTCCTTCCTGGCTTGCCTTCTTCAGCCTCTGTGCCTGAGAGAGCGATGGTGAGGTCTGTGCTTCCTCCATCGCCTGCACAAACTCCCTCTGCTCTTCCTTTGGCAGGTAGGAAAGCTCAACGGCAGGATTGAAAGCAATCTTTTTGTCATCGACCAGATCCAGAATCTCCGGGATCAGGTTGTTCAGGCGCATATAGCGCTGAACCTGACGCCCGCTTTCCCCTGTTTCTTTTCCAATCGCATCCGCAACTTTTAACTTGTCGACAACTTGTCGACAAGTTCCATCCTCACCTTTCTGAAGATCCTTCCGCTCTCCCTGATGTTTCAACGCCTCCATCTTCATCTGGTAGGCTTTAGCCCGCTCGCTTGGAAGAATATGTTCTCGCTGGAGGTTGGAATCCACCATGAGAATCGTTGCGGTGTCATCATCCATCTCCCGGATGATCACCGGCATGGTCTCTTTCCCGGCAAGCATGGATGCATACCTTCTGCGATGACCGGAGATCATTTCATACTCACCGTTCTCCATTGGCCGTACAATCGCCGGGACTAGAACACCGTATTCCCGGATACTGTCTGCTGTCTTGCGCATGTCCTCATCGTCAGTCACCTTGAACGGATGATTTTTGAACGGATGGATCTTCTCCAGATTCATCATAATGACATGCTCGCCTGTATCATTTCTGGCTTCATCGGTCTTGAAGATGTCATCGTAGCTGTTCAAGCTGATGTTTGCGCCTTTTCTCGGCATTTCTCAGTACCTCCTTTATCGTCTCCTGATAGGCTTCCGCTACCTTGCCCTTGGGATCATAGGCAAATATGCTTTTTCCTTCTGCACTGATCTCCGCAGCCCGGATGGAACGCGGAATCTCAGAATTAAAGATTCGGATTTTGGATCCATAGGTTGCCCGGATCAGGCTGCTGATGTCCTTTGCGTAATTCGTCCTGCCATCCACCATCGTCAGAAGAATCCCCTCGATCCGCAGCTTCGGATTGATCTGTCTTTTTACCTTGTTGATCGTCTGCAGAAGCTGCTCAAGGCCCTTGGCAGACAGGTAGTTGGCCTGTACCGGGATCAGTGCAGAATCCGCAGCGACGAGCGAATTCACTGTCAGCATCCCCAGACTCGGCATGCAGTCCAGCAGCACATAGTCGTATCTGCCCTTGATCGGTTCAAGAAACTGTTTCAAAACCCTCTCCCGGTTCATCGCATTGACCAGAGCCACCTCCAGTCCTGCCATCGCAATGTTGGATGGGATCAGGTCTACTCCTTCCTGCTGGTGAAGAATGCCCTTTGATATGTCTACGTAGTTGTCATTGATCAGCGACGCAAGCATATCGGCCAATGTCATCTCCAGATCATCCGGCTTCGGATAGCCGAGACAGATCGTCAGCGATGCCTGCGGATCAACATCCACAAGCAGCACCTTCTTCCCGCATCTGGCAAGTCCGATCCCGAGATTCTCCACCGTTGTAGTTTTTGCTGTGCCACCCTTCTGATTGACGACAGCCATTACTGTAGTTTTGTCTTTCATCTGCCTTTCTCGCTTTCTTATCACGTCCCGTACAAATCGTGATTGACCTGTGCCCGGTAGTAGTGGTCAATCGTCAGCGGTGCGTTATACAGCATCGTCAGCATATATGCCCTGATATTGCGGATATCTGAGGTCTGATCACGAAAGCAGTTCAAAATGTATTCCATGTGACTGTAATCCAGCTTCATGATCTGGCTTTTTACCAAAGCTGCCGGCTTATCCTCCCGGTTCACCCGGATTACAGGACTGGTACTGCACATGATGTCCACGCACATGTCTAGTAGCTCGTCCACGGTCTGCGTCTCAAACTGACGATTCTGCTTCAGACTTTCAATTTCCAGCTTTTCCCGGAAGTAATCCTGATATTCCTTTCTCGTTTGCAAAGAATCATGTGATATCCCATCGATCTCATCGTTTCCTGTTCCGTATTGCTCCACAGGTTCCTCGCGCGGGGTAGTATCTGGATAGATAGGATTGATAGGATTCATATTATTAATTTCAGTCTGGTTATTATCAGTCTTATTAGTGTGTGATTCGCACACTTCCAGAGATGTGATATTCACACCCGCAGAAATGTGATTTTCACACTTCTGGACCTCCTCATTTGCTTCAGAAGTGTGATTTTCACACTTCTTGAAATGTGATTCTGAAGTATGGTCTGAACTGCCTGTGGAAAACTTCAGAACATAGGTCAGAGACGGCTTTCCAAGTCCCTGCCGCTTGCGCCTGATCAGTCCTGCCTTTTTCTCCAGCTCACTCAGCAGCTTCACTGCTTTCTGGTTGCCGCACTGCAGATCGCTCATGATGTCTTCCACTGTGTAAATGATGTATGCTCTGTTCTGATCATCAAACCATCCATTTTTCATCGACAGGGACAGGCGATCCAGCATCAGCCCGTATAAAAGTTTTGCTTCAACGGAAACTTCGCGGAATTCTTCGCCGGTGATCAATGTCTTCGGGATCCGGTAGAACAGAAACTGCTCCGCATCTTCCTGTCCGTAGAAATAATCGAATGCCATCGTCTTTCCCTCCTTTCCTGAATTTCTGCAAAGAAAAAGGACGCCAATCTACTGGAAATGCCAGTAAACTAACGTCCTCTAATGACTATGTATATTTGTCTGTTCTGAATCTGGTTTTACATTGCTACTGTAACGAGGTCTAAAGCTATCACCACTGTGATGTACTTTTCCACCCGTTTTCCGCGGTCAGACCAAGCCGTTTTGTCGAAGGTGAAATGTTCGAAAAAGTGCTTGAATTCAGCGATTTCTACGAGTTGGTGCGTGATAGCAACACAATGGTCTCCACGTGGAACGATTTGTATGCATGAATGTCTTAGGCACGGTGTTTATGATAATAGCCCAACATCTGCCTTCTAAAATACATCTCTCGGAAATACTACTTGTAGTGTATTATTCTTTTTCCATTGCGGAGCGGATAGCAGACAGGATGCATGCCTGGGTTGACATGCCATGCGCAGCTGCGTAGTCTTTGATCGCCTGCGCTTCTTCCTTGCGTGGCTGAATTACAATTCGTGTATAGTTTTTCTTGTTCCAATTATCAACCTGTTTCCAATGCTTTTTTCTTTTTTCTTCTTCGTTCGCCATATCTTTTACCCTCAATTGAATTAAAGGTGTACATACCCTCATCGACAAATGTTTTTGAACGATTGTTTTCTAAAGCATTTGAGGTGAATTTATCAACAATTCCAAAATTTTCAGGCGGGTAAAGATAATCCTCACCACTGTCATCAATCAATCTATACCAGCCCTTTTCTATAGAAAGTACCGTATATTCTTTGCCATTTGTTAACGCAAGAAATTCAGTTTTCCCTTTCCATATTACTTTCATACCTTCATTTTTCCATACACCTTGTTGAAAAAGCAAAAAAAATGAGAAGTGTTCTCCGTCCTCCTAATCGAGCTCTCACGAGCGATACCGGTATATGGCAAGGGCGAATAACTTCTCGAAAATCACTATATAGCATCTCAAAAAAAATCAATAAAGGGATTGCTCACCATTGCGCGCGAGCTTTTCGATTGCGTCCCCTTCACGATGTTAAAAGGACCGGAACAAGGAAGCATCGAACAGGAGGCCGGCAAGAAGACTAGAAAGAAATAGCGAATAGAAAACAACCGCCTGCGGAAACGCGGGCGGTTTTCTGATGGATGGAAGGGAGGACAAGATGGGATTCGATGATCCTAGTAAAGGTGTATGGAGATGGATTAATGGGCATGCAGTGTTCATCAAAAACAAAGAGTCAAACCTTAAGAGCGCACTGGAAGAAAAGTACAAACCCAAACACATGGTAATGAGCGGGGTTGACGTGGAGAGCGTAAAAGAGGAGTACCTCAGAAATGCCACTCCGGGAAAAGGAAGATTCATCCGCCAGAGCGGATCGCAGATGTTCACATTCAAGAAACGTAAAAGGGACGAAATCAGCACAGAAACTAAACATGCATTCTGGCTGATCAATACGTTTGGTGGAGATGTCATGCTTCTGAGAGAAAACAAGAGCAAAAAGAATATATACATTTACCCTCCCGGAGCGAAGATGCCAGATCTGCTGTGGCGATTTAATGGAGAAGACGGCTATTGGGATATAAAAGAGCCGACAAAACCAAACAGTGGTGAAGACATTTTCAGACACGGGCTGAAGCAGATTATGGTCCCTTATGGGCAGGCAGGCGGACACCCCGGAGGTTTGCTTATTGACCTTCAAAAAGTAAATGGCGAGAAGTCAATCGAGGGAACAGCCAAATTGGTTGCAAACCAGTTCAGACAGACAAACCTTGAATCGTTAGACGTCATCATCAAAGAGAGCGACTCAGAATTTGAAGTGTTCAGATTCAAGAAATAAAAAATGGTAGCTTTCGTCCCCGAATTTGGTGCTCTTGGAATGGAGGCGTCAACTACCGACACCAACTATATACCATCGTCCAACAAAGAATTCAAGTATCAGATGAGCTCGCCAGCAGGCGGGCTTTTCGATTGCGTCCTCAGCATGACGTTAAAAGGCCTAGAACCAGAAGCATCGAGCAGGAGGACAGTGAAAAACCTGTACTCGCTCGTGCCCATACAGAACAGCTGCGGATGGCCAGTGAAAAACCTGAACAGACAGCCGGAAAAATGATTCAGTGAAGCTCGCAATGACTTCATCTGCATCATTTAAAATTGGCTTAATTTGCAGGTTGGTGATCTAGCCTAATAGGCAAATAGGTCAGTAGTCTTCATATCGCAGATCCTGAAGAAGTCAGAAACGTCATTGAGCACTGTTTTGACCTTCAGCAGTACCTCATCGGCATGCATTCCTGCATACTTCCTTACCATTACCAATAGTGCAGCATATCTGTTGATGTACTTCGTTGCCACTCCTCTGTACCCACGGTTCCATTCATCAATCTTGGAATGGAAGGAGTTAACATTGTTCAGGTGGTCGATGGAAGTATAGGACTTGTGATCACCGAGAACTCGGAATTCGCAGTTCTTCCAAGCAAGTACTTTCTGATAGGCAGTCTTGCCATCAATCCATACAAAGCTATGCTCTGCAAAGTTTGGGCCGATCTTGGCAATGTCTTCTTCCTTCGGAGTAGCCATGTTGGTAGCTCTCAGTACTGCATCTCCTTCTCTCTGGACAGCAGTGACGAGGCATACCTGTTCATCGGAAAGGCCACGCTTTGAGGCTTTCTCTCCTCTGTGGCGCGGCTTAACATCTTCTCGTTTCTCGCCTTTATGGCTGTTCAGAATGTACTTCTCGTCCATCTCTATCTCGTTTGAAACCACTGTTTCGCTGGCAATGGATTCCAGAGCGTGCAGGAACTTCATCCGCATTCTCCAGACAGTATAGGTACTGATGCCAAGATTCTGAGCAGTCGTATGAACCGGAACCTGCTGAAGAGTATCCTTGATCAGCTGATCCCATTTGGAACGATCCTGCTGGGAATAGTAGGTAAGCTGTCCATAGTCGACTACAGTTCTGTGATTGCAGGAATGACATAGAAGCATCTGCTTTCCGGAATTGGCTCTGCCTCCTCTGGTCCAGTTCGGAGTCTCAGAACCGCACTTAGGGCATACCTTGATGCAGTAACTCTGAGAAGTTTTATTCAGGATGGCACAGTTTTCCAGATCAGACAGGAGCTTATCCTTCTGATACTGGTACAGACTTGAGTACATGCTGGTTATTTTCTGAAGATCTTCGGTATCTGACATGGTTTTCTGCCTCTCTCTAAGAGTAGTCTAAGCCGATACCCCATAAGCACTGTACTTATTCTGGTACAGTGCTCAAGAAAATCACCAAGTCGCTAATTAAGCCNTGGTTATTTTCTGAAGATCTTCGGTATCTGACATGGTTTTCTGCCTCTCTCTAAGAGTAGTCTAAGCCGATACCCCATAAGCACTGTACTTATTCTGGTACAGTGCTCAAGAAAATCACCAAGTCGCTAATTAAGCCTTAAAATTTGAACCGTTTTCATTTCATCCTCCAAATGAAAAGCACCCGAAGGTGCTCATTTATACAGCAGGCTCAATTTCGTCGATTTCAGCTTCCAACTGTTTAACCAGCGTGTCCACTGAATCTTTGTCCCAGAAACTTGCGCCAGGATCGTAGTCATATGTGTCTGCCCATTCTTCTTTAGGGCAATATTCAGCACAAATCAGTTCCAATCCAGGTACGTGAACAATATGGAAAACAGCCCCATATTTGTTCTTAAATGTTTTCTCCCCGGTTGCAACATGAATGCGAGGATATTTTTTCTCTAGCCTCTCATTAATCTGGCTCAATATATCCGCCATAATCGACTCCATTCAAATTGTACCATTTCTTAACACCTTGTTTTGTTAATTTGTAGTACGCTCCTCCGTGATGTGAATGCTCTTTTGGATGATAGCGGAATGAGCCGTCGCCGCTAAATAGGACACGAAACACATCATTAGACTCATCAGGATTTTTTTTGTAATACCCCTGCCCTGCACTCGAAAGTACGGTGTATCCTTTGTCGACAAAAATCTGCTTTAACTCCTGAGGACGATAATATTTCAAAACATCATGGTTTTCAATAATTGCAAGATGCAAATTGTTTTTCCCGTATTGATCAATGGATGCTTCAAATATTTTTTGCTCAGGCCTTTTTTCGTAAGGAATTTCATTACTGAAAGCAATAATTTTTTCAGCCTCGTTGTTTGCTGCTTCTCTCCAAACGCCATCTTTCCCTTGCACGGTTAACTTACCTTTCTTTGATTGATAAGTAATTATGCAGCCGCATCCCGGATGGCGTTCGAACATGCCACGTTCGTAAGCAAGCTTGTACGGTACATTGGTTCCACATCTTGCAAGGCACCACTGGCATACTTCCCCTCCGTCCTTATCCGTTGTATGCACTCCTACATCGTCATACTCTCTGGAAACAAGTACTTCAACGCCTGAATTGCTGGCAAAGTCTGCACTTCTGCGTTCGCTGTCATCTGCGTAGCGCTGTGATTGAAGAACAATGTCATACTTCAGCGCATTTAGTCCATCCTTAACATCTTCGTACCCACTCAACCTGCTTGCAAAAAAAGCCGCACTACTTACGTATGCAGCTTTGCTTACTCTACCTTTTTTCCTGTCGCGTAGGCATCGATTGCCTCATGCAAACTCATTTTATTTGCCCCGCCAGTCAGATCGGGATGATCCATTTGTATAGGATCATTTTCCCATCCGCAAACAGGGCAAATGTCATACTCAAACAAGACTGTTTTACCGCATACAGGACATTTATTTGTTTCTTTCATAACCGCCATTATCATTCTCATGAATAAAAGGTTTACTGATAGAACAATCTAGATTTAAAACTTCAGGTTATTTTCTCGAAGAACCAGAGCGAAAGTACATATTGCTAATTATTTAGATTCTTTATGACTGTCTCGATAATCCCGCAGGCATTGTTTTAGAAACTCTGCTTTGTTCGGTATTGAGTGCCAAACTTCAATCAGCTCAGCGCTTTCCGGGTTTGTGTCGTAGAACACAACAGACAATGTTTTTTGATGTGTTGCGTTATATTTTTTGTTGTACTTTGCCTGACTTGGCGGGTATTTTTTATCGGACATTTTTTTCTATCTGCCTCCTTAGATACAGTGCTTCTCTCCATTCCTTGTTTGATTTTAATTTAATTTCTGACGGATAATAACCGGTTTCCAACATTCTATACGCAACGTTTGACAATCTGCAGGTGAAATTTTTCAATTCATCACGGCTAAGGGACGTTTTTTAGTAAATAGGCGTTTTTTTCAGTTCAACGTTACTTTCGGCTCACACCGTCACCTTTGTTCCGGACTTAAATTCAACAATGAATGAACTTTCTGTCTGGACATATACATTCTTGATCAACCGTCTGACCATTACATCATCATATTCATGTACTAATCCCTCCTGTGTCATCAAGAAGCTGATCAAGTCCTGCATGCAGATTTCCTTCCCTTTCACTTCTGCTGACGCCAGCTGCATAGCATTCTTCTGTTCCCTGAGTCGAATGATCTCATTTGCTAGATCATCATAAATTTGGTTGCTCGTATTTCGTTTGAGCAATTCCTGCTGTAACTCCATTAACTTTGCATCAACCTCCGTTGTATCCGCTACCGCACTGGATAGGGTATCCTTTGCGCACTCTTGGAGTTTTGGAATTACCTCTGATTTCTGACCAAGCGTCTGATTGATAGCCTGTACCACCGCAGCCTTCAGCACTTCTTCTTTCACCGTTGGCGCATCACAAGCCACGGGGCCGTGCTCTACCCGAGTGACGCAACGCCAAACGATTGAACGCCTACCATGAATGCTCCATGACATTCTTCGATAGATGTCACCACACTTCGGACAAATCACAATGCTTGAGAGGGCATACTTACTGCTATATACTCGCTTAGATCTTGATTTCCCACTGGACATGTTTACCCGGCGTGCGATCTCTTCCTGAACCATCATGAAGATCTCTTTGGAGATAATTGCAGGTTGGCTTCCCTCGACATAGTACTGTGGAGCAATTCCATTATTTGAAACGCGTTTCTTAGTCAAAAAGTCAACGGTAACAGTTTTTTGGAGAAGGGCATCACCGATATATTTTTCATTTGTGAGCATCTTCTTTACCGTTGAAGGAACCCATTTTTTCTTATGCGCTCCTGTCAAAATCCCATCCGCCATCAGACTGTTGCAGATATCAAGGAGAGAAGATCCTTCAAGGTATTCACGAAATATCCGTTTCACAACCTCCGCCTCAGTCGGGTTGATTACAAGGTTTCCATCTTTATCTTTGTCATATCCAAGGAAGCGGTTTGTGCAAACCTGCACCTTGCCCTGCTGATAACGATACTGAATGCCAAGTCGAACATTCTGCGAAAGCGATTGACTTTCCTGCTGGGCAAGCGAAGCCATGATGGTAAGCAGCACCTCGCCTTTTGCATCCATTGTGTTGATGTTTTCCTTCTCAAAATAAACCGGAATACTCTTTTCCTTCAGCTGCCGGATGTATTTCAGACAATCCAGAGTGTTCCGGGCAAAACGGCTGATTGACTTTGTTATGACCATTTCAATTCTTCCGGCCATACAGTCTTCAATCATACGATTGAATTCTTCTCTCTTTTTGGTGTTCGTACCAGAAATTCCATCATCTGCATAGATACCAGCGAATTCCCAATCCGGATTCTTCTGAATATATTCCGTATAGTGTTCAACCTGTGCCTCATAGGAGGTCGCCTGTTCATCCGTATCGGTAGAAACTCGACAGTATGCAGCTACCTTGAGTCTGGGCTTTTCAGGTTGGTCGGCAGAATGTCGTAGCTGCTTCCTTGCAGGTATTACTGTGATATTAGGCATTTTCTTTCACCGCGCTCCTCACTAAGCTATAGACATATTCGGCCTGTTGGAATGGGTCATCAAAATGCTCTGATCCTTCCTCAATCAAGAAAGCAGTTGGTATCTCACATTTTCTGATCCGTTTCTTCACTTTGGCTTTATTGAGCAGTACATTCCGGCGTTTGTTCTCGTTGGTAATACATTGATATATTTCCTGACTCAAAATCTGCGGATAGTAATCCGTCCCTAAATACTTTTTATTTGTGATCATCCTGCGAACGGAAGAATGTGTCATCTTCAATCCAGCCTCTTTAGCAGCGTTCTCAAGAGATTCACCAGACAGATAGCAGGCACAGATGTATCGGAGCTGTTCTGCTTCTTTTTCATCAATCACCGCTTTCCCATTTTCAATGCGGTATCCAAATGGCGTATGTTTCATATCACACCAGCCTTTCCGTCAATGTCAGTCCGCACTTTAATACAAACTGGGCTTCATCCCGCCTCGGGATAATTACCTTTTCAACGTATTCGCTAAAAGCCTCATTGCTAAATTCTTTGATCATTTCTGATTGTTCCGTGTATTGGATTAGCAAACGCAATTCAGTGACACGATCCATACCATCTCGCACGTTGTGTGTAAGCCGGTCCTGCTCATCAGCGATCTGTTTTGCTTCCTGGATCAACGCATTATTTTCCCGGGCATAGACCGCAGGCTCGAGCAGTCCCTTTGACAGGAGCTGAACCATAGATTGTCTTCGCTGGGTGTTTTTATCCATTCGTTTTTCCAGGGCATCCAGTCGCACAAGCGTTTGCTTGTACTCTGTATTCATCTGCGCTTCCAGAAGCGGATCCAGAATCTGTTCATGCGCAAAAATCAATTTATTCATCATTATGACAAATGCCGCTTTCAGGCTATCCTCCCGGATAAATAACATTGAGCATTTATTCTTTTCTTTCAGATGCGTACTGCAGCACCACGCGATGTACTGACAGGAAGAATCGGAATAATGGATTCTTCGTTTAAACGTGTCTCCGCAGTAACCGCAGATTATTTTTCCGGAAAACACATAGTGATTAAGGAACTTTTCGGTATTACCTTTGAGTCCTTTCTCAGAAGCATTTTCGTCTACAACAGCATTCGCTGCTTTAAACTCTTCATGACTAACGATGGCTTCGTGATGATTTTCCATAAAGAACTGATCTTTTTCACCATGGTTTCTCCGGCGAGTAAAAGTACTATCTGTATACGTTTTCTGGAATAACACGTCGCCTGTATATTTTTCATTCCGAAGGATTGCCAGGATAGTAGAAGAATTCCATATCCCTCCCCTTTTTGTCGGAATACCTTCCGTTTGTAATTCCTGTGCAATTTCAGATGTTGATTTTCCTTGGAGCGTTTCCCGAAAAATACGTTTCACAACACTCGCCTGTTCAGAATTCATCACCATTTTTTCGTCTTTCCAGTCATAGCCGTATGGTGGCGAACTAATTTTGAACTTTCCGTTCATGAATCGATTCCTCACTGACCATTTACTGTTCTGTGAAATGGAAAACGATTCGTCTTCCGCAAGGCTGCTGAGAATACTTAGAAGCAACTCACTTTCCATCGAAGATGTATCGATGTTTTCCTTCTCGAAGTAAATCGGGATGTTCATGCTCTGAAGCTTTCTGACAAGTTCAAGGCAATCTGCGGTGTTTCGGCTAAAACGGCTGATGGATTTCGTGACCACCATGTCTATTTTCCCGTTTTCACAATCTGTGATCATCCGCATCAGAGCCGGCCGCTTCTCTTTATTCAGTCCTGAAATACCTTCGTCGTAATACACTTCGACAAGTTCCCAATCCGGATTCTTGCTGATGAAATCCTTATAGTGGTTTTTCTGCATTTCCAAGCTCACAAGCTGTGCTTCCTGTGCAGTCGATACTCGGCAATAAGCAGCCACACGTTTCTTCCTAACGGCCTTCACCGAGGGATTCTCATCGATCTTTGTTATCTTTTTCATCGTCTCGTACCTCCTTTCGCATGGTCATATTCCCGTAGGTTTCAACACATAGCAACTGATTTACGGCAATAAATCCGCTAAGAACGTGGAGAATTCTTTAGCAAGACTTCTGCGTATTTTGTTCACTTTTTGCTTTGGAATGATTCCTATTCCCGCCATTTTCCCAATCAGTTTGTCGGCAATCATAAAATCGTACTCATGTTGCAGCTGCTCGTCCGTCATCGGTTTTATTTCCGGACATTTCTCTACCACTGGGCCATTGATTTTTTTAACCTGCATATTTACTTTCCTTTCGAGGTTACTCGGCATATTCCCTCTAAATCCCAGTCAAGAAAACGTAATGATTGTTAACTCCAAGTTCAGCGCAAGCATAAAAAAAACTGTCAGAATCCCGAACTGAGATTCCAACAGCCTTATTTCATCGTTCCTCCGACTGTAACGGTTTTGTCTTGAGCAGATCATATAACCGCGTACCGGTTCCGTTACCGCCCAAAGCGTGGTAGGCATGGTACATCTGCTCGATCTCGGACCATGTCTTGGACGGAATCGACTCCGCAGATTCATACTGGGTGTAAAAGGAAAAAAGACGGTCATGCAGCAGTGCCCGCACCCCGTCTTCTAATGCCTTTAACTGCTTGTCGCTTTCCTGTTCCTTCCGATGCTGGGATTCCGCCATCGCGCGAAGGGACGCAATCAGCCATCCGGCAAATCCGGAAATCAGCGCCGTCAGAAACGTCTGCCAAAGTGCTTCCATCACTCACCGGCTTTCCAGTCCGATAACCGGGAATAGAACTCATAGAAGTAGTTCGTACCACGGCTCAGGGCGATTGCAGTGATGGCCATACCGACCATCGGATAGCTTTCTTCCAGGCCTGCCGCCCCCAGAACGTTCAGCTGAAGGTCGAAAACCAGCAGAAAACTGCAGGCGAGAGAGATGATCACGGGCCACTGAATCTGCTTGTCTGTGATGACGGTTCTTCCCCAGCTGATGATGCCCTCAATGGCGATTGCCGCCGCAAGATAACTCTGAATGTTCATGTTCAATTTCCTCCTTTTAAGAGCTCGTTCACTCTTTCCTGAACCAGTGCATAAGAAAAGCCGGCGGTTGTCAGGCGCTGCTTGCGTTCCGCGCCATTGCCCCATTTGCCGGCGATCACCTTTCTGGCGATCAAATCAATATCATTGTTCTCTTGTTCGTATCCTTTCCATCGCAGTGCGCCAAGCACCCCGGTAAAGGGAATCCGCTTCAGTTCGAAGACGTGGGTTTTGCTGCCCTGACGCATACCGAAGCATTTGCCATGATAGTACATGGCAATGTGGCTGCTGGGGCAGGGCTGTTTTCCATCCTTTGGCCAGATCACCCAGTCGCCATCCTGAAACTGCGCCGGATCGGTGATGAAGTCGAATTCCTTTGCATGTTCTTTCCGGTAGTACCAGTAGCCATCTGCCCAGCCGTTTTTCGTCGGCCATTCATAGCCAAGCACCTCATGGCACCATTGCTTGAAGGCATCGACGCACCAGAACCCGTTTCCATCCCGGTCGATCCGTTTCCCGTTCCACTCCGCATAGAACTGGTCCGGGGTCACTTTTACTTTGGAAATGGAGCTGCCAGCACTCTGTTCTTCACCGGTATATGGATCGTCGATCCAGAAGTGCGTACTGCCGCCGCCATCAAGATCAAAGGCGGTATACGCTCCAAGATCCCGCATCAGATAGGCTCGTGTCAGATGGTCCAGACCCTTGCCGGTGTTCACTGCAAGCAGCCAGTCGCCATCCTTGGTGATACCGAGCATCGCCACGCATTCCTTCTGGTGATACCGGCCGTTTTCCGCACCGACCGAGCAATCCACCTGCCCGTCCAGCATCAGTGACTGGCCAGCGCCTAAGGCCCAGTACATCGAACCAAGCAGCGGTAAAAACTCGTCCTGCCATGCGTCCTTCCAGTGCAGGGAGTAACCGTCAGAATAAATCGTCGGATAACCTTTGCCTTTGGCGGGGTAACAGATATAACCACGGTGGCGTTCCCAGTCCTTTGACCAGTTATGTAAGAGAGCCCCAACCGGACGGCCATAGGTGAGAGCTGACGGATGGTTGTCGAAGTAACCGCCGGAAAGCTGAACAGCAATCGAGAATCCCTGCTCCACAAACCAGCTGTTGCGGATATCCGTCAGAAACTGCGGTTTGTCACCGGCGTAATCCAGCGTGAGAACCGTGTCGGCACTGGGGTGGACCAAAGCGTAATGCACCGTGCTTCCAGCGTATTCCAAAGTTCCATACCGGATATCCGGCTTTGTGCCGCTGCGTACATAGACATTGAAGGCATCCGTGATCTTACGCAGACACGAATGCCCGTTGTTCTGATTGATTAACATCTTCTTCTCCTAACTTTTGATCACGACGACGGTTACCGGAACCGCGGTTGACGGCTTTGACTTGGCATAGATAGTGACCGTCCCGGAGCCGGCAATCGGCGTGGGATAGAAAATATCGCTGGTTGCGTAGTCCACGGTTGCGCCGCTCATCCAGTTTGTGAACTTGCCATATCGTACGATCACAAACTCCGAACCGGTAACGTCAGTTGCGCTGACTTCCGCCTTCCACGTATATCCGGTATAGGGCGTTGAAGACTGCTCTGCCCATGAGGACGGGTAGATACTTGTAGAAACGATGGAAGGCTTGACCGCGAAAACGGACTTCAGCTTCGAAATCAGGTGCTTTAAGCCGATCCGGTCAAGATAGAGCACCTCGCCCGTTGGAATCAGATTCACGGTGACATTAAATGTGTAAATGCCCTGCATGTAATCGTAGCTGGATGAATCCGATTCCTGTAAAACCACGGCTTTCAATGCGTCCGCCGTATAGGTTTTGTTGTTGTAGAGAAAGGACTCCAGCTGATATCCCGGCTCCGGGGTGATGGTAGGAATGCACTTCTCTAACGTATCACCGATCGTTGCATAGAAAGCTTTGCTGGAAAGAACAGCCGCATCATCCGGAGAGACCGTCCATTTGACATAAGCCTGATTTGAGGATCCTTCAGCCATCCGGGCACCTCCTTATCCAACCAGCGAGTCGATATCCGAGTTGGTAATCGCCTTCAGGTCCGCCGCAAGCAGATAACCAGACAGGTCGATGTCGGTATTGCCGATCTTTTCAAACGCATCGGAATACCAGATGTATTCGTCAAAAACATCCTGTGTTCCATGGTTGTGCGCAACAAGATAAATCACGCCAGTGCTTCCGGTTGCGGGAAGTGTGTCCACTTTCTGATAGCTGAGCTGGGTCAGGCCGCCGATCGCGGTCTGGATCGCCTGATTCGTCTCTGTCTTTGTGTAGGCATCCGTGATTCCGTAACCAGAAAGCGAGGATGAAGTAATATTGACTGCTTTCGATGCGTCTGGGTTAAGAGTAGTACCGTTCAGTTTGATCACTTCGATTGTATTCGGCTGGCCTCCTTCAGCACTCAGCGCCTGCACCTGTGTCACCGCCTGATCATAGGATGCCTTCAACGAGTCCGTCAGGTCGTTGGCGGACAGTCCCTTGCCGCTCACCTTATCCACCTTGGAATCAAGATCGGTTTTCAATGCAAAAAGGGACCGGATCTTCTGCCAGACATACAGCAGTCCGTCCTTATCGAGATATTCTTTTGCCATTGGTTCCTCCTGTTATTTCAGAATGTGTTCGAGGGTAATGTTGCTGATGGAATTAAGTTCAAGATCCGGATTGCCCGAGAGATAGTCCTTCATCGCTTCTTCCGCCATCGCGGGTACCCGTTTGACCTTTTCTTCGAGTGTCGCCCGAAACTGCTCAAACTCCGTCGGTACAAAGTCCTCTGTCAGCTCCTGCGCGTTGATGGAATCCCTCACCTGCACGGGCAGGGTATTGGACTTTACGATCACTTCCGATTCCCGGTACAGCACAACCTGAAGGCGCGTGGTTCCCGCTTTTCCAAGCATCCCGGCGGTGACGGAAAGAGTCAGTGCTTTCGCCGCCGGATCACTGGTTAATAACGCCTGACTTCGCTTTCCGTCCTGCTCGATGTCGAGATAATAGGTACTATCTGCCTGTAACGATTCGCAACGGATCGTTACCACAGCCGCCTTGTTTTCCGCTTCATACCCAAATAGCGGATACAACTCGCTGGAAGAAAGCACGAAGTCCTTGGAAAGATCCAGAATCATTTCGTTTCCTCGTCCGGCGGGACAGTCTGCTCTTCGGCGGCACGCAGCGAGGCTGTTAAACCGTTCAGGATCAGCTCCAGAACAACCGGCGGCAGACCGCTCTCATTCAATACTTCGATCAGTTTGCTTTCCGTTTCCCGGACGCGTTTGGTTACTTCATCCATATTGTTTTTCTCCTGTTTGTTATTGGGCGGCGATGCCGAGCTTTCCCAGAATGTCGACGCCATTGATAAACACATGCGTTGCACCGCTGATGCGGAACTGACGATCGTTTCCGGTAAACGTAAAATTGTGCCAGTTCTGGCACTGATAGGTGATGGAATCCGAAATGGTAATCTGTCCGTTGGTTACACTGGGATTGCTGTACTGGAAGTTCTGCAGCTGCAACGAATTGCCGCCCGAGGAACTGGCCAGCAGAATGCGGTTGGCAATCCCAAGGCTGGAATCGTTCTTGTAGTTTTCCAGATAAAACGCGTTATAGCCGCTGTTGGTGCTGAACCAGTAGAGCGTATTGGCCCAGTTAGCAGGATTGTTCAGCTGCTGGTTGCTGATGCGGATCCAGTTGTTAGAGCCTCCGGCAGAGAAATTCAGGCTGTTACCTCCCTGACCATCCGGCTTCAGGTTATTGAAGTTCAGATAATCGGTGGATGCGCCGGTTCCCAGAACCACGCTGTTTAAGACTGTACTGGCGGAATTCCGGTTGTACATCCCCATGTAGGGTGTTCCGGAGTTGTAATTCATGTACAGGTTGTTGGCCGTCTTTCCGGCAGTGGAGTAGTTCTCAAAATCCAGCGTGTTGTTGTCGTTGCTGAAGGAAAGATACAGGCCGTTGGACATTGTTCCACTCAGGTTCCGGTTTAAAATGCTCAGCTTGTTCTGTTTTGTTGAGCTTTCCAGATGGATGCCGTTGGCATCTTTGGTGGAATCGATATTCCGGTTGGCCAGCCAGATGCTGTAGTTCACGGACTTGTCGGATGCTGTTCCCTGATACAGCCACAGGAAATTGGCGGCTTTCCCGTTGTAGTTGTTCTGCAGATAGGAATAGCCTTTATCCGCTGCCGAATAGAGATCGAGATAGTTATTCAACTGTCCGTTGGAGATAAAAGAATAGTTGCGGATCACGGCCTTGTTGAACGTCTCTGTCCGATTGAAATGCAGCTCGTTGGAACGGAACACATTTCCATCCTCGTCCTTCAGGCCGCCGAAAATATAGTTCTGTAACCGGATCTCATGCTGGCCGCTGACCGCGTTCATGAACAGCCGGTTGGCTGCCTGATTGTCAAAACGGTTGCCGATGTAGTATTGCGAACCTGCCGCAGTTCCGGACATATTGTTGTAGTTGGTCTGAACCCCGTTGAAGTAGTTGTTATTGCTTAACGTGGAACTCTCCGCGGTGTTGGCAGCAGCGATCGCATTGGCCGCTTTCCCTGACGCATCGTTATTCCGTACCGAGAACGCCCCATTGGTGGAGAAGTTGATGGTACCTGCACCTTCAAAGATGCCGCCGGTATTTTCATCATTGGTCCGCAATGTGACGGTATTGGGTTCGGTGCCAAAGATCAACTGGGAACCAAGGATCAGTACTGCCTGTAACTGTTTACCGGTCAGATACCAGGCGTTAAAAGTTCCGTCGATTCCCCAGCCGCTGACATACGGCCCGTCATAACCGCTGTTAGAGAAAGCGATGCCGGCTTTGTTCATGCGAATGACATTCGTAGCGGTTGTTTTGTCATTGGTGTCCATGATCAGGATTTCTTCGATCGCGTTATCCGCGTTTCTTCCGAACACAACATAACCGCCTGCGCCGCCTGTAATCAGAGACGTCATATGGGCCACTGCCTGCTCTGTGAAGGAATAGGCTCTGGCCTCGACACCATCGTTTTTCTTTTCAATCTCAGTGATGGTTTCCGAAAGCGAGGACTTCGCATCTCCGATTTCGAGCTCCTTGTAGCGCTCCTTCAACACGTCATAAACCGTCTTTATAACTTTGGCGGATGCCGTAATACCAAGACGCGGAAACTCGACATGAACCGTATCACAGAGATTCACCCTCTCGAGTGGCGCAAGGTTCTTATACTGTTCGGTCTGATGCAGTGGCGTAAAGCGAACCGTGATACTGACAGAGGGCGTGTTCAGCTCATGGGAGCTGACATACTCCGCCGCAAGCGCATCGATCTTTTCTTTGGAGATCACCGAATCCGAATCCCGGAACGAATCCGAGAGATCGAGATTGAACACCCGCGGGTAGGTCGCATCGCTGAGGGTAATCAGGGTTCCGACCGTTGTGGTTCCGTTGGTGTCGCTGGCATAGGGAAGGACGGCATTGAAGCACTTCTCCAGATTTTCCTCCTGCCGGATATCCGTTAAATTCTTGCCATAACGGATCGTCACATTGCGATCCTGTCCCCGCTTGGCATGCAGATGCACCTGCAGGTTATCCCATTCGTATTCCCCGCCAAAGGTGTCAAGGAGAGACCCTTCGTATCCGCCAAGACAACCGCGGAACGACTTCGGTGCCTTTAATTCAAATACGGAGGTTGTGTTTTCGATATCCGTATCGATCGTAAAGGGTGTGGAAACGGCGAGATTTGCCAGTAACTTCGCACAGGTGTTCACAGCACCCGTGGACGTGAAGGGAAGCACTGATGCTTTGGAAAGATCGTAGCTGATATGCCGGCATTGAAAGGTAACAATGCCGTTCAGCGGCTTGGAACAGGCGTAGATACGGAAGATCTGGCTGTGATCGCTGTCACCGGCTTTTAAACGAAGCAGGCCGCCGAGATGCAGGTCCTTGTAGTGGCGGGCATTCACCGGTACCTTCAATTCCGCCTCATAGAGTCCGTTGCGTTCTTCGCTCACCGTACAGGACACACATTCTTTCAGCCGCCCTAAGCCGTTGGTATGATCATCCACGAGTAATTTGAGGTCTTTGGAATCATCGAGAATCATTGGAATCATAGCGTGTACCACCTTCCCTGAATTGTGACTTCCATGCCTTCCGGTTTGACGATGCCGTTCTCTCCGGGATGAAGAAGGGGAAATTCCCCCGAGGCCAGAATCACGCAACTGTTCCGGTTTTCTGTTCCTTCGTAGACATCCTCCATCCCGCTGTCGATCGTCAGCGTGCCGGAATTGGACTGAATCGTGATTGTGTCCGATCCGATTTTCAGCTCGCCATTTCCTTTGACCGTGATTAACGGACGGGATGAAAACAGGGTCGGATTGGTGAGCGTTAAAGTGGTAGCTGTGGAAGAAATCGTTATGCTGTTCTCCCCACTGAGCAGCCAGCGCTCAGGCTGACATGCAAAGACAAGTGTGAACCGGGCCGCCTTGTTTCCAGACGTAACATCCGGTTCCAATCCTCCGGCGTAAGCTGCCATCCGATATTCACTGGGATGGTAGGAATCTGTTAAACGGTGCTCACCGAAATCGGACAAAAGAAAAGCGCGCAGGGCGCTCAGATTTGAATCGAGATTCTTAACGATCGATGCCGGATAGGAAACACAGATTGGCTTGAAGCGGTGATTGCTGACAAGAAGCGATCCGTTTCGGCCCGGAACTTCAATTTCCTCATAGTCCACTTCCGGTGCTCCAAAGGTCCCGGTTCCCGAGATCCGAACCCCGAAGTCCAGCGAAGACCGTCCGTTATAGGTGAAATAATGGATCATTCAAACACCGCCTTTCTCTGCCCGATGCTGCGATTGAAACGGGACTCAACTTCCTGCGCCAGCTCCTGCACGCTCTGGCCCTCTGCTCCATAAACGTTGATATTCACATCGCCATAGGTATAGCTGATTCTCTCGGAATTGCCGGAAACTGGTCCGGCTGCTGCCATTGCCTGCGTGGATCGAAGCGAAGGAGAAACAACCATTTCGCTGGTAAGGGCCGCCATTGCATCGGTCACGACATCTTTGGAGCTGTTGATGCTTTCGGCCAGCCCGTTCATGAAGTCCGGCATCCATGTCATGTAATTGCGCAGCGGACCGACATCCGGACGGGAAAAATGCAGCCACGAGGTGATCGTCGAAGCGACGGAACTGACCGCCGACGTGACGGAACCGATCGCGTTCCGGATGCCATTGGCAATGCCGTGGATGATGTCGGAACCCCAGTGGAGAGCTTCGGAAGGAAGGCTCTTCACATAGTCAAATGCATGCATGAAACCGGTTTTGATCGTGTCCGCGATGGAAGATACCGTATTGCGGATGCCGTCTTTGATATTCGTGAAGATTTTCGAAACCGACGATCGCAATGAAGAGAGAATCGAAGTCACAGAGGACAGGATTCCATTCCAGATCGAGGAAAAGGTATCCGAAATTCCGGAAAGCACACCACTGAAGAAGGAACTCAGGGAATTCCACACGTTCTCAGCCGCTGCTTTGATGGAATCCCAGTTGTTGATCAGAAGCGCTCCAATGGCAATTGCACCTGCCACGGCTGCGATCACGATGCCAATCGGGCCGGTGAGTGCCGTGAACACTGTTCCCAGCGCCGGTAAGAATCCTGCCAGTTTTGAGCCGATCGAAAGAAAGCTCCCGATCCCGGAAGAAATCGATCCGACTGCGGTAACGACATTTCCAATCGCAACGAGCATGGGTCCGACCAGTGCAGCGATCAGAGCGATCCTGACGATCAGATCCTGCATTTCCGGCAAGAGGCTGTTCCACCACGTGTTGAGGTCTTTCAATAACTGCGCCAGTTTCTCCAGCCCGGGAGCGAGTACCGTCATCAAAGAATTGCCGATATCGGCACCGGTCACTTTGAGCTGATTCATGGTCAGGGTGAACTGGTCAATTGGATCGAGTGTCGATTCAAAGGTTGAAGTGACACTTCCGGCATAGCCATCCAGCGAAGCCGTCATTTCCGTCAGATCCAGATTCCCGTCTTTGATCAGCTTGTAGACTGCTGCGCCGCTTTTTCCAAACAGATCATACGCAGCGTTCAGACCTTCTGTTTCACTGGAGGCTCCTGCAATCTGATTCTGCAGATTTGCCAGCGCATCCCCGAGTGATACCCCATCGCCAGCTGCGTTTTTTAACGCCCGTGTCAGGCTGCTCATGACGGAAGATGAATCAGCGCCGGACATTTCCAGCTTTCCCAGAAAACCTGCCGCCTGATCAATCCCGATTCCCAATTCATCGAAGGTTGCTGCATTGGTGATCAGAGCGGATTCCAGGGCGTCCATGGAGATGCCGGTCTGCTGACCGGTCAGATTCAAAACGTCGAGAACATCGCCTGCATCTGTAGCGGACAGGTTGAAGGCCTCCAGAATCTTCTGGGTCTGATCGATGGAAGTAGAAACATCGGTTCCGTTGATGGCCGCAAACTGAATGAATTGCGCCGAAAGGTCCTTGCAGGCCTGACCGGTTAAGCCAAGACGCGTATTGACTTCACCAACCGCTGCACCTGCCGTTTCAAAGTCCGTTGGAATCTCTAAGGCAAGCTCCTTCGCTGAATTCTGGAGGTCCTCTAACGCTGCTCCGGTCGCTCCGGTTTTGGTGACAACGATATCCATCCCGGCATCAACTTCGTTAAATGCGGCAAGTGACGCCGCGCCAACGGCTGCGATCGGGGCCGTTATCGATTTCGAGAGAGTTGATCCGGCATCGGTGATCTTTCCGCCGAGGTCCTTTAGTTTCTGCCCTGCGGCCTGAAACTGCTGGGAGGCGACGGAGCCGAAGGAATCTGCCTGTTTCTCCAGATCCTTTAACTTCTCTTTCGTCTCGATTACTTCCCGCTTTAAGGCGTTCATCTTATCGGTTGGAAAGTTCTTATCTTCCGCAGCCGCCTTTAACGCTTCTTCTTCCTGCTTCAGCTTTTCCTTGGTCTCTGCAATCGCATCATTCAGAAAGGATTGTTTCTGCTGCAGCAGTTCGGTATTGCCCGGGTCGAGTTTCAGCAGGCGGTTGACATCTTTTAATTCCGACTGGGTGTAGCTGATCTTCTTGTTAACATCCTGCAGGGCTTTCTGCAGGTTGAGCGTATCACCGCCAATCTCGACGGTAATCCCCTTGATCCTGTCTGCCATTAGTGACTCTCCTTTCTTCCGGGAATGAAAAAGCCCGCCGGATTGACGAGCGTAAGTCCGATCGTATTAACATAAGCCATTCGATGTGACTTCCTTGCATGCAGCGAATCGGAAAGTGTTTCATTCGCCATTCTATTGACCGGATATGGAAAATATGCTATATATTCTTTATAGGAAGAAGGGCGGTGGACTTCCCGATGAGGGGCTCTGGTAAAACAGAGTGATCTGCTTGCTCTTCTTCCTCATTTTTTTCTCTATGACGTGTCGAACGCCGTAGCGGAGAAAAAAATCTGCACGTATCATAAATATGGATCCTGCATAGGCCTGTATTTTAATGACAAATCAAGTATGATTTGATCATCTCCCGTACAGAAAGGATCATCATGTCAGGAAAGAAAACATTCTTCATTACTGTCATTGCCTTCCTTGTGGCGTGGTTTGTCATAAATGGCATTCTGTTAGCTGCAACCGGAAGAACCGGTGCTCAATGGATAGCCTCAATCATCCAGAGTATGAGAAGCTAGAAACAATTGCCAAAAGCTGTGTGCCAGCAGGCCGACCATGCCTTGCTTGCATTCAGCTTTTTGCGTGTTGCCTCATAGAAGGTTATTACATCCCTGACGTAGGTTCCTCCCTAAGTCTGACGGGATGAATCTTTTTCACCCTTTTGTTTCTCCTAGAATTTGTCCATATCGTCCTGCGAAGCGACAGCAGGATAGTCGTAGTCATCATTGTTCTTCTCGCAGTACATGTCGTTGACCATTCCAATGGTCAGAAGGTCAAGATCCGACAGGGAAAGGCCAAGCTCCACGCACCGCAGCAGAAACAGCGGGGTTGTCATTTCACGAGAAATGCTGTGCTGTTTTTTTTAGCTTCCACCTGGGTTTCTACATTCAGTCCCCACAGCTCGATCAACTGCGGCAGGATCTCGTAAATGGAAAACGTGCTGAACTGATCCAGCCAGTCTTCTACCGAACCTGGGACCGCAGGATCGGCATGGCGGGCCATGATGTAGGCGATATTCTCGAACACCTCAAGGGATGGAAGATCCAGTCCGGAATGCTCGGGTTTGGATTTTTTCATCGCTTTGTCCAAAGAAGCGATGTCCCGGTAGATATCGCGGCCAAACTGAATCCGGTAAAGGCGCGGGATGGCGGCAGAGGCTTTGAACTTCACCACTTTGCCGTCAATCGTGATTGTCTTTTCGAGACTCATGCGCCGGCACCTTCAGAAGTGTATGCTTCCGTGATCTTGGGAAGATACACGGATTTGTACCAGCTGGTATACGTAGCTTCTGCCGTGTCTGCCGTGGTCTTTGTCTTTACAAGGCCATCGGCTAACGGGCGCGCCTTCAGGGAGAGCGTTTCGGTTTTGACTTCCTTGGTCTCAGTATTGGTTGCGCCTTCAATGTTGGGACGCGATGCAGAACAGTTGTAGAGAACATGGCGAATCTTCTTCTGATCACCATCGAACTCAAACAGGAGTGCAAAGCTGCCGGTTTCGGCGTTGCTGTTCTCCACCAGCACACCATTGCTGTCCTTGACTTCCTTCAGGATCTCCGCGCGAAACTCATCCGGAATTAACGCGATCTCCAGATCACCGTCGTATCCCATCGAGTTATTCACAACGTAATACTGCACGCCATCCGCATAAAACGGATCCGGTTCCCCGTTGGGGCTGAGCGTTAACGACACCGCACCCGGCAGGGGATTCACAGTGCCATAGGTTGGCGTGCCATCCTCTCCAACGGTTAACGCTGCCCAGTGACAGTTGCAGAGGTTGTATTTGACTTTATTCGAACTCATGTTCAATCCTCCATTTGATAAAGCACTTCGTACAGAAGTTCCTCAGCGATCCATACTTCGCTTTTCTGATAAAAAAGGCCGTGCTTATTCAGCAGGGCCTCGATTGCAGATTCGGACTCCGGATCTTTCCGGTTTGTGTAGAGCTCCAGATGCACTTCGTCGATCGGATAGTACACAATCCCATCTGCTGCGAAGTTATCGGAGCCATTGAAGCGGTAAATCAGAAACGGCGGATCAGGTGTTTCACCTTCCGCAAAGTGGTCATACGCGGAAGGAAAACCTGTTTCTTCCGCCAGCGCCTTCAGGTCTTCAGCTTTCATTCCGGACTTTCTCCTTTAATGATTCCACCAGTTTCTTCTTGCCGGCTTCTTCTGCCGGCTGGATATGCGGCTTTCCTTCAACCCGTCCGCCATTACGTTTCGCGTGACCAAACTCCAGAAGGTGCGTTAACTGGTAGCGGTTTTTGGAGTGAACCACCAGATCCAGACTGGTACTGTTTTCGGCGATCTTCTTTACAGCCCAGCTCTTTTTATACCTGCCGGTACGAACAGGTGCGTTACGCGAGATGTCTTTGCGGCTTTCCTTTGCCGACTCCCGAAGGCTGTCTTTCATGTCCTTGGTGACGGAACCGGTGTATTTTTGAAGCTGTTCGTTGATCGCCTGATCCATTTCATCGATCGAAACCTTCCAGTTACCCATGGGAAGGCTCCTTCTCACAATGGAACTTCACTGCGTGTTTCCGGTAGTTCAGATGATCGACACCAAGGATGTTATACGGCGTGCCGTTTACAACGATCCGGTAATGGTCACTTGTCACCTGGGATGTCAGCGAATACCAGCGGACGGTCACAGAGAACGTATCACTTGGGATGGTCTGACCGGCGGTGTCCTTTTCGGTTCCGCTTTCCGATCCGATTGTTGCCCAGCAGGTAAAGGCATCATCCCAGAAGGTTCGATGATTGCCGTTCTTATCTGTGACAATATGAGCCTTCTGGAATGTAACGCGCTGATTTAAAGCGGCGATATCCATCAGAACACCGCCTTTCTCTCACCAAACAGCACCGCACGTAACATCAAAACTAACTGATGGTAGTCTGGGTCCTCACGGTTTTCAAAGAGATAGGCGACGGTGTACATGACGGCTGCACGGACCGCAGGAGTGTCTGCTAACACGCCATCGGTATCGGACCGCAGGATATCACCGCACAGAGCTTCCGCGCTTTGGATCATTGACGCGATCAGCGCATCTTCTTCATCTCCATCCACCCGCAAGTAGGTCTTCATTTCATCCAGTGAAACCGTCATTCCACCGCCTCCTTTCTATGCGATTCAATGCTCAGGCCGTTTTAACGCCAAGAAGCTGGACAGCCTCTGGCAGCACCAGCTTGCCATCAACGCGCTCCTTGGCCACGTAGCCCACCATTCCGTTACCGGCAAACAGCTCACGGAGTTCCTGCAGGGAGCGTACACCACGGTCGCCAATGTTGTAGTAAGAGAAGTCGCCAAAGGCGATACAGTTCTTACCGGCTTCCAGCCCGGGGCAGTAGGCCGACGTCAGAACCTCGTAGCCGCACAGGCGATCCGGTTCTCCTGCCGTATAAGAAGGCTGCCAGATATATGCCTGATTGGCATCCTTCAGCTTGCGAAGCACGGCAAGCGTCTGATCGTTCAGGATGAACTTTGCGCTCTTGCGGTACGGACGCTTCAGGGAGTAGATCAGTGTCAGGATGTCGTCGGTTGAAATCTTCGCCGTATCCAGCGTGACGGCCTTCTGTCCACCGCCGTTGGCAGCGAAAATACCCAGCGGCTTGCCTTTGCCATCGCCATTGAGGAAGGCATCTTCTTCCGCGTTACCGATTGCCTTGCCAAACTGATCGATGATTTAGCTTTCCAGATTGAAGGCGTTATCGTAGAGCAGTTCTTCGGTGATCTTGATTGCCACATGGAGCTTGTGCGCATCGAGGACGATCTGATCGAAGGTGGCTTCGCCAAACGTCAGCGCCTGTCCTTCTTCAATCCATGCCGCAGCAGGCTTCGTTGCGGCAATGTTGATCTTATGCTCGCCAGAGGTCGTGATGGTCGTCGCAAGGCCACGGAAGATATTTTCTTCGCCCAGCTTGTCAATCAGACGGGAGTCCCATTCCTCCGGGACCAAATAGCCGCCATTGGCGTCGTTGCCTTCTTCCAGCACGTCGGATACCTGACGGAATCCGGTACGCATGGAAGTCAGCATGGCTGTGGCATACGCGTGCGAAGCGCGACCTTTCTTTTCCAGTGCGGCATGCACATCCACGCAGGGCTTGCCAGTTAACGGGGACGAGGTCGGTTTCGACAGCTGATCGTCTATGGCTGCCTGCCGGTTCAGACGGTCGATCTCTGTCGTGTAATCGGTGATTTCCTTCTCCATGCGATCGTAGGTTTCACCATCTTCTGTGGAAAGAAGGCCATCGCTGTTGCGGTGCGCGTCGAGGAAGGCCTTGGCTGCTTCCCACGCCTTTGCGCGCTTGTTGATAAGTTCCTGTACGTTCATTGTCTTTTCCTCCTTGTGTTAAATGAACTGTTTCATCAGATCGAGACGCTTTTCGAGATCCTCGATACGGTATTTCGTTTGGATTGGTTCTGGAGCAGACGGGTGCTCTTTGACGTAATCACACAGCTTCCGGTTGATCGCCGCTGCGATCTGATAGCGGGAGAACAGCATACCGACAGCGGATTCGCTCTCCTGTCCGTTCGTGTTCTGGTCGCTGTCCTGATCACCGTTGGAATCTGGTTCACTTTTTGGTGACGGAGCAGAGCCATACAGCTCGTCCCGGCTGATCACGCCGTCTGCGAAATGAAGCTCTACCGCCTTGCCGGCGTTCATCCATGTTTCCTCATCCATCAGCTTCGAGAGCTTGTTGCGCGACAGGCCGGTTTTGGTCTGATAGGCATTGATGATGGATTCCTTAACTTCATCCAGCATCCGGATCGCTTTCTGCATTTCTGCACTGTCTCCCATGGCGATGGTGCTCGGATTGTGGATCATGAGCATCGAGACAGGCGAAACAAGCACTTCATCCCCGGCCATCGCGATGACCGATGCCGCGCTCGCCGCAAGGCCATCGACCTTGACCGTGACCTTTCCTTTGTAGTTCCGCAGCATGTTGTAGATTTCTGCGGCCGCAAAGCAATCCCCGCCGGGACTGTTGATCCAGACGGTGATGTCGCCGCTTCCACTTTCCAGATCCGATCGAAAAAGAGCCGGGCTGACCTCATCGTCAAACCACGACTCTTCCGCGATTGTTCCATTCAGAAATAACGTCCTTTCTTCACTTGTTTCTTCCGGCTTTCCCGGAACGGGTACTTCGTTTGTTACCCATTTCCAGAACTTCCTGTTCGGATTCATCTGAGTTCTCCTTTCCTGATTCTGTGTTTCTCATATAAGCGGAGCCGGCATCGGCCAGCTTCACCACGTTGCCGTTGAGAATATGGAGATTGCCTCCTTCTTCTTCCGACAATAAGTCCATGTTCTCCAAACCGCGGACATCGTTGATGGAATAGATACCGTTCTGGATACCGGTCGCATAGCCGCTCATCCGGCTATTGTAATCACCCCGTAAGAGTCCATCCACGTTGAAGCGGATGAAGTAGTTCGCTTTCTCCTGCGGCAATAGAAGCGTCCGCTGCATCGACTGTTCCCAGCGGATGATCCACGGCTCCAGTGTGTAGGTGACAAACTCCAATGACTGCTCCTCAATGTTTGAGAAAGTTGCGTGCTCGAGATCCCCAATCAGATGTGGCGGAATTCGGAAGATGCGGGCGATTTCATCCAGCTGAAATTTGCGTGTCTCCAGAAACTGCGCCTGCTCGGGGGAAATGGAGATCGGGGTATAGGTCATTCCTTCTTCAAGAATGGCTACCTTGTTCGCCCGCTTACTGCCTCCAAAGCCTGCCTCCCACGAGGAACGGATCTTCTCCGGATCCTTGACGGTTCCGGGCATTGAAAGAACACCCGAAGGGTTCGCTCCGTTTTTGAAAAAGGACGCTCCGTATTCTTCCGTTGCCATGGCCATGCCAATGGAGTTCTTTGCCATCGCAATGGGGGAGTAGCCGACCAGACCGTCAAAGCCAAGTCCGGGGATGTGCAGCACCTCACCCGGTTTCAGTCGGACCGTTCCCGGCTTCATCGTCGGAGCGTCAGATGTGCTCATCTGGTACTCGTAATAGATGCGGCCATTGGCATCACGATCTACTTTCATCCGGTTTGCCATCAGGGGATAGAGACTGACCACATCCCCGCGCCCGTTGCGAATCACCTGTGCATAGGCGTTGCCCCATAACAGCAGGTGCGTCATCATCGTCTCCCGGAAGATGTACGAGGTCATTTCCTCATTCGGTTCATCGTGCAGGATCGGGTAGAGAGGATGCTTCAGCGCTTTTGTCTTACTTCCGTCAGCCTCGTATTCATAAAGGTGAAGCGGCAGACTGGCAATCGCTTCCGAGAGAACCCGGACACAGGCATACACCGCGGATATCTGCATGGCGGAGCGCTCTGTTACGGTATTTCCCGAGGATGTTCCACCGAAGAAATAGCGATAGCCTGAGCCGTTGGTTGAATCTGCCGGCCTATCCCGTGGTCCAAACAGCTTTGAAAAGACGCTCATGTGATGTTCTCCTTTCGAGTAAAAAGAAAGGCATGGCGGATTGTGCCATACCTGTGATACATATTGACGCTGAGATGCCGTCCGGTTTCAGCTCAGCGGTAGAACGGAGTTGTTGAGAATGGATCTGATTTTTTTCTCCGGAACGCCGGCATCTATTGCACGGTTGATGGCATCGGATACTTCAAAAACCACGCTGATCGCTTCTTCCAGTGTTTCTGCTTCGCCATCTTCGAGCATTCGTATTACCATTTCCGCTGCCTGTGATCCTGTGATTCTGTTCATGGGTGATACCTCCACAAGTATTGTGGCAGATTGAGCAGGAGGGAAGAGTCTCAAAACTGTCCAGCTTTTATAACGGTATCAGCTCATGTTCAGCTGGCTTTCTCCACAATTCCGATTAGCTTTCCACAATGCCATGGAAAACTTCAGATGAACAGAATTGTGCCTTGGCTGTAACCTGATTTGCTGTCATCTTGTATGACATGCCAATGGCTACCCAGGGAAGACTAGTCTTCTTTCTGCAAGGCTGCAAAAGCATTACGAGTTTTTCTTTTTAAAATCCCTTTTTGCACAGTGTTGGTAAACCTGAGTCTAGAACCGCTTAGTCATGCGGTTCTACGGAATAGTAATCTCGATATCTGAGCGTTTCTGGGATATATAGTGAGCTCACCAGCAGCACTTTGACCTTTTCCAGCGGTTCTGCAGGCGGATTCATCAGAAATGCAAACAGATCAAGATATCCCTGCAGTTCATCACGTTCAAAACCGGAATGTGATCTTAGGAAAGCTTTCAGCAGAGCACATGCATGGTTCACTTCTCTGAGAGGATTGTCCTTATCGTCCAGTCTGATCAGATCTCGTGAATTATATTTCTGTTCTTTAAGGTTCAGATCCGATACCAGAATTGAATGTGAACGCTCACTGTCATGGATCAGTACTGAACCTTCCTGAATATGCTGGTTGAAGGCATTCCAGGTACTCTCTTTCGTAGGCTTTCCTTGATGGTTTTCGTAGATTGTAATTGTCTGCGTGCCATCAGTTCCAATTGCGATACACATCTTGTTTCTGGATATGCCTCTGTATTGTTTGCCGTCAATCAGCTGCCTGTGCTTTTTTCCCAGATCCCAGTATGTTTCATCGATCTGAACATTTCCGAACAGCACAATGTTCTCCTGATAGTTATCCAGGATTCTGAACAGCTTCGCGTCCCAGTACTTCGTTGTTGTGAAGGAATTACGGCCATTCTTTGAGGCAAGACTCATACTTTCATAACCGATAATTCTCAGAAGCTGCTCAACCCATTCTGTGTACGGTATTTTATGATCTTCAAAAATGGTCCCGGTTGTGATGGTGAATGTCCTTCCACAATCTTTGCAAAGATACCTGTTTACGCCATTTGAAGTATGACCGTACTTGATGAAGTTTTCTGATCCGCAATGCCTGCATTGAAAGACCTGAAATGCATTCAGAAACTCTGCTTCTCCGGATTCTATCAGGCTCTGATGCCTGCGATCAAAGACTTCCACATACTGATCCTTAATGAACTGCTCGTACGGCGAAAGACTCTCCTTATAATCCCAGGGCGTACGTCGCCTGGAGGAGGTAAGCGATTGATTATACATCGGTGGTAGACCTCAATGCTTAAGTAAGCAGTCATGAGGAGGCCTACCACAGCTAACTCAGAACCACTTACCAAAGCGTTTTAGCTTTCTAGCCCCGTCGGGCTATCCAAATTATAGGTTCTTCACCAACACTGTGCAAAAAGGGATTTTTNNNNCTTAAGTAAGCAGTCATGAGGAGGCCTACCACAGCTAACTCAGAACCACTTACCAAAGCGTTTTAGCTTTCTAGCCCCGTCGGGCTATCCAAATTATAGGTTCTTCACCAACACTGTGCAAAAAGGGATTTTTTCTTTTTTCCTTTTCCAGTAAATACTGCGTTTTACTTAATTCATCTCTTAATTTGTCGTTGTCCAACGCAATTGTTGAATATGTATTCGCGTCTTCCCGATAAATATCTCTTAGATCTCTAATATCAGCCTTAATCTTCTCAAGATCATCTTCCATTTCCATGGCTTTGTGCCAGGTCATTTCGAACCCTTTAAAACAGTGGTCAGAATTTCTTTCAATGTACGTTTTAATGGCACTCTCAGTCTTGAGAATCCTTGTATATAAGTAATTTGAATGAATGAAATTGAATGTTAATAAAGCATTGCTAGCATAATTCCTGCCACAATAATATTTTTCAACAAGAAGTGTAGTGATGTTAGTGACCAATTCCGTATTAAAGTGATCTCGGCCAGCCTTCTCTAAATCAAGATTGATCTGGTCAGTTGTATATACAACTCGATAAGAATTCTGTTCAATAGCGATCAAAGAATTTTGAAAAATCTTATTCCTGGGATTGCAGTCAAATACCACCGATGCCAATCCGGAGAGTGCAATGGAGAGCAATTCAAGGAAGAAGTAGTAATCTTTTTCATCGATGAAGTAGTGGGCTATATTCTTTGAAATATAAACAATTACTGGATAGGAAACATTGTCCGCATCGAATTGATCACGTGTCCAACCACTAATATCTTTAAAGAGTTCGTTAATATCATTGTTGTACGCAATTGGCTGATCGGAGTACTTTATAAGAAAATCCATGCGGGAAAGCGTATTAAATAATGCGGGCGGCATTGAAAATGTGAGATCGCGCTTAGTTGTGTTAGCAGGATCGTCAAGTATTTCCACGTTCATTGTGATATAAGCATCATCTGTTTCAAGGTCCGAAGCGACAAAGTCGAATCGCCAAACTCCTGCTGAAGTTGGAATTTCGAGGCGCGTGGCGATGCAATTCATAAATTCGGTACCTCGAAAACGATACTCACTATTAACATAATCAAACGGCGGGGCAAGGACTACATCATCTCCAATATCTTCACAGAGCGGAAGGTCCGGGAGATCTTCAGCCCAGTTGGTAAGAAATTCCAAATATTTTTCCTTCGTTAGATTTTTACTTAAGAATTCGCCATCTAAGAATTTCCGCATACTGCTTCCCTGCTGCCGTCCCTTGCTTCCTACCTCTGTTAGAAACTATCGAATGAATTTCCTGTAAGTAAAAAGTCATGGCCTGCGCATTCCTCTATAGACTTCATTATAAGCGAGCTTCATATGGAAAACTGTATGTTATATGTGCCATGTTTGTACGAGGCCCATCAATTTGATAAACATCTGCAGAGGTCAATATTATTCAACTCGGCTTTTCTGTAGACAATTTCAGATGAACAGAATTCCACGGTCGTCATATACCGAAGCACCATCGTCATTTCCTCCCCGTACTGCCCGGTCCAAGGCCATGATCATCGCAACCGCACCGTCAATCTTCTCCGTGGATTTCTCTTTATCGGCTTTAATGTTGCCCGCCGGATCACGACGGATATAGATGTTATCCATCATCCAGCGCAGCACCGGGTGGCCGCCATGGGCGATTCGCTTTTCCAGAACCAGCTTCATCAGCTCTTTGGTTGGCGGGGACATGTCCTTAAATCCCTGTCCGAAGGGAACCACGGTAAACCCCATGCCTTCAAGATTCTGCACCATCTGGACGGCGCCCCAGCGGTCGAAGGCGATCTCACGGATGTTATAGATTTCTCCAAGGTGCTCAATGAACTTTTCGATGAAGCCATAATGTATTACGTTTCCTTCCGTTGTTTCCAGATAGCCTTCCTTTTCCCATAAATCGTAGGGAACGTGATCCCGTCGGACACGAAGATCCACGTTGTCCTCAGGAATCCAGAAGTAGGGTAAAACCACATAGCAGTCGGTTTCATCCCTGGGTGGAAAGACGAGGACAAAGGCTGTAATGTCGGTTGTACTCGACAGGTCCAGGCCACCATAGCAGACGCGGCCTTCCAGATCCTCGGGATCAACGGAAAATGCACAGGCATCCCATTTTTCCATTGGCATCCATCGGATGGCTTGTTTAACCCATTGGTTTAGTCGCAGTTGACGGAAGGCATTTTCCTCACCGGGATTTTGTCTGGCTGAGTTACAGGCATCCTGTACCTTATCGATACTCACAGTAATTCCAAGCGAGGGATTCGCTTTTTTCCAGACTGCGGGGTCCGTCCAGTCGTCTGACTCATCTGCCCCATAGATCACCGGATAGAACGTGGGATCGATCTTACGGCCTTCGATGATATCAAGGGCTTTCTGATGAATCTCATAACAGATACTGTTGGTATCCGTTCCTGCCGTTGTAATCAGAAAGTACAGCGGCTGGGTCCGGGCATCACCGGATCCCTTCGTCATAACATCGTAGAGCTTTCGATTCGGCTGGGTGTGAAGCTCATCAAAGATCACACCCGAAGTGTTAAATCCATGCTTGTTTGCTACATCGGCGGAGAGCACCTGATAGGTACTGTTGGTCGGAAGGTAGATCAGCTTTTTCTGGGATTCCAGAATCTTCACACGCTTATCAAGAGCGGGGCAGAGGCGCACCATATCAACCGCAACGTCATAGACAATTTTTGCCTGATTGCGGTCCGCAGCGCAGCCATAAACCTCAGCGCGTTCCTCGCCATCACCGCAGGTAAGAAGAAGAGCGACCGCAGCGGCCAGTTCTGACTTTCCCTGTTTCTTTGGAATTTCGATATAGGCCGTGTTGAACTGTCGGTATCCGTTAGGCTTGAGGATTCCAAACACATCCCGAATAATCTGCTCCTGCCAGTCGATTAACTCGAACGGTTTTCGATACCAGCTGCCCTTGGTATGCCGCAGGCTTTCGATAAATAAGACGGCATAGTCAGCGGCGTCCTTGTTGTAGGAGGACGTCTCTGCCATGAAGCGTGTCGGTTGATAGTTTTTCAGTTTTCGCATTGCCATTCGGCGATCCTCCTTTCTTTACAGAATAAAAGAGCCTTGCGGCTCCTTGATTTCGGCTTCTTCAGTTCAGAATCATCTTGAAGGCGTGCCCTGTTTCGTAACCCTTGCCGCTGAAACCTTTGCGAAGGTTGACTTCAACAATCTCGCCAATCGTGCATCCGGATTCCTTGAACAGCCAGAGTGTTTCAACTGCATCCGTTGCCCGGCAGGAGTAGGTGAAGGAGTGAATGCCGTTTTCCTTCATGCAGGTGGTCAGGGCTTTCACATCGCGATCCCAGATGATGTCATCAAAGTTCAGAATCGGGTTCTCGTTTTCCTTTGATTTCCGGTAAGCTCTCCAGATCGTGCAGGCAATGTCGCCCATCTCGACAATGGCATCCTCAGCCTGCTCCATCATCTCTCTTGCGGCGTCTCTGCCTTCTGCTGTGGTGGCTTCCTTGTAGGCTTTCTTTGCGGTCTGAACTGCGTTGTAGGTTTTCTCGAATGTGTTCGTCATGGCTTTATTCCTCCTGGCTTTGTGTGCCTTTCCTTTGGCATGTGTATTAATCACTCTGTGTCGGGAATATAGCAAGCAATATCAGCGGATCATTCGCAGAAATATCAGGAGGATTCGTTGTCGCCATGAAGGATAAAGTCGATGTATTCTTCCCGGTGGTCTTCGAGAAAGAGCACCAGTTCGAAGTAGTTTCGTTCGAAGGCGAGCCGCTGAACGGTAGGTAGGTCGAACATGTTCGTCAGCCCGGTATCGTGGATTGCCATGATCTGTTCTTTGACCTTTGCGTCCATATCAGTCAACCACCTTCTGAACGATGTCCTCACCGAAGATTGCGTTCAGCCCACAGCCATTGTCCCAGTCAACAAGAAGGGAGCCGGTATCGTCAACACCATAGACTGTTCCTTTTGTGCCGATCGGTGGAGCCTGCACGTCATCCATTTGAACCAGCTCGACCCGGGTGCCCTCTGGAAATTTGGCTCGCAAAGCAGCCAGTACTTTATCAGTGACTATCCTCATGCCTGTACCTCCTTTACCGGAGCACCATTGCGGAAGGCAGCGCTGCCGGTCAGGTTCTGAAGCAGGACCTTACGATCTTCCTTGTAGTCTGCGCCGATAAATCCAAGCCGCAGAAGGAAGCAGCGGAAGGCGTACTTTTCGTTATCTGTTTCAACCGGCCGGCTGCTTGCGTGCTTTAGTTCTTTCGAGAGCTTGCAGAGCAGGGAAAGGAATGTGGTGTAGGCGTGGACTTCCTCTGGAGAAAGCTCCCGCTCAAACCATGGAAATTCAATCTTTTCTTCCGTTACGTTGATGCGTGTATCTGTAATGCCAAGCGCTTTTTTGATCAGGCTTTCCTTTGCATTGATCATGTTTGTCAGCGTTCCAACATTCGCGGATGCAAGTGGAAGGGAGATCGTATACTCCGTAATTCCAGATTCATCGGTTTCAGGTTCCGCTGGATCTTCCGTCGTTTCAGCCTCTGGCTCCTGTTCGGCTGTTGTTTCACCATTGTCACTCTCGATCAGCTTGTAGCCCATGGCGCTGAGCGCTGCAAGCACGGAGCTGAGGTCCCTGTCATCCGGTGCGGTTACTGTTGCGTCCCGGTTGACGGTGAGATCGCCGATTGCGTAAGCATAAGTCGGCGTGAACTGGTAGACCGCCTTGTTTCCGGTAATCTCCGCGAGGACATTTACAAATGCTTTCTTGGTTTCTTTTGTTACGTTGAATGTGAGTTTCATGGTATGTGCCTCCTTTGTTTTGGTAGTACATACATCACTCTGTACGCTTCAAATAGCAACAAGATTCGAGTGAAATAATTAGAAGCAATCACGTTTCTGAAACGGCATGAATGTCTACATCTTCAAGCCGATTAAGAATGATTGGCGCATCTTCGCCCATGTAAGGAAGTGCCCGTATGGTGTTGTAGTTGATCCATTCGGTCGCATCTTCCATGGGCCAGTTCTCTTTTTCCATTAACCAATGAATCATCAGATCGTAATCATAGACGGCTCTGTTATCGTCGGTTACACCGATAAGAGCATCGTCATAGCTATAATCCGTTAAGTATTTCACGTCTTCATAGCCGTTTTCAAGAAGCCGTTCCTCCGCGTTCACAGTTCCTCTCCTGCTCCTTTTCCATGAGTTCTATTGCCTGCCCGTAAGATATTTGTTTCCCGTTGCGGATCAGGTACACATCCGTATCGGATCCATCCTTCAACTGGATGTATCTGTTCACCGCTACATCGATGAACTTCGCCTCCAGCTCCACGCCATAGCAGACGCGTCCCAGCTGCTCGCAGGCAATCAGAGTTGAGGCAGAACCCAGAAACCCGTCCAGCACCAGACCGTTCGTCTGGGTGCACTGCCTGATCAGATAAGCGATCAATGGTACCGGCTTGCTTGAAGGATGTCCGAATCCGTCCTCTTTGCTGTTCTTGATGCGGTCGAACTGAAAAACGGTGACCTGTTTCTGATCACCGTACCATTGATGCTTTCCGTCTTTTCGCCAGCCCCATATGATGGGCTCATGGATGTATTTCCAATCTGTCCGGGTAAGTACCAGCCGGTCCTTCTTCCAGACCAGACCGGCCCCAACCTTAAATCCTGCATCTTCATAGGCATCGTGGAAGATGCGCGCCTTAGCTGTAGCGTAGAACACATAAATCGATGCGTCCTTTGCCATTACATCATGGAAACAGCAGAAGGCCTTTTTTAAGAACTCGTAGCCGTCCTTATCGTTCAGATCGTCATTTTTGATCTTGCCGGATGTACTTTCAAGGTTCACGAGGTAGGGAGGATCGGTGCAGACAAGATTTACACTGTTTCCTTCCAGCAGATGTGTGTATGTGTCTGGATTGGTGGAGTCACCGCAGATCACAGTATGTCTTCCCAGATGCCAGATATCACCGGCTTTGGAAAAACATGGCTTTGCAAGTTCCGTGTCTACATCGAAATCGTCCTGCTCAGCATCTTCATCATCCGGATTGAGATACTTTTCAAGATCGGATTCCTCAAAGCCCAGAAGGGAGAGATCAAACGAGTCGTTCTTCAGATCCGATAATTCGACCGAAAGCATGTCCTCGTCCCATCCCGCGTTTAGCGCCAGCTGGTTGTCGGCGAGAATGTACGCTTTTTTCTGGGCCTCCGTCAGGTTCTCTGCAAACACACAGGGAACCGTTTTATATCCTTCCTCACGGGCCGCCTGAATTCGTCCATGACCCACAAGGATGTTGTAGCCACTATCAATCACGGCAGGAGAAACAAAGCCGAACTCCCGCAGCGATGCGCGAAGCTGAGCGATCTGTTCTTTACTGTGTGTCCGGGCGTTTCTGGCATATGGCACCAGTTTCTCAATCGGGACCTGTTCAAGTTTTACTGTATCCATTTATCGTTCTCTCCTTGAGCGAAGTAACTGCTCCATCGTGTCATTCGGATTTCCTTCGTCATATTCTTCTGTGCAGTTCTGTTTCACAATGTCGAATATCTCCATCCATATCAAATTTGCCGCACGCTGGAACTGGCTTGCCATCTGAACAAACGGTGATGTCACCACGCCTCCGGTAGTCGGGTGCTTACCCAGCAGTCCATACGTGCTGATCGCGTCCTCACATTGGATATAGCGGGCAAAGTTCTGTGCGTAGGATTCAATGAGACGGGGATTGACGAGGTTCTCGCAATGCCGCCGTTTCAGCCATAACCATGTTTCACGGTAAATTTCATCCGCGCCGAGCGGCTTTCCGTTCTTCTGCTTTGCGGACAGGTACTCGCCGGGCTTAGGCATGTCGTTTCCTTCCAGCACTGCGCCTTCCGGAAGATCGACGGCATCGAGCTCGTTGGGATCAAGATCCGGAATGTCGTTGCTCATGACCTGAGCTGTTTTCCCGTTTGCGATCTTTTCCGCTGCCGGTGTGGGCTTACCTCCGGCTTTGATTCTTCGCCCGCCGCGGTAGGTTCCATCTTTTGCCATCGTTTCACTTCCTTTCTAGAGTTGGCGGGGTTTATCCCCCGTTTGAACCCGAAAAAACGCACGCGTGAGGGGACGCCGGTGTTTTCAGAAAGCGCTTTCAGAGATTTTCACCGCCCCTGGGGGCCTGCGGTCGCCAATCTTCTGATGCATCTTCTCGTGACAGGAACGGCAGAGCGACATCAGGTTGCTTTCATCGTTCGTCCCGCCTGCCGAGAGCGGAACGATGTGGTGAACTTCCTCGACTGCGACATAGCGCCCTTGCTTCAGACACTCCTCACAGAAGGGATGTTTCTGAACATACCGCGCGCGAACTGTTCGCCACCGGCTGCCATAGCGCTTGGAACCGTCATAGCCGCGCGTGAAGCTGTCGTAGTGCTCGTCCATCTGCTTCTGATGCTCTGGGCAGTATTGCTTCCCATCCTCACAGAGCTTTCCGCATCCGGGCCAGCGGCATGGTCGTTTTGGTTTCATCGGCATCGCTCCACCTCCTCGTGCATAACAAAAGCCCCGGGGGTTTTGACCTTCGAGGCTTCACTCTATCTTTCTTGCGACTATACCATATCATATATGGCACCCGGACATTTCCGGACATTTCCGGCGCATTTATATAATTGTAGGGTTTTCCGGAACTTTTACATGGGACAACGCGCTGCTGTGCCATCTGCGTATCGTGCGTTCATCAGCAGAAAGCTCATCGCCTATTCGCATCCATGTATAATTCTTCAAATAACGATACGTTAGAATCAACCGTTCATCCATATTGACTACCTGTCCAATTACAGACTCGATCTCGTCCTTAAGCTGCAGGAGAAGACAGAGTTCATCATTTACTCTCTCTTCCTTTTCCCAGATGCGATTTAGCGTTTGTACAAAGGACGCATCATTTGGATGATTTTGATTGTAATGCTCCTCAAAGCCAGGACTGCCAACAGATGCGGCCATTGCTTTCAGATTTTCCAGTTCTTCCGCATCCAGACGGATTCTCTGCTCCAAGCGATACGCCTGATTGAGATAGGACTTTGGCGTCATGCTGCCACCTTCTCCTTTAACCGCTGAATCAAATAATCTGAATCAACACTTGTCAGATCATTGTACAAACTGGAATGGAAGAAACTCTCAAGCCGTATGGCATCTTCCATAGCCATAGCATTACCCGGATTTTTCTTTAGTCTCTTCAGCGCAGACAGGTAATCTTTTGCTGCCTGCGCCACAATGGCAGTCGCAAGATCCTCATATGGATCAAACCCGTGGTTCTTGTTCATATGCAGCCTCCTTGAAATTCTTTTTCGCAACCATGGATTGGCATATGTTTGGCATTAATTTACTCTGATTGTTATTAGGAAAGCCGTGCTTTCACTGCCCGGATCAGATTCTCCTGTGTGGCGTTCTTATCTTCCAGTGCCTTCAGCACGTCTTCATCAATCGTGTCCTTCGTCACGATGTTATGAATGGTTACAACCTCGGTCTGGCCTTGACGGTTGAGTCTCGCGTCTGTTTGCTGCCGCATCTCCAAAGACCAGCAGAGGGAGAACCAGACTAGAATATGACCGCCACGCTGCAGGTTTAAGCCGTGTCCGGCAGATGCAGGAGAAATCAGAGCGACTGGTATCTTTCCTGCATTCCAATCGGCAACATCCTCTGATGATTTAAGGTCCCGTACAGCAATCCCCTTCTCTTTCAGATAATCAATGATGCGCAGGCGATCATGCTGATACCAGTATGCAACCAAGACATTCTGCCCGACCGCTTCTTCAATGAGATCAGTTAACATCTCAAGCTTTCGATCATGAATCCGCATCACATCATGGTTCTCGTTGTAAACAGCACCATTAGCCATTTCAAGTAGTCTGCCGGAAAGAACAGCTGCATTGGCAGCATCAACTTCATTCTCATCAATCGTAAGAACAAGCTCTTTCTTCAATTCCTCGTAGAGTTTCTTTTCTTCCGGGTTCATCTCGACCATGTGATCTACTGTCACGCACTTCGGCAGATCCGGAAGAAAGTCTCTTGCCTTCATAGAAACTGAAATGTCACTAATCTTCTGATAAATCGCATCCTCTGCACCGGGCAACGGAACATAGGTATAGACCACTCCGGTGTAAGGATTCATACTTCCTGCCTTAAAATATGATTCCCGGTACCTGCCGATGAATCTCCCAAGGCGTTTACCCTGATCAATGATGGCCACTTCTCCCCAGAGATCCAGAAGACCGTTACTTGCCGGCGTTCCGGTAAGTCCCCAGATCCGCTTAATGTACGGACGGACTTTGCGGAGTGCCTTATATCGCTGACTCTTGTAGTTCTTGAAGGAACTGAGTTCATCCACCACAACGCAATCGAATGGCCACGGGATTTTGTGTAATTCCAGAAAATCAGTTAGCCACTTCACATTTTCCCGATTAATCACGTAGATATCAGCATCTGCTCTGAGTGCCTTGACTCGCTCTTTACTGCTGCCAATAATCACTGACATCCGCAGATCCTGTGTGTGAAACCAGAGATTCTTTTCTTCTGGCCAGACGTCACGACTAACACGGAGTGGTGCAATCACCAAAGTCTTCCTGACCTCAAAGGAATCAAACATCAGATCTGCAATAGCCGTTAGGCTGATCACTGTTTTTCCAAGTCCCATCTCGAGAATCAACAGGGCTTCCGGATGGTTCTCGACAAACTTCACACAGTATTTTTGATAATCATGCAGGTCTGATCTTGAAAGTTCATTCATCGGCGCTCCCTTCTGATGATTTTCCGTAGTTTTCCTGCAACTTCAGAGATAGCTTTCCGGTCCTGCGCCGGCTCTGCAATGAGAGTCGCAAGCACAGCAGAAACCTCATCCATCTCCTTCATCATCTCTTTATGGTGTGCACGGTCTTCACTGATCAGTTCGTTCAGCTCGTGGATGCATTCTTCGTCGTCACCATGCGCCAATTCAACTTCATTCACCCATTGGATGACGGCCTCCTTCATCTCCCGCCCCATATGTTCTTCGATGAGACGTATCAGATCTTCTTCGTTAAAGATCGTCTCCAGTGATCCATCCTTCAGTTTTATAATCGTACCCATCATCGTTTACCTTCCTTGATCGCAGAAATGATGCCGGGTATCTCTTCCGGATCGTCTAGAACGAATAACTGGAAGCCAAGATTTTGAAGGAGGACATGCCTTCTCAATTGCAACTTTCTAGGCTTTTTGCCGGGTGTCTTTACTTCGACAAATCCGATCATCCCACCCGGCATCAAAACGATACGATCTGGCATGCCAGCCATGCCCGGCGAAACAAACTTTGGTGCCATTCCACCCGCCCTCTCTACCATCACAACTAAGCGATGTTCAATGCTTTTTTCACTCATACCTTCTCCTAAAAGCAGAAAGGTGCAGGTCTCGAAGGTCAACCCTTAAAACCTCTATATAAATATTTTTATGAAAATCCTCTATAGGGACTTTTATATATAGACCTTCTCGACCTGCACCTTTTGATTTAATTCAGAAAATCCTGACCTGATTTGAGCCTCAGCCCATAGATGAGAATCCCGGATTTTGTCTTTTTCCGCCGATATCCTGCCTTTTCCAGATTGCCATAGAAATCTGTTGTGCTCCTTGCGTACTCGCCACTCTGGAAACAGATCGCATGGTACTGCTGGTACAGGTCCCCTGATTTTTCTGAATATGACGGATCAACATCGCAGTACTCGTCGATGAACTGACCAAGCCAGTCATTGTCTTCGCGATACTTATCAACGGCATCCCTGACTGCCTTCGGCTCTTCGATCTTGAATCCTTTCTGAATTGCAATTTTTGCGCCTTCAATGATCCACGAAAGAATTGCCGGACCTGCATGCTCAAAGAGATAGTCAGAGTAATTTTTGATGTCGGAGGTTCCGGTGATTTTTGCGTTGAAGGGAATCACGATCAATCTGCGCCAGGTTCCGTCATCATTGGCTGACACCTTTGGCAGGTAGTTTGTGTAAAGGACTAGCGTATGAGAAGGATCAAAATGAAACGGATCTTTATATTTCTTTTCTGCCTCAATCGGATCAACGCTGCAAAGCTGCTTTACCATGCCGGTGTTGAGTCTCTGCCCTTCCTCTAGCTCTGATGCAATGATCAACCTCTTTCCCTTCAGTTCTGCCATCTCTGGCTTCACGTTTCTCTTGCAGTTCATGGTGAGAGCTTCCGCCGAGATTTTTCCTGAGTAGTTTCCAAGGACTCTTGCAATGGTGTTCCAAAAAGTGGACTTACCATTTGCACCACCGCCGTAAGCAATGATCATTTGCTCTGCATATACACGGCCAACCGCTGCCATACCGACGATCGCCTGTACATAAGCAATCAGCTCCTGATCGCCACAAAAGAACAGATTGAGGTTCTGGATCCACAGCTCCTTCCCTTTTTCTCCCGGAGAACATGCCGTGATCTTAGTGATGAGATCATCCGGATCATGTGAATGACAACCAGAGATACCTTTTGTCAGATCGTAAGTGGCATCTGGCGTGTTTAGAAGTTCAGGATCATAATCAAGCTCAGAAACATCCAGCGCCATCATCGGCTTTGCAGCATTCTGGGTGTTGACAATGTTCTTGTAGTTTCGATATTTCATGACAAACTTCTTGTAAGTGTCTGCTCCAACCAGAGCGTAGAAAAGTCCGACTTTGTTATCAGGGACGGATGCCGCAAGATTTTTGCTTCTAGCTTTGACTTCTTCCTCAGGAATTCCGAGCGCGGTCAGATTCTCTTCCGCAATGCGGATTGCTTCCGTTGCATCGAGAAGCTGATCGTCCATGAAGTTTTCTACAATTCCCAGAGATTTCTGCTTGTCTTCATACCAGCGGTCTCCACCGAAGGCAATGAAGTCAGTAGCGCTCGTAAAACGAAGCTGATTCATGCATTCCTTTGCCAGCACTTTTGCTTCACCAATATCGGAGTAATCTTCCGGCTTCAAAAAGCAGGTGCCAAAGGTATCTTCATACTCGTCCGGCGGAACGTAGCCTTCGCTTCTCTCCACCTTGTTCTTGTAAAACTTTAGAGCGCTATGCCAAATGGTGCGCAGCTCTTTCGCGAGCAACGGAGGATCGCATTTACCGGCGCGCTCCAGATAAGCCTCATAGGCTTTTTCCGTTGGTCCGAAACGCTTTAACACCCTGCCGGCAAAGTGAGACATCGTATTGTTACGACTGCCTTCCGGAATAGATCCGCCAGTATATAAAGGTTCCTCCACTTCTTCTGCATCCGGCTTCTCTGGAAGGATCTCATCAATCGTAAGCGCGCCTTCATGCCAGAACACATCTTCCGGATTTACCTTCGTTCCATATAGAAAGCGAGCAGCATCCAGAGCCTTTGAGTCAAAAAACGGAAACTGCTGCATTCCAGCCTTCTTTAGTGACGCAAAAGCAGCGGAATCAGAGCAGATCGTGATTGGTGCAATTAAATGAAATCTCGGCCGAGGGGAGAAATTCTCTTTCCGCAGCATGTTATGCCTGCTTGGAGACGCCGCAAAGGAAACGTCAGCAAGTGCCCCCTTGGCCAGTTTCTCCGGGGTCACCCAGTCATCCGGATTTTCCGAAAAGTCGTTGTCACAGTCCCAGACGATCGCATCAGCGGAAAGGAAGTTGTCATTCGAGCGATAGTTACCCTTGTAAGCGGCTGTCACATGATCCCGTGCAACTGCTGATGCAAATTCCTCTGGGCTATTGATGATGACTTTATGGGGATAGAGGCAGTTAGCCTCATTTCCTGTGCAATCAGCGGTATACAGCGTAAACTTCATCATCAGTCATGAACCTCTCGTGATTCCTCCTCGAGCACTTTGGTAATAAACTTGAGCGCCTTGATCATGGTCTCCAGTTCGCAATCACCACCGAGCGCAACTTCAAATCCCGTTGCGTGTCCATAGCGATCATGGAAAACATGAACGTCCATATCGGTGCATGCCTCATCACAAATCCGGAAATAGGTCCTGCCACCGTTACCTGTATCTCCACCCCGATATCCAGTGGTCCCGGCTTCTACTTCGAGGATATTGGCACTCACAACTTCTCTTGTGAATGTACGCATCGTTTCCCCGCGATCGGTGCGTTCTCTTTCTTTCACCTCGTACATTAAAATGTCTCCTTTGAAAAGCACTTCACCATCACGCTTTTCTTTTTTGCATTGCTAATCTCTGCAGTCATACGACCATTAATTCCGTCTCGGAATACGAATTTTTGTTGATCACGCATCGCTATTTCCTCGCTTTCTAAAGGCCATTAGCCCTTCTAAGTCACAGTCAAAAAAAGCGGAGGTTTGTTAACCCACCGCCTGTAACTTTTTGAACATTAATTATTGGGCTGAAACGCTGACACTAACCTCTTTGTTTAATCCTTCATATAGAAGTTGCACTCGTAGCCATCTGCACGAAGAAGCAATCCAGGAACCCAGGGTGGTGTTCTGCCCATTTGCTTGCAAATCGCATCTACTGCCACATCTTTACCACACTCGATTACAAGTTCGTCATGAATATGAGCGACGATATTACAATCTCGAAGTGTCCGCATTGCATAGCAGAGGATATCCCTGCAAATTGCCTGAGTAATATTCTCAACAATCTTTCCGCCGAAAGATTCGATCCGATTCCAGTGTTTGGTACTATCCAGTCCCAAATAAGTGATCGATTCTCCGCCAAAGCGATTCTCCCCTATCTGTGGTTTTACGTAGGATAGGTGTCGTCCTGACGGCAGCTCAACAAATAACATGCCAGAGCGATACACAAAACGGATACCATGCGTTTCCACACTGCCATGACCTTTGATCACGGTTCTAACAGCCGCGTCCGCGTCGTACCAAAGCTGAACGATATTGGGATTTGCAGCTCTCCAAGAATCCACAATGGGTTGCAGTTCTTCCTCCCTTAACCCCATATCCAGAGCACCCATCGCCTTAAGCGCTCCGACACTGCCGCCATAACCACAGGCCAGCGTTGCTATTTTCCCTTTTTGTCTCAAATCGCCGTTGATGCCATGCTTTACAACCGGCACGCCGAACATGGCGGATGCTGTTGCGCAGTACAAATCCTCGCCTCGGGCAAAAGAGTCGATCGTATGCTGCTCACCCGCTAGATATGCCAATGCTCTTGCCTCAATGCTAGAATAGTCGGCAACAACAAACTTCATTCCCTCTCTTGGCACAAGGGCTGTACGAATCAGCTCCGATAGAACCTGCGGAATGTTGTCGTAGAGCATATCCAGTGATTCTATATCGCCGATTCTAACAAGATCTCGTGCCTGCTCAAGGTCAGGAATGGAGTTTCGAACGAGATTCTGAAGCTGAACAATGCGTCCTGCAAACCGTCCCGATCTCGATGCGCCATAAAACATGAACATGCCGCGAATCCGATCATCGCTACAGACAGCATTCTCCATCGCTTGATATTTTTTCACTGAGGACTTTGCTGTCATCTGCCGGAGCCGCAATACTTCCTTCACCTCTCCACCTGCCGACTTCCGCAGTTCTTCTACATGCTTTTTATCTAGTGAATTTGCATCGACTCCGTGACTTTCAAGCCAGTCAAGCATCTGTACCACACTATTCGGATTGTCGAGATGCGTGATCTCTTTCATTCTCCCAAGCAGCTTCTCTCTTGTTTGAGAATCAATGGAGATAGCATTCCCCACTAGTTTTCGGTCTATGCGTACGCCTCGATCGTTAATTTGCTGATCGATCCAGTACTCTTCCCAAACGCTCTCTGGTACGGGAAACTTGTGCAGTCGTCGTTGAATCTGCATCTCCACCTCTACATCTCTCTTGTTGTACGCCTTAAATGCTGCCCACTTCTCAGGAGCATGCGATGGTAGATTCCTTGTCCTTCCGCCGTTTGTCTTTGTCGGTCGACAAGGCTTACAAAAATAGGCGATCAAGTCTTTGCCTTCGGTCATCTTCTGTTTTTCGAACCCGAGGACAGCGCCTGCTCCGGCAAGTGACATCGGAAGCCCCATATAGGCAGACCACACCATGGAACAGTACCAGCCCTCCGGGTTAAGGTACTTACTACATGGGTCATCCGGAGCACTGTATCCAACGAAATAATCCGGGTGTACTCTTTGTAACCACACCGAAATGCACACCCTTTCAAAGTTTGCATGAAAGGCCCATTTTCTAACAGCCGGATCCGTTAATGCCCTGAGAATATCTTTTGGCAGCTGATCTCCCGAAGCAATATCGTAAACTACAACATCACCGCTATTGATGGATACGCCAAACAGTAATATTTCAAAATCAGTGCTTTCCGCATACTTATACACAGAGCACTTTCCAATATCGACGCTGCTAAACGTCTCAAGGTCAATGCTCATGGTTTCGATCTTTTCCATAAGTCCCTCCAATACAAAGACAGAGCGGAGAATCACCTCCGCCCCATCCACCAATCAGATCAGTGTTCAGCCTTTTCGCTCTGTTCTTTTCTCTCCTGGGCTAACCGATCCTTATGGTCATTGACCATCACAGTGATGATCCAGACAATTTCGACAGCCATAAGAACAATAAAGAAGCAATACAGAATGCTTTCAAGCAGTACATTCATATTCATAGGTTTACCTTTCTGCAAGCGGAGGTTTTCCCACCCCCAGCCTTACCCCGTTTGATTTGCTAAGCAAGGAAATCGTCGTCATCATCAGTAGCAGCAAAGTCATCCTCGGCACTACTACGGCTACCCAGCGGTTCCCCATCTTTAATCTTCTGAAGATTCCCAAGGCCGCAAGCAATCCCACGATTTCCATTGCTGTTGAAGGCGTAAAAATTGACACTCGCTCGACCATAAACGCCTGAGTAAACTTCGCTGTGATCGATGATTTCCTGACGATTTGCATCGACAATCTGCGGTGCATTATTACTATTGGCGTTGATGAAGAAAGAGTTTGCATACGCCGGATCATCCGGTCTTTCCGCATCTCCATCACGCAGCGGAAGCTTGATTGCTGACATAGCAGGCACGCTCTTGCCGTTGCCTTTCAGCTTGCTTTCGCCTTCTTCATAGGCTGCCTTGATGGCGGCACGAACCCTTGCCACAGTCTTTTCATCATCCTTCGGAATAATGAAGGATACGCTGTACTTCGGTTTTGAACCGTTGATACTCTTCGGTTCCCACGCGTTGCAATAGCTCCATCTTGTTCTCGGGCCCAGAATGACCTTTGTCGGAATAGTGTTCTTTGTCATAGTGATTCATCCTCCTTGAATTCTTCTTTCGCTGTTTCGATATCCAGTTCCGGTCTTTTATCGCTTTCCGGTACAAGCGTCGGTTTTCCTGCAGGCTTTTCAACCAGCCTGCCAAGCAACTCATTGAACTGCTTTCTACCAAGTTCCGAAGTCAAGGTAGTGATACCTTTGATTTTCTTTTCGTAAGGGTCGTATCCAGCGGCTTCGACGGCAGCAGCTACAGCTTTCTCGTCCGTATACCGTCGAATGGATCTACCTTCCACAAGTTTCCAGTGATCAAAGTGTTTTCCGCTAAGAGCCTGCTTCAGAGCATATTCTTTGATGTCCGTTGCCCAGGCCGTCAGTTCATCGATTCTTGAAAGGATCTCCGCAATTTCTGCATCATCAAGATGAACTGGATCTTGGAAGTCATACTGGGCTAATTCCAGGTTGTATCTGGCTCTTTCCCGACAATCCTTTACTCGACAGAATTTGCAATGTTCTCCTGCTTTCAGCGCACCGTCGCCACGGAAAGCAAGCTGGGCAGCCGGTTTCAAAACCTCGTCACCCCACCTCAGGAGTTCTTCCTTGGTCATTTCGTTGATGCTGATATTAGCTAGTCTTGGCTGGAAGATCGCCATACGCACGCGCTGGATGTCATAGACACCATCAAACATTGCAATGCATCCAAGTCCATAGCATTTAAGCTGTGGTGATGTGGCCTCTACCTTCACGCCTTTGCCGTGTTTGTAATCGCAAATAACCAGAAGATCATCACCGGCAATCAGCGCATCTGCGGTTCCGAACCCTTGCGGGATCCAGTCTGAAAGATCGAGTTGCTGTTCCACCAGAACGGTCGGATCCTTACAATATTTCTTCACCTCTGCGATTTGCTCCATAACAAATGCGGCATAATCCTGTGCGCACATCTCCATTTCGCCGTCGTACCAAGTGAGATCCTTCGTCGGGTCACGGACCCTTACACCGAGTGCCTGCTTCAGGTGATGTTCGCAAAGCGTATGTGCGTCCGTCCCCTGCTGAGCATATTCGGATGGCGCTTCTCCAGCTTCAAGATTCAGCAGTGCTGATGGCGGACAAGGAATCCACCTTGGACTTGCGGAAGCAGGAAGCTTTGCATGTACCTCAGGCATCGCCGATACCTCTAGCTTCTTCGATCAGGGTTTCATACTCTGACGGATTAATATCTGAGAGTCTTTCAACTCCGTGCTTTGTCAGAAGTTCCTTCACTTCAGCCCTGTGTCCTTTACGAGATTTATCTGCCAGAACAGCGCGAACATCTTCAAGCGAGATCTTCTGTTCTTTTTTTGCTTCCGTCTTATTCAATTCCGGTGCTGACTTGGGCTTTTCGATCAACATACCTTCTTCAGTAAGTTTCTCGATTTCTGATGCAACAGCCTTCAGATGATCTGCAATACTGAGCAGAACTTCTTTATTCATTGTCATTGGCTGCCTCCTTTCCTAATTCATGAACTTCGATTGACTCAATTGACTGTCCCGGTTTCAATACCAGAACCGTGGCTGCATCCCCGAAGAGGAAGTGAATAATCTTTTGCGGAAGCCTACGCGTTCCGGCGTGCATGACGTTCATATTCCCGCCTCCGGGATCCACCACGTTGATGCTGACTCTGTGTTTCAGTCCCATCATTTGCTCCTTTCTGTAAGGGCGTTTCCCTTACATGTCCCAGTCAAAGAAACAGATGGTTTGTTAACTCAGGTCAGAAGTATTTCTTGATTTTCTCTTCCAGACGGTTAACCCGTTGCGTGATATTGGCGCGGCTCGTGTGGTACTTCTCAGCAATCTCCGCCTTGGAGTATTCCTTGATGTAATAGAGCTCATACAGATCAATCTGATCATTTGGAAACGTAGCAACGACCTCATGGATACTTTCGATAGCTAGTCTCTTCTTCAGATCTGGTTCTTTTGACAGATCGGAAAGTCCACGGAATTTATCACCGTAGCCACCCTCGTCTTCATTTGCAGTCATCTGGTCGAGAGAAAGATTCCAGTTCTTTGCTGGTTCCTCTCCGGGATGACTGTTCTTCCATTCCTCGATTGCCTTCTTCTGCCAATCCTCAACTGGAGGACGGGTATTCTTGATGTTGTTGTAGACTTCTGCATCATCCAACGCGTGAAGCATCTTGATGTCGAGTTCTGTAACACCGTCCTTTCCGGGATAAATGGTTACCCTTGTCCCGTCATTTGATTCATATGTGTACGTGCTGCGCTCATTTGACTTTGTTTTTCTCAATTTCATCTTTTTGCCTTTCCGCTGAGTGCCTGCGGCGGGGGCAAAAAGAAAGACCAGTGGTTACGCAATCCACCGGTCAGCATCTGGGCATGCCAAAGTACGGTGGAAGCATAAGAGAGTAGAGATCTCCTGATAGAGATTTCTGGCTTTCTTTATGCATCCCGCCGTCTTATGGCCATCTCAGACTTTGAGATTTATTTGGGCTTTGAACACCCAGATGGCATCACAACTACTTGTGGTGTCATCTCGATGCTCAATGATTGAAACTTCAGTTTTCCGGGCGCTATTTCACTACGTCTATTGCCTTTTTCCTTAAAACATTCATGCATTGAATTGATTGGATCATGCGATGTCTCCAACGCATCCAATAACATCGAGAAATGATTTTTCCCGTGTAGCTTTGTAGGCTCTCTGCACTCGTTTAAGATTACTTGGAACCATCAAACATGTCGTCGAACTGTCAGTTCGTGTTTCGGGCAAAAAAAAGGCTTCACAACCACATCAAATTAATGATGCAGGCCATGAAGCCTTAGAATATATCCACAATTTTTAACGAACTGTCAGTTCGACTTTTCTTCAAAATTATCAATTATTTTTTCATCACATCCCCATTCTGGGTAACCTTGCTTCCGCAAACGAGCATTAACGACTTTCAAAGATTCACGAAAGTGATAATGCAGGATAACCTGAGCATTCAATCCCTCTTTTGTTTGTGGATATTTACCTACTGCTTTTGCAATCATGTCATCGCTAAAAACCGGGTGAAGATGCATACCTTGGCACAGAGCACATACCGTTTCGAACTGAATATTCACATTTTGATGTCGTAATTTTCCGATATAGTCTTTGCTGATTCCCGTCCGGAAAGATAACTCTTCATTTGTCATCTTCTTGCCATTTTCTTTTTTCACTCGTTTCATATGAGCATTGAATGTCCCATAGAATGATCCTGGCAGTGTGTCTAGTTGCTCCAGAACAGACTCATAACTCTCGTCCAGCTCTCTCAGATTTTTCTCCTGATCCTTAACTGACTGATTGCATTCATATTCAATATCACGCGTTTCAGAGAAATCCGCCGAATTGATATCCCGGCTGAGAAAACATTCGTTATAGTACTCTGTGTACGCATTTTCCTGAGTGTAATGCCGAGTGAATTTTAAACAGCATTCATCTACATGATTTCGAGCATATTCTGTAAGTTCAAACCCTTCTGGGCAAGAAGGATCATCCGTCCTTTGAACGTACAGCGGATCCTTAATACAGACAAGGCAACCAGTATAAATAAATCTTTTACTATCAATCAGCTCACGGAATTTCGGGTCACTGTTATACAGCCTGGTACCATTTCTGTTATCCAGAATGAAGGTTTGATAATCACCCAGTGCATCTGTTTGAAACGTAAACGGCTCTCGTTTATATCCTTTGACGCGAATGAAGGCCCCTTCTGCTTGTTTATAACCTAGCTGGAGAGCTCGGAGTTTTGCCTCATATTTGGTAACTTTAAAAACGCCAGCAATCTGTGAGAGCGCCTCCTCCATAATCTGTCCTTCGGATGCTCCACTTCCTTCCAACATTTCTCGATTTTCTTGAAGCATCTTTGGAAAATAGTCAGTGAAAATCCAACGTGGCATCAGATATCGTGGAGCAAGAGCATTTGCTTGCCACTCTGCCCACCAGCGTGCTTTTGCAAGTCCTTCTAAATTTTCCGGTGAATCAACTGGCGATGATTCGCAATGAAGTGATTTCTCGTCTTGATTAAGCAAAGAAATAATCTCAAAGAATTTATCGTGCTTATCCCAATGCACTATTTCATGAGAAATGGTATCAGCTTGGCTTCCATACCCACGAATAAAAAAATGGTCACGGCTAATAAGCATAGTTCCCGGGTCAATAACTCGCTGTACTGTAGTTCTTTTGGGGAGCCTTTCTCCTGGACTCGTGATAAATTCTTCTACTGACTCTACCTGTTTTCTGAAATACATCCGCCCCATTTCACCTTGTGGAAGGTCAGCAACATAACACTTCAACCCCATCTCCTTGAGGATCTGTTTCAAAGGTGAATTCCAACCGTTATATTGTTCTTTGTCACAGCAGAACCGCGTAAAATCATCAGCGATATCCTCGAGTTGCTCTGATTTAATGTAAGGCAACATGTATGCATCTAAGGCGTTTTCGATATCAAATTTACCGTTGTAGTATTCATCAACATTAATGACTTCTTCGTGATGAAGACCATTCTGAAGAACTGCTTCCATGTAGACGGTAAACCATCGCGTTTTTCTTCCGGCTTCTACCTTAGATGTCCCCAGGCTCTGCATTACAATGTCGGCTTTAACATGTACATCAATTTCCACTTTTGGTCCAAGGACTTCATGACAAGATAGGCTCATTACCTGCATGTTCTCAATTTTTTGATCCAGCAGAGAGACTACCCCATATGCATGAAATCCCTGGCCATCGTGACGCTCATCGATGTATTTCTGGATTTTTTCCTGAAGCAGATCACCGTAATTTACTTGGATATAAGACTTGAAATCCTTATACACAGGCAATCACCATTCCCAGCATTAGTAGTACTCCTCGATGTAGCTGTATGCCTTATCAAAGACTTCCTTGTCCTTGATCTTATACTTGATCCAAACAACGCTTCGGAGTGCCTTCTTTATCTCCTGCTGGCCAGTTGTTGTATTCTGCCACCCATCAAAGCGGACAATCTTTACAATATCGTCGATATCATTGACAACACGTTCCACAATAACAGGTGTGTTGTTGTTCTTTACCCCATTGAAGAGCTCCGTCAAAGCAGCTTTTCCCTTGTCGATCTCTTCCTTTGGAACAACCTCTTTCTCGGCCTGAGCAGCTTCTTTCGCTAGTTCCAGTAACATCTTAAGGAACTCAATGCTATTAATAAGTCCCTGTTCATGCTGTTCACGTAGTCTTTCAAGCCGATCGCCAAGCTTCTCAAACTTGGGATCATTACTGTGTTTCTGAATTTTTGCAACCAGATCTATTTCCACTCGCTTTGCTGCATTTTCTGTTCCGTGGCTCTTATTAATGAAATCATCGATCAGATCCGGATCCAGAGAAATAATTTCTTCATCCTCATGAACTTCGCCAACCGTCAGATTCTCATTGACGATGTTTAGTGTCTTTGGCCCAAGTGCTGCCCAGATTAATCCGCCGCTACCATCAGTAGGTTTAATGGATTCGTATACGTTTGTCAGCCAAGTGTAATCTACCTTCATCGGCTCTAGTATCGGATCAGGCGAAACAGCGTTCCATGCGCGGTTCAATACCTGATAATCCGCAGCAAACTTATCTTTCATGTCATTCGTAGGAAGACACTCCTGTGCTGCCATTAAGCCTTCCCAGCCAGTTACCGTTCTATCGATTCCCATAAAATAACTCAGACACTTGCGCAGGAGCGCAGGAACCTGTTTCTTCACTTCTTCAATATTAGTAATGACTTTCTTCATGCTGCCTTCATCGAAATTCAGTGCTTTGGCAACATTATCGAAGATACCAATATAATCTACGATCAGTCCAAATGTCTTGCCTTCATCATAGGTGCGGTTCGTGCGACAAATGGCCTGCAGAAGAGTATGGTCCTTCATCGGTTTGTCCAAATACATGCATTGCAAAATCGGTGCATCAAATCCGGTGAGGAGCTTTGCCGTAACGATGACAATCTCTAACGGGTCATTAGGATCCCGGAAGCGATCGAGCACCTTTGCTTCCTCATCCTTAGTGCGCTTATATGCCTTGTACACATCTGCCTTGTCGTCATTGGTATCCATGACGATCGTCGAGCATTTAGGTCCAAGGAGCTTATCAAGCTCTTCCTTATACTTAATACAGCAAGGGCGGTCATATACAACAACCTCCGCTTTATAGCCGTTCGGCCTAACCTTTTCAGTAAAGTGCTTTGCAATATGAGCACAAACCTTGTGAATTCTCGCCGGATTGTACATGATGGCCTTCATATTTACATGCTTTGAAAGCTCAGCTTTTTGTGTATCAGAAAGATCATCCGTGAGTACATCAAATTCACGATCCATCGTGTCCTTGTCCACTTTAAGATCGATCGGAACCGGCTCAAAATGAAGCGGAAGTGTCGCATGGTCACGAATAGAATCTGAAAATGAGTACTTGCTCATGTATCCACTGCGATCTTCGATTGCCCCGAATGTAACAAATGTATTTTTATCGATACGGTTAATAGGTGTGCCAGTCAGACCAAAGAAGAATGCATTCGGCAGAGCAGTTCTCATTTTGATGCCAAGATCGCCCTCTTGGGTACGGTGACACTCATCAACAAGCACGATGATGTTATCTCTTGCGCTAAGTTCGCCATCAACTTCCTGAAAGCGGAAAATTGTTGTGATGATAATCTTCCTGATGTCCTGACGGAGCATCGTCATGAGCTGATCTCTTGTTGAAGCTGATTCCAAATTACCAACAGCAGAAGAATGGAACTGTGCAGTAATCTGAGACTCAAGGTCAAGGCGGTCATCAACAATAATGACTGTAGGATTTTTCAGATCTGGCAGCATACGAAGCTTCACTGCAGCAAATTCCATAAGGTAGGATTTACCAGATCCCTGGAAATGCCATATCAAGCCTCTCTTGGGATAACCAGTGCGGACACGATCTATGATCATGTTGGCTCCCTCATACTGCTGATACCTGGCAATCACCTTGAATTTTCTATACTTGCTATCTGTCGTATATAGAGTGAAGAACTGAAACAGGTCCATCACCTTGGCAGGTGTAACCATATCGGACACACTGACATTTACTGCAGCCAGACTACCATCCGATTTATCTTCGTTCGTATGCCAAGGCCCCCACTTCTGAGCAGGCATACAAACAGACCCATAGCGATAGCACTTTCCCTCAGTCGCAAAATTGAAGACATTTGTCACGAACATCTTAGGAATACTCTGCTCATACTTGTTTATGTCCTGAGCTCCATCTAACCATGTAATTGCTGCCCGGACAGGGGTCTTCAGCTCGCCAATAACGAAAGGAAAACCATTCACAAGAAGGACAACATCTAGACGTTTGCCGCTTTCCTTCTGGGGATAAACCCATTGATTTGTGACAACATACTCGTTCTTATCGAGCTTTCCGTTAATTTCCGTGCCAAACAGGTCAATAGACACGGACTTCCCATTTTTACCAAACGGGAAAGAGTTCGTTTCAAATACCAGCTTCTTAAACTCTTCATTCTGAGAGACAAGATTGCGGCTATTAGTCTTGTTGATCAGTGTTCTTATTTTAGTAATGACATCATCGGCGCGAGATTCATCTTCTGCGATTTCAGGATTGAGACGAATTAAGGCGTTTTTTACCATTGGCTCTACCATAACATCGTCATAAGAGCGTTCAAGGTTCTCAGCCGGAATATATTTCCAGCCATTTTTCTGAAGAGAGGAAATCAGCATCTGTTCAGTTGTATTATCTTCATTAAACATAATCATGTACCTCCTGGTATAAGTGGTTTCTGGCCTTTAATATCTTTTTATATCATCTAGCTCGTTAGCAATTTTTTAGGCATAGGTTGAAGTATAAATTTTGATTTATCGCTCTGTTGAGCAAGGTTCACAAATCGATTCTGCTTTTCGGCTGATGGAATTGGAATACTTGTATTTTTCAAATACTCATCAAGTCGAAGATTATGTATGCCAGTTGTTTTCCCTTCAAAAAGCTTTGTCCCTCCCCGCTTATAATTCACAAACATAAAGTAAAATGTGTAAAGCCTGCTCAGGTTGTATTTGCCGTTAAGATGAAGCCTTGCGGTGAAATTGTTGTTGAGGTACTTGTTCGGTTCTCGCTCATACAGAACAACACGCCCTACAGGTTTATCCCCGGAGCCACCTGATTTCTCAATGAGAATATCTCCAGGTTGAAGAAACTTGTCCTTCGCTTTATCCCTATCAATATCTCTTGTTGCAACATCTTCGTAGGTTATATACCCGTCGTCAGTGAAATTTGTTGTACGTAACACTGAAACGCCATTGCCATCTATATCATCGTTTCCCCATTCACCTGACTGTGGCTTTTCAAAGACCGCTGATAGCACAGCAGATTCATCTTCGTAGTAATCCGATAGCGGATCGCCAAACATCTCGATAAATTGAGATTTGACCAGCTCATCCGTCTGACGAATCAGATCTTCATATGCCTCTTTTGCATCTACGAAGCTCCAGAGCAGTTTTGCTAATTTTCTCTGCTGTGGCAGGCTTGGCAGATTAAATTCATACTCTTTAAGCCTTGACCATTTCACACGTGGTGATAGGGAACCAGCAGATTTTCCGACAGCAAAATCAAAGAAGTCATCATTCTGTATAACAAACGGAAGGAGCTCTGGCAGAATTTTATCCGGCTTGGCACTGATAACAGTAATATCTCCTGAACAGATTCCGTCCACCGGCGCAACTGCTGCCTTCTTCAGATATGCACGCCGGCGTCCAAAAAGAACCTGTCCCTTGTGAAATGTCTTCGTAAATGTCGTATTGATATCCTCACTCCAATCCTTTAAACGGATTTCACCCGGGATCAAATGCTCCAAACCTACAACAGCTGGATTACCATTAGTCTCCTTGTAATTTTCCCTTACTTCTTCAGCGACATCGCCGAGTAATACTTTATTCATCTTCTGCCGCTCCTTTGCTTATCATCTCATTCAGCGCCTTATAGTAACTGAATGCGCGTCTGGTTCTTCCGTCCCATGATTCATAAATGCTTTCGAGGGGTCTGGTATCTTCTTCGTCTTCATTGATTTCCGGCTTCACATATAACGGAATGCTTAGCGAGTAGTCATTTTCGCTGATTTCTCTTACAGTCACGACTCTAGAAAAATTCTCGATCTCCTCGTATTTCTCATAGGCTTCTGCGATCTTTTTAATATGCTGATCTTCGAGATAGCTTTGCGCATTCTTTCTCGTGACCTCATTCACAGCATTGATGAACAGAATCTTTCCAACATGATCCTTTGGCTTGGTCATCCGGCAAATCACGATGCATGCTTCCATTGGTGAGTTATAAAACAGATTCGCAGCCAGACCGATTACGCATTCCACATAGTCTCCTTTTACGAGCTTTTCTCGCATATCCCGTTCTTCATTACGGAATAATACTCCGTGCGGGAAGAGAATCGCGGAGCGTCCGGTATCCTTTTTAAGACTCTTGATAATATGCTGGAAGAAGGCATAGTCGGCTCTGCCCTGCGGAGGCGTCCCTAAGAAGTTCCTCCCATATGGATCTTTTTCAAACGCATCTCTATTCCATTGCTTAATCGAATATGGTGGATTGGCGAGACAGATATCAAACTGTTTCAACTTCCCACTCTCTAGGAATGCCGGTCTTGCAAGAGTGTCATCATTTACGATATGAAAATCCTGTATACCGTGAAGGAAAAGATTCATTCGACCAATAGCAGCTGTAAGTGCATTGATTTCCTGCCCATAAAGCGAAACATTTCTCCATTCAAGATTATGCTCCTGCAAATATGAAATTGAAGAAATCAGCATGCCAGCGCTGCCACACGTCGGATCATAAATAGACTCACCTGGCTGAGGCTTCAGTATTTCTGCCATCAGATGGACAACAGTACGGTTTGTATAGAACTCCTGAGCCGTGTGGCCACTATCATCTGCAAATTTCTTGATAAGATATTCATATCCCTGACCCAATTCATCCTCCGGACAATTTGCAAGAGATAAAGTTTTTTCACTAAAATGCTCCAATAGATCCTTCAGCAAGGTGTCTGGAAATTTATTTTTGTTAGTCCACGCCCCCTCGCCGAATATCCCAGTTAGTTTTTCAGAGTTTGCTCTCTCGATTGCGCGAAAAGCACTTACGATGGCTTTTCCAACATCCTGTGTTGTATTGCGGACATCATTCCAGTGAGCACCTTTGGGAATGATAAATTTATGGTTTTCTTCAAAAGAGAGGGCTTCCTCCCCATACTCTTTCAAAATTTGCTGATTCTCTTCATCGTATACATCACACAAACGCTTGAAGAAAAGCAGAGGAAAGATGTACTGTTTATACTCACCGGCATCAATATGGGTCCGTAATAACACGGCTGCTCCCCATAAATAGTTCTCAAGCTCATCGAGCGATATCTTACTCATCAATGTATCCTCCCTCTTTAAGCAAATCTTTCAGTTTTTTCTCGGCATCCAATGCGTTCTGGTATGCTTGGAAATACTGTTTCTTCACGACTTCTGGCGGGACAGTCTCCACCGGTTTCTTCTCAATATAAGAATTGACAGCAAGAGTGTAATCGTGGTCACTGATTTCTCTATTCGTGACGATCTTACATTTCTCTATGACGTCTTTGTAATCAGTGTACAATTTGTACACTTCTTCAATGTTCTCTTCTGACATATAGTCCTGCGCTCTTGCAGCAGTGTAGATATTGCTGGCATCGATCATGCAGACCCGTCCAACGTGATCTTTCTCCTTATCCTTTTTTAAGAACAGGATGCATGCTGATACACCGGCGCCATAGAATATCCCACCCTTAAGGGTAATAACAGCTTCGACAAGACCAGATTCGACGAGTTTTTCTCTCATCTTTCCGTCTTTTCCACCACGGAACAAGACACCCTGCGGAAGGACAACAGCGACTCTTCCATTCTTTGAATCCATTGATGAAACCATGTGCTGGATCCATGCAAAATCCGCGTTATTATCAGAAGGGCATCCCCAGATATTTCTTCCGTACTTATCATTTTCAAACGCTGTTGCACCCCAGTGTTTAAGTGAGAAGGGAGGATTAGCAAGAACACAGTTAAAAGTGCGCAACTTGTCGCCAGAAAGGAACTGCGGGTCACGAAGCGTGTCGCCGGTCATAATCTTCACATCCTTTGCGCCATGCAGATATAGATTCATTCGTGCAATGGCGGATGTTGTAAGGTTATTCTCCTGACCAAAAATTCTCCCGTAAGTCAGCTGGTCATCATGAATATGGTGGATTGCCTCAATAAGCATTCCTCCAGTTCCGCATGCGGGATCATATACCGTATCACCGGGCTTTGGATCTAGCAGCATAACCATCAATCTTACGATAGTCCTTGGTGTGTAGAATTCCCCAGCATTCTTCTTGGACAGATCCGCAAACTTCTTGATAAGGTATTCGTATGCATCCCCCATCACGTCCGCTGAGTAGTTCTTATTTCCAATAGTGATCTTGGACATATGTTCAAGAAGATCTTTCAAGCGATCATCATCGAGAACATTCTTATTGGTCCAGTCAGCATCATCAAAACTAGAAAACAAGCCTCCAAGCGTTTCCGGATTTGCACGTTCTATACCTGTCATGGCTTTCGCGATTGCTTTGCCAACGTTTGTCGTAGTATTTCTAACATCATTCCAATGACAGCCATCCGGAATCACAAAGCTATAATTCTCCGGGAAGTTTGCATATTCCTCATCTCCACCGGAAGCAGCAAGCGCAGCCGCATATTCTTCATCATGAACGTCTGAGATTCTTTTAAAGAATAGAATCGGTGTGATGTAGCTCTTATATTCATCCTGATTGATAGGTCCACGCAGGATATCGCAAGCCGCATAAAGGTGGCGATAAAGCTGCTGACTAGAGATTTCCTCAGATGAGGAATCAGCGTTCAAAACATCCTGATCTACTGCATCCATTGAAGACTCCATCAGTTCTTCCCTCGTATTACCTTCCACTTTGACTTCTCCTTTCCGCTGTACAGGAATATTTGTATCTTTAGCAACATTCTTTTCCATGACTGGCTCGTACTTATTTTCAAAATCCGTAAGTATCTTGAGCTGCCTTTCATCAAGAAATGTCAGCGAATGTTTCCTAATCTCTGAAGGAATCCCATAGTATGCTTCTGCAACCCCACCTGTAATGGATGCAAGCGTATCGCTGTCGCCACCGATCGAGATCGCATTGCGAATGGCATCTTCAAAGCTCTTAGATTCGAAGAAAGCCATTAGTGCCTGGGGCACGGTTCCTTGGCATGTTTCATTGAACCGATAAGTATCCCGGATCCCATCCAGGGTGAAATTCATCGGGTAATACTCTTGGTCAATAACATCTCTGATTTCAAGCATGCTTTTTCCAGTACGTGCCAAATAAATAGCAACTACTGTAGCTTCCGCACCTTTCAACCCTTCCGGATGATTATGTGTGACTCGGGTTACCAAGTTAGACATGTGCTTTGCGTCATCCAGATCTTTTGCTGCAAATCCTATTGCACTTACTCTCATTGCAGCACCATTACCATAGCTTCCATAGGGCTTCGGATCCGTCGATCTCAACCATTCCCGGAATTCGCCACCATACCCGGCGTCCGGATACAGATTTCCGAGTTGCTGCATGGATAGAATAGTCTTTTCAGAAAGATCACTATGGTCTGGCTTGCTCTGTAAAATAGCCTTTGCTATTGCTAGGGTCAGGATACTGTCGTCTGTCGGTGAACACTTATAGGTAAGGAATTCAAAGTCCTTAGATTTGTGGTTATGCCTCTCATATCGAGATCCGACAATATCTCCAATAATTGCTCCAAGCATGATTCTTCTCCTTTATGCCGTCGCCGCATGCTGCTCAAACAGTTCTGAAAGTCTACGCGGTGCGTAAACTCTATCCTTCATATGCTCAATCTGTGAGAGGCCCCGATGGACTTTGATATCAAACTGCTTGTCCAAAAATGTGGATCTCATCACATCAGTCTTTTCCAACTCGTCTTTGATTACGCGCCGATGCCGTCTACGCTCCTGCAGCATTTCTGCTGTCCTTAGCATCTCGTCATCAGTGAGCTCGTTAAGCTCCAGGTAGTGAAGCAGATCACAAACCTCTTTATCAACATCAGAAAGCATCAAATTCAGGTTTCTCTGATACTCGGCGATATGAGCACTCATATAGCAGAGCTTAGAAAGTGTTTGTTCCCAGTCGGTATCCATACTGTCAAACATTGTCGGCTTTGTGATGTGGTCATATTCCGGAGCGCTGTAAGCAGTCTGCACATCATCAACTTCGATTTCAACGAGGGCGTAGAATCTGGATTTTCGGCCGGAACCGATTCGCTCATTTGCCTGCTTTAGCGTGAAAAGTGTTGCCTCATCAGAATTTTTCGCTACTACGAGATTGCTGTTTGCGCCAATCTTGTAATAATTTCCATTTGTATCCGTTATGTAATACATTTTCGTCATGGCGCTCTCCTTTTAGAACTTCTGGACTTTATCGAGAATCCGCTGCCAGCGCTGTTCCGCTTCAGATATGCTTTTCTTATACTCGGCATAACCTTCGCTGTATTCCTTGGCCACTTTTTCCTGTTCTTCCATTGATGGGGATGGAACTTCCATCAGTTTCAGATCGTTGTAGCTCACATTAATGATTGTCATTCCTTGCTGCAGGCCTGCGATAATACTCCGCCCGATTGGACTATCCAGAAAGATCTTTAGGTAGACACTATTCAGCTCTTTCTGATTCGGACGGATCACAATCACGTTTGATGAGGCGATGCAGGTATAACTCTGTTTATGAAAGATAGCAGTCCGTATAGCTGTTCCTCTTGCTGGTAGCAGAACATCCCCTTCCTGCAAGATATATTTCTGAACTCGTCTGTCCTCGTCATTAATCTTGTCGAGGTTGTCATAATCAATATCGTAATCTCTAATATTTGAAATATTAACAACGCCAATATCACCGCTGTCGTCCTTCTTGGTTACAGATTTTCCACGGAAGATTTCCGCAATTTGGCCCAAAGCTATCTTTCTCGTCGCAGAGGATTCAAACTTCAGGAATTCCTCATTCTGCTGCCGAAAAAAACGATCAACATTCCAATCAGGAGCACCTGCGATTTCATCCTGAAGAACAAACGTATCATCTGACTTTTCAATCTGCTTTATTTGATCTCTCCTGTTGCCCTGATCTACTGCACGATATCGACAAATATCGACATCTTCTGTGCGGCCGCTTGAGATAACAAGCAGATATGTTTTAATGCCGGTACCTTGGAAAATTCCATCTGGAAGTTCCGCAATCATTTCTAGCTTATACATTTGCGTAATGAAGTTTCTCAACGCAGCTATTGAGCCGCCAGCGAAGGTAACTTTCCCTGGCATGATAATGGCCAAGGTTCCGCTTGGGCTCATGTGCAGCAGAAGATTTTCTAGCGCAATCATCTCGAACTCTTTACACATGAAGTGCTCTGAGCCGCTTGCTAAACCACGCAATCCAAACGCAGGCATCGAGAGAATGAAATCAAACTGTTCTGGTAAGAACTTCTCAGTATATATGCTGTCAATCTGTACCTTTACATTGCCATACTGAGATAACGCTTTTTTAAGTGCTTCAGAATAAATGGCATTCTGGGTAGTTACAGTGATTGAACAATCAGAATGCTTTTCAACGAACTTTGTCAGATTCGGCACAAAGCGCTCGCCATCAGCAATAAGGATCGTCTTTGCATCAGGTTTGATTTGTGCGTTCATTTCATTAAGAAGGCATTCCGGAATAACAAACTGACCCCGACGTGCATAGGTTTGGTCCTGATACAAAGCCATTTCCCAGTCCATTTCCACTATGTCATTCTCAAGAACACGATATGCCTCAAAGAACTGATCTTCATCCTTGAACGGATTTAATATATGTAATGTGTCCGCCGCCCCAAGCATCTCTTGGTAAGCGATCTCTTTAGTTAATTCACCTGTGCTCCTCGATTTAACTTCCGAAATAAGGAGCAGGCTTTCCAGAATACTGTCTGGCACCATCGTTTCGCGAAGCGCATTCATGTAAGCCCACATTTTGTTTTCCGAGGTCGTTTTCATCTTTATTCCTCCCATAATCGGATAGATATTCTCTCTTGGCAATTGTAGAATATCATTTTAAAATTCTTATGTCAATTGTTTTGGTATTTAAATACCAAATTTAAATTAAGCGAAAATAAAGCGATACAGCACCGATACTGTATCGCTCCTGTTTACCACCAATCTTCAATTCGCCCCTTAAGGAGGATCTGATTTCTCAGCAATCCCGTAGTCACAAGCCTGCCGAAATTCATCTTATAGCCTCTAACCTTCCTATCGATTTTGCGGTTGATCAGTTCCTGAAAGCAGAAAAAGCAGGTCATTCGTTGCTATCAGTCATCCACCTGGTTGTTACGAATATTCCCGGAAGCCCTAGATTTCTATACTTTTCCTATTCAGCTCTTGACATCATAACAACAGTCTCGACATGTTTCGTCCAGGGGAACTGATCAACAGGTACGATCTTCTTCACCTGGTATCCGCTGCCAAGAATCTTCAGATCCCTTCCCAGCGTTTCCGGATTGCATGAAACATACACAGCCCGCTGCGGCTTCATCTTCAGAAGTGCATCACAGAACTGCTGACTCAGACCGCTGCGCGGCGGATCCATCAGCACCACATCAAACGTCTCGCCGCACTCTTCCAGATATTCTCCGGCATCTGCAGCATAGAATCTTGCATTATGAATCCCGTTGATTCTGGCGTTGGTGATCGCATCCTGAACCGCCATCGCATTCACTTCAACACCAACCACCTGTTTCGCCTGCCTGGACGCCAATAGAGAAATCGTACCGATGCCGCAGCAGGCATCGAGAACCGTATCCGTCTCCTTGATCTTTGCCATCTCCAGTGCCTTCTGATACAGCACCTGCGTCATCTCGGGATTTACCTGATAAAAGGACTGCGGCGAAATACGGAAGCGGACATCACCGATCCTGTCCTCAATGGTCCCCGGGCCCCACAGCGTCTTGAACTTCGGCCCCAGCACCATCGAATTCGAACCATGGTTCCAGTTCAGGACGATTGTCGAAACATCCGGACAGTGCTGATGAAGCTGCTGCACAAAATACCGCGAGCCGGGCAGCTCACGCGAACCGATCACGATCACAACCATCGCCTTGTTCAGCGCATGGGAAACACGGATATATACATAGCGCAGCGTCCCCGTTCCGCGATCCTCGTCATACGCATCCAGGTGCATACTGTCGGCGATATGGCAGATCTGCTGCAGAATCTTGTTCGCAAGCGGATGCTGAATGGCACAGTCAATCACCGGAACAACCGTATGGCTTTCTTCTTCATACATACCTGCCGTCATCTGATTGCGGCGGTTCTTATGAAAGGCCGCAAACACCTTGCAACGGTAGTGAGTGGGATCCTTCATTCCGATTACCGGCTCCACCATCTGCGTCCCCGTCAGCTGACGAACCTCCTCGCGCTTTCTCTTCAGAGTAAGGTCATATTCCTCATTCATCCCCGAGCAGCTTCCGCACTGTTTCCGATATGGACATGGATTCATAGAACAACCTCCCTCATTGTGTGCACCGTATTGGGCCAGCGATCCTTGAGTACATCATATGCCTGATGTCCCTGGGCAACCAGAGTACAGTCATGGACGCCAATCGCCATCGACGTCTCCAGATCATGAAGCGTATCACCGATCATGTGGCATGTATCCGGATCGGTACCGGTTTCTGACATCCAGGCCTTTGCCTGCTCCACCTTGGAGCCGGCCAGCAGATTGTCGATTCCGATCAGATCCGCAAAATACGAACGCAGACCAAGGCTCTCAATCTGTTCCTCCAGCTTATCCTGACGGCTCGCCGAAATAATGACGTTGCGATAACCCTTTTTCTTTGATTCCGCCAGCTTTTCCCTGACACCATCGACGCAGCCGCACTTTGAGAAGCCGGCCGCATAAAGACGGTGAAACTCCTCGGCAACCTCTTCAAACGACTCCGTCTCAAACGTATAGCCAAGCTTTCTGTAATAATCAAGAACCGGGAAACAGAACAGATGCCTGTAGGCATCCATTGAATAGTTCCCCTTCATTCCCCGCTCTTTCAGCAGCGTGTTCTCCACGTCCAGCGTCAGCTGCGCATCATCGAGAATCGTACCGTTATAATCCCAGAGTATTGTCTTCATCTTTCGTTTCCTGTCACATTCCCTGTGCTGCCTATCGTTCGTTTCTGAAAACAGGGCAGGTATCTCTCCTGCCGCTGTCCATCAGCCGTTTGTTGACGGCGTTGAAGCTGTCTTTGTAACGGTGACCTTCTCATAGTCAATATCATCCATATTGACCACCAGCAGCCACATGTTGCGCCCGATGCAGTACCACTTGTTGCCCGAGCCATCCATGTAGATCTGCGAACAGAGATAGCTCTCACCCTTATGCGCATAGCCGACCAGCAGCGCAGCCGTACCGCCATACTGACGGATCTTCAGATTGTCACCAACAATCGTAATCCGTCCAATGATATCCTTCGGTAGAACGCCGTCTACTGCTTCCCAGGGCGACGTCTCCACATCGGTCGCCAATTCTTCTTCCTTATCATCCGAAGAAGGAATCGTATCTGCCGGGGCGCTGGCTTCTGCCGCTGCGGCAGCCGATGCCGAAGCCTCCGCCGCCTTGCGGGCATAATACTCCGGTCCGATATACTGATTCAGAAGTTCACTCACTTGACTGCCGATCTTACCTCCACAGCCGCTCAACAGAAGACTGAGGCACATCACAAACCCAATCAATTTCTTACTCTGTCTCATCAACGATTCGCATCTCCCATCAAATCACATTCTGGAACATTGTCTGAAATTCTTTCGGCAGCGGAGCCTTCACCTTCAATATCTCGCGCGTCTTCGGGTTTTCAAAATCCAGCTCACTGGCATGGAGACCAAGCCGGCCGATCGGATCACTGCCGTCCCCATACTTATCATCCCCGACAACCGGATGACCATGGAACGCCATCACGACACGGATCTGATTCTTCCGTCCCGAATCAATTGTCACCCGCACCAGCGAATATTCACCGTTTTCCGCAACCACCTGATAGTGTGTCACCGACTTCTTGCCATTACGGTCATGGCTCACATAGACAAGATGATTTTCGTTCTCCCTGAGATAAGCAACCCAGGTACCTTCCTTCTCTTCGAAGCATCCCTTCACGATCGCATAGTACTCACGCAGCGAAACATCTTCATTCCAATGCATCCGAAGCATCGAGTGGATCTGAATATCCTTTGCAAACACCAGAACCCCTGAAGTTTCCTTGTCAATCCGGTGCAGAATGTACGGCCGGCTCTTAGGATCCTTCGACTTCAGATACTCCAGAGCACGATAAAACGCACTGTAGCGAACCGTATCACTTTCCACCGCCAGCATCCCGGCCGGCTTATTGATCACAAGAAAGGCATCATCTTCATACAGGATCAACGACTTGAAGCGGATCGTCTCACCCGAACCGTGCGTAATCTCTGCACCAATCTTATGCGGCTCCTCATGAACCGGATTACGGGCAATTTTCACTTCATCATCCTTGGCCAGAGGAAAGTCAAACTGCGTCACCGAATGACCGTTGACCAGAACCTTATGACTGCTCAGCAGCGACTTCACACTGTTGCGCGACATCCCGTGGATCTTATTCAGAAGAAACTCCAGCAAAGTATCACTACGCGGCACGACGAATGTATAGGTATATTCCATCCGCGGACGCCGCTGAGGCCGTGCGCGGCCTGTGTCTTTTGGTTTCCTGCTTTTTCCTGTTCTCTCGTTCCTCATAGCCTCCTCATTCTAGCAGACCGTTTCCTGCTGTGGTACCATTTGCACGAACACCAGGAGAAATGAACAGATGCACATGCAGATGGAATATGTACAGGAACTGCCGACGCCCGAGGAACTGAAGCGGCGTTTTCCGGTAAGTTCTGCAATTGAAGCAATCAAAGAAAAACGCGACGAAGAAATCGCCGCGATCTTTGAAGGAAAGGATCCCCGTTTTATTCTGATCATCGGCCCGTGCTCTGCTGACCGCGAAGACGCCGTCGTTGATTACATGCACCGGCTTGCAATCGTCCAGGAAAAGGTCAAGGACAAGATTCTGATGATCCCGCGCCTTTATACCAACAAGCCGCGCACCAAGGGCATCGGCTATAAGGGGATGCTTCACCAGCCCGATATCCATAAGAAGGAAGATATGTACGCCGGGATCGTAGCGATCCGCCACCTTCATACACGGGTCGTCGAAGAAACAGGCTTTACCTGCGCCGAAGAGATGCTCTATCCCGAAAATCATGCCTATCTATCGGATCTTCTCGCCTACGTTGCCGTCGGCGCCCGTTCCGTCGAGGATCAGCAGCACCGTATGGTAGCCAGCGGCGTCGGTATCCCGGCCGGAATGAAGAATCCGACCTCGGGCCAGCTCGATGTCATGATGAACAGCATCCTTGCGGCCCAGAACCCGCAGACCTTCATTTACCGCGGCTGGGAAACGGAAACAACCGGCAACCCTTATGCCCACGCCATTCTGCGCGGCTATACGGACAACCTCGGCAACACGAAGCCCAACTATCACTATGAAGATCTGCAGCTGATCAATCAGATGTATGCCGAAATGAAGCTCAAGAATCCGGCTGTCATCGTCGACTGCAACCATGCGAACTCCGGCAAGAAGCCCCGTGAACAGATCCGCATCGCCAAGGATGTCATGCACAGCCGCCACTGCAATCCGGATCTGGCCAGGCTGGTCAAGGGCCTGATGATTGAAAGCTACATTCTCGGAGGATGCCAGCACCCGGGCGGAGACACGTATGGACTATCAATTACAGACCCGTGCCTTGGCTTCGAGGACAGTGAGAAGCTCATCTACGATCTTGCCGATCTGCTGTAACAACCTCAGGCCTTGTGCAGAAGCGGAGAAATCTTCTTGTAAATCAGGAACGTAATCACAACATCGATCATTCCCTTGATAAACGTAAACGGAACATTGAAGATCAGCAGACTCTGCTCAATGCTCGTGACCGACGGCAGAATCAGCTGATAAGCCGCAAGAATCGTCTCCTTGGGCATGAAGTTGTAGTAGATCGGATACACAAGGAACAGATTGCACGGAAAGGAAAACAGCGCCATCGCCGCAGCTCCCGCAAAGGAAGCGGTAACGGCGCCTTTTTTCGTCTTATGGTTCCGATAGACCAGACCTGCGACACCGGTAAACACCATTCCCAGAAGCGCATTGGATATTTCACCGATACCGAACGACTGTGACACCGTACAGTGCAGAAGATTCTTCACAACCTCCGTCACCATGCCGCAAACAGGCCCGTACGCAAAGGCACCGATCAAGGCCGGCATATCCGAAAAGTCCAGCTTAATGAAGCTCGGCATCAGAGGCACAGGAACCTCAAAATACTGAAGCACGAATGCCACTGCCGAAAGAATTGCGGTTACTGCAAGAACACGAGTACGATTGGAAGATTTAGAAGCTGTTGTCATGGTTTTCTCCCTGGCCCCACAAAAAAGGAGGCAATAGGATAAAGCCTCCGGGTAGATCAAACATCTCTTTCATCCAGACTTTACTGTCGCCGCTGGAGTTACACCAGCTCATGCCGTAACGGCTCGCGGGGTATACCGCCGGTGGGGAAGTACGCCCCGCCCTGAGATTTTATCTGAAGTTATGTTAGCACCCCTTAAATAAATGTAAAGCAAAGTGATTACAGAAGCGAAATACTGTAGACCGATGACCATGACGCACCCGGCGCCAGCTTGCGGATCCCTTCACGTTTTTCAAAGGGAACGTCCACCTTTTCAAAGTCAGTGTGCGTATACCATGGCTCGATGCATACAAACGGCGCCCTGGGACTCCAGAAGGCAACCCACGGATAGCCTTCCGCATGGACCGAAAGGCCTTCCGTCCCATCGCTCAGCTCATAGTCCGTATATACCGGCTGATCCAGAATGATCGTCTTCTCCAGCGCCTCACGGTCAAGAAGAATAACCTTATCCTCTACGCCCTTGGCTTTGCAGCGAATGACATAACGATCAAAATCAGACACATTGAAGGCAGGATGATAGCCAAGCCCAAACGGCAGATCCACATCGCCCGTATTGCGCACCGTCGTCGTAATCGTTACCGTAGATCCCGAAAGATGGTAGCTGTTCTTCAATTCGAAATGGAACGGATACTGGGCAAGCGTCGCTTCGCTGTCCCGCAGCACCATTTCAATCGTCGCATCATCAAGCTTGGATCCGGTGAATTCCGAATGACGCGCAAACCCGTGGTTGCCGATGGCATAGGTCTTCCCGTCGATGTGAAGTTTCTTGTCATACGTCGATCCAACCAGCGGGAACAGCGTCGGATTGCGGCCGGACCAGAATTGCGGATCCCCCTGCCACATCCACTCCCGTCCACCGTTCTTGTGAAACGCATGGATTTCTGACGCCTTCGTACTGACGCTCAGTGTCACTGCATCATTGGTAATTGTGAATTCGCTCATATCTCCTCCTGGTTTCCTATGCAAGCAGCCCTTCCGTTTCAAGCCGCTTTCTGCCTTCATAAAAGTCATGAACCGCCCCGATGCACGAGGGATACTGACGCACATACGGCCGCATCGCCGGCGAATCAATCAGAAAAATCCTTGCGCCGGCAACCTTCGATGCCGCATCCAGACCGGCCAGCGCATCTTCAAAGATATAGGCCCCCTCGACCCCCAGACGCCGGAATGCCGTCTCATACATCGCCGTCTTGTCGCGGTAGCTGCCATCATCATAGACGATGAGGTCCGGGTCCATCCATTGATCAAGATGAAACACCTCAACAAAGAAACGGATATTTTCAATAATCGAGGCACTGGCAATGGTAAACGGAACCTTCTGGTCCTTGAGCGCATCAAACAGCTCGACGGCCCCCGGCGCAAGCTTCGCGCCACCGGGCATCTGAAGTACCGCATCCCGATAGGCTGCCTCCTTGTACCTGGACCAGTGGGAATAGAAGGCATCGTCCATGCCCGGCTTCATCAGCTTCAAAATCTCCGCGTTGGGAAGACCGGAATATACCGTCGCCATCGTGTGGGCATCCACATGTCCCGCCCCGATCGCCTGCGCCGTCTCGTCCCAGGCAATCACATGCAGAGGCGAATCAAAAAACAGCGTCCCATTGAAATCAAACACAACTCCCGTCTTTGAATCAGGCATGGAGCTCCTCCTCTTCCGCCCTACGGATACATGGATAAAACACAAGCGAACTCAATGCCCACGTAAACGGATAAATCCAGTAAACAAGCTCAATCACATGAACCGCCCTGCCCAGCGTAAACAAAATGACAACCCGGACCAGACACCAGCACACCAGCATCACAACCATCGGCGTCCGCGGCCTGCCAAGCCCCCGCAGAATGCCGCTGGCAATATGCGAAAAACCAACCAGAAAATAATACAGCGACGTCACCCGGCTGCGGCCCACGCCATAGAAAATCACCTGAGGATCACTGCTGAAGATTGAAATGACCGGGCCGGCAAACAGGAAATACAAAATCCCGAGCACCTCAACTACCAGGATCGCCGTCACTGTCCCGAAACGGATTCCCTTCCGCACCCGCTCATATTCCTTTGCGCCCATATTCTGTGACACATAGGTCGTTAACGCAAGGGCAAACGACGTAATCGGCAGGAAGATAAAGCCCTCCGCCTTAACAGCGGCACCGACGCCTGCCATTGCCGAAGAACCAAAACTATTGATATAGGACTGAATCAGAATATTGGAGAAATCAATCACGCAGCCCTGCAGCGCACCCGGAAAACCATAGTTCAGGATCTGCCGCAGAGAACTGCGGTCAAAGCGGATCCGCCGAAGATCCAGATGCACCAGCGAATCAGACCGCATCAGCCGCCGCATCACAAGAACGGACGTCAGGATTTCCGCAAAGATCGTCGCATAGGCAGCTCCCTCAACCCCCATGCCGTAGACGCGGATCAAAACAATATCCAGCACGATATTCAATAGCGAAGAGAAGATCAGATAGTACAGTGGATGTTTCGCATCCCCTGCCGCCTGCAGAATCCCCGTAAAAAAATTATACAGAATCAGGCCGCTGATGCCCGCAAAGTAAATCGTCAGATACCGCGTCGCCAGAGGAAGGACATTGTCCGGCGTCCCCATGGCCACCAGCATCGGCCGCGCAAAAATGACGCCGACCGCCGTCATCAATACGCAGAAAAACAAAGCCAGCGCCGTATCCGTATGAACCGCAGCTTCGGTACGCTGCGCGTCATTGGCTCCGATGCGGCGCGCAATGATGACGCCCGCTCCCGTAGAAAAGCCAAGAAAGAAGCCCGTAAACAGATTGACCAGCGACCCTACGCTGCTCACCGCCGCCAGCGCTTCGGCGCCGAGATAATTTCCGACAATCAGAGAATCCGCCGTATTGTAAAGCTGCTGAAACAGATTGCCGATAAAAAGAGGGATGGTAAAAAGAAGAAGCTTCTTCCGATAATCCCCTACTGTCATTAATGTCGTTGTTTCCCGGCTGTCCATTCGGCTATTGTAGCACCAGGAATGCGCCGTAATGCAGGCACCTGGCCATGAGCTGCTCCCCAGCCAGCAGCGCAAACATCATCCCGAAAGATAACGAAGGTCCAAACGGTATTTTGCGCTGACGTATCAAAGAAACAGACACAACCCCCGCAAAGCATGCCGCCAATAATGCTGCCCAGATCTGCAGCGGGCCAAGATAGAATCCCATGGCAAGCATCAGCTTCAAGTCTCCGCCGCCCAGTGCCGGCTGCCTCAAGATCCGGTTCAAAAGCTGCGAAAAACAATACATCACGCAAAAGACCAGGACGCCGCCGATAATTCCCTGCACCAGCATCTGTTTCCAGGAAGCTGCCGCAAAAAAGTACAGCAGCCGCAGCAGGATGAGAATGATAACGCAGCCATCCGGGATGATGAAGGACGCAAGATCCACCAGAGACGCAGTCAAAAGAACTACCGCGGCCGAAGCATAACAGACTGTTTCCTTCGTAAAACCAAAGCGGACAACAAGAACCGCAAACACAATTGCGCAAATAAGCTCCGCCCAAAAGGAAGCAGATGAAATCTTTTCGCCGCAATATCGGCACCGCCCTTTCAGGCAAAGATAGCTGAACAGCGGAATCAGATCATACCAGCCAAGCGCATGGCCGCAATGATCGCAGACACTTCGTCCTCTGTAAAAACACGTTCCTTTCACTATGCGAACGGCGGCGCAGCAGGCAAAGCTTCCCATCACGCTTCCTGCCAGGGTAAAAAACAGAATCGCCCGGACGGTCAGGGCCGACAGTTCAACTTCCATTGATCAATCTCTCCTTTTTCTTTGAAATACTGCCTCACATTTTTCTATATCCAATCAGGCCGACGATTCCCTTATGTCGGCCAAAAATCATCCTGCAATGCATTTTGTTGTAAGATATCGTGGTAGTTTCGGGGAGACAGGAATGATGGAAGAAACAAAGCATTGGAAAACAAGTGATTTTGATTATGAACTGCCGAAGGAGCTCATCGCCCAGACACCGCTCACTGACCGCAAGAGCAGCCGCATGATGGTCGTACATCTGGACAGCGACGAGCTGGAACATAAGCATTTCTATGACATCGTCGATTATCTGCATGAAGGCGATGTTCTGGTGCGCAATAATACGCGGGTCATTCCGGCCCGTCTCTATGGCATCAAGGAAGAAACCGGCGCCCATGTCGAAGTTCTGCTGTTAAGACAGATGGAAAACGACGTTTGGGAATGCCTGTGCGGAAACGCTCATGTCATCAAACAGGGAACGATCATCACCTTTCATGACGGACGCCTGAAGGCAGAATGCGTCGAAGTGGAGGAACAGGGTCTTCGCAAGATGAAGATGATCTACAATGGCATCTTCAACGAGATTCTCGATTCACTTGGAGAAGTTCCCCTTCCGCCCTACATTCATGAAAAGCTCAATGATCCGGAGCGCTACCAGACGGTTTACTCCAGGGTCGAAGGTTCCGCGGCCGCTCCGACGGCAGGTCTTCACTTCACCGAGGAGATCTTTGCCAAACTGAGAGCAAAGGGCGTCACCATCGTCGACGTCACCCTCCATGTGGGCCTTGGCACCTTCAAACCGATGGATACGGAAAATGTTGAGGACCACGTGATGCACAGCGAAGTCTACTTCATGTCCAGGGAAGCCGCCGATACCCTCAACAGGGCAAAGGCCGAAGGAAGACGGATCGTTGCCATCGGCACGACTTCGGTACGCACACTGGAAAGCGTCTGGAACCGGTTCGGAAGATTTGAAGAATGCTCCGGAGAAACGAAGCTCTTCATCTACCCCGGCTATCAGTACCATACAATCGATGCGATGCTCACGAATTTCCATCTGCCCAAGAGTACGCTGATCATGATGATCTGCGCGCTCGGCGGCTATGACCGGATTATGCATGCCTACAAAGTTGCAGTCCGGGAAAAGTACCGCTTCTTCTCCTTCGGCGACTGCATGTTCCTGACCCATGAATGAGAAAGAGAAACAGGAGTACATCGCCTACCTACAAAGCCGCAAAAGTTCGTCGCGCCATAACTACTACAAAGAATCGCTGAAGGTCATCGAACACTGGAAGAAAGACCATCCCGATCAGCAGCCAAGAATCATCCTCCACGCCTGCTGCATCGTCTGTGCCTGCTGGCCGCTCGACTTTCTGAAGGAAAACGGCTTTGATGTCACGGTCTTCTTCAGCAACTCCAACATCTGGCCCAAAAGTGAATATGATCATCGCCTCAACGAGGTGAAGCGCTATCTTCATGAGCGGTGGAACGATGACATTTCTCTGATTGTTTCGTCCTATGATTATGAGAAATATGCAGAGACCGTAATTCCTGAGCGGGAAAACGATCCCGAAGGCTGGAAGAGCTGCTTTGGCTGCTATGCAAAGCGGATCGATGAAGCCTTCGCCTACGGTGATGCCAACGGCTATGATTTCTGTACCACAGTCATGACCTTCTCGCGGCAGAAGGATTCGGAAAAGATCAACGAAATCGGACTCAGGCTGGCAGCGAAATACAGCCGCACCAAATGGTTTGTCTCCGATTTCAAAAAAGCAGACGGCCAGGAGAAATCAGAAGCCATCTGCGATGCCTATGACATTTACCGTCAGGATTACTGCGGCTGTAAAACAAGCTACTACGAGCGTCATCCAGAGAAGATCAGCGAATGATCTTCTTTTTCATATGTCCGACAGCTTTCATCCGAAGACCCGATGGAAGCAGCCGCATCAGCTTATTCCCGACTCCCGGAACAATGACTGCCTTCTTCCAGTTTGCCTGATACAGGTTCTTTGCAGCGACGGCTGGCGATACTGCACCAATCGTCGGCTTCACGCCTTCCTTGTCATAAAAAGCCGTCTTCACCGGTCCCGGGCAATAGCAGCAGATCTCTACGCCATAGGGCTTTGCCTCCTCATGAAGCGCACGCGAATAGCTGACGACAAACGCTTTGGACGCATAATAGGATGCCGCATACGGACCGGGCTGAAAGGCCGCCGTACTGCCGATGTTGAGAATCGTTCCCTTTCCCGCCGCAATCATTTCGGGAAGGTACCGGCGGCATAAAAGAACCAGCGCTTCCACATTCAGCTGAAGAAGACGCTGTTCCACGGCGGGATCAAGCTCCCAGCTGCTGCCGACGGTTCCCATGCCGGCATTGTTGATCAGAACATCCACGGGGCCGCTCCAGCGGTACACCTCTTCCGCCGCATCCGGCTGACAAAGATCTACCGGTAACAGATGAATGCGGCCATCCGCCGGCGGCGCCTTCTCAGCTGCGCAAACGGCAGCGATCTCCTTTTTTGCAGCCAATAGCGTCTCTTTGCGGCGGGCAGCGATATATATATGGTGGCCATCCTTTGCGAACAGCTTTGCCAGCTCCAGTCCAATGCCTTCCGATCCGCCTGTAATCAATACGTTCATACGGTTATTGTACAAAAGGTGCCGGTTTCCACAACGGCTTTTCGCGCCAGTTCATGGTACCCTGAATGTACAAGCTGCCACTGGCAGCGAAAGGAATCGCCACATGAACCATCTGCTGTTTCTAACCGGAGTCATTCTGATTTTCTGTGCCATCTTCCAGAAACTTTTCCGTCGGACGGGCGTTCCCGGCCTCTTTCTTTTCATTGCGGCCGGCATGATCTTCGGATCCGACGGCCTGTTTCGCATCCCCTTCGAAGACTACGATGTTGCCGGCACCCTGTGTTCGGCGGCCCTCGTTCTGATCATTTATTACGGCGGTCTGGGGACAAACCTCAAAGCGGCAAAGCCTGTTCTCGCCAAGGCAGTTCTGCTGTCCAGTGTCGGCAGTCTGCTGACGGCGCTGCTGGTCAGCAGCTTTGCGATTGTTGTTCTTGGGATGACGGTTTTGGAAGGTCTGCTTCTGGGCGCCGTGATCTGCTCGACAGATGCGGCTTCCGTCTTCTCGATTCTAAGGTCAAGGAAGATGGACCTGCGCTATGGAACCGCATCGCTTCTGGAAGTGGAGAGCGGATCCAACGATCCTGTTTCCTATCTTCTGACCATGGTGGTGCTCAGCCTGCTGCAGGGAAACGGCCTTTCCACAGGGCAGATCATAAAGATGCTCCTATTGCAGATTGTCGTCGGTGCTCTGATCGGAGTGCTGGTTGCCTGGGTGGCGCTGCGACTGCTGCGGCTGTTCCATTTGAAAGATGCGGTATTGACGGAAGCACTTCTGCTTGGCTTCGGTCTGCTTTCGTATGCTTTGGCGTCCGGGCTTGAGGGCAACGGGTATCTTGCCGTGTACATGGCCGGCATCCTGATCGGAAATCATACGATTCCGGATAAAACCGAAAGCATCCGGTTCTTCCACAGTCTCACGAGTCTCATGCAGATGCTGCTGTTCTTTCTGCTCGGCTTGCTTGCCTTTCCTTCCCGTCTTCCTGCAGTCGCGTTCCAGGCGCTTCTGGTCGCTCTGTTTCTGACGTTTGCGGCCAGGCCGGCGGCCGTCTTTCTTCTGCTGGCGCCTCTGCACTGTCCGCGGAACCAGCGCCTGTTCATTTCATTTGCAGGCATGCGCGGTGCCGCTTCCATCGCCTTCGCCATCATGGCGCTCAGCCCGGGGATCACGCTTTCCTATGATCTGTTCCATATGGTATTCTTCATCGTCCTGTTTTCCATTCTGTTTCAGGGTTCCCTGATTCCATCGGCGGCCCGAAAGCTCGATCTCATCGATGCCGGGGAAGATGTCATGGCGACGTTCAACGACACGGTTGAGGATCTGCCGGTACAGTTCGTGCGCTTCCAGCTTCCTTCAGGACATCCATGGAACGGGCGGACGGTCAGTGAAATCACCTTTCCTCCGCAGTCGATCCTTCCGGTCATTGAACGCAATCACCAGCAGATCGTTCCCAGGGGCGATACCCGCCTGCAGGCCGGCGACATCCTGATCCTGTGCGGTGCGGAAGGCGGCGATGCCGACAGCAGCGGCATGCACGAAATCTGTCTCACGGCCTTCCATGACTGGACGGGACGAAAACTTGCGGATCTGGCGCTGGAAGACGAGCTGATCATCTTCATCCGCCGCCATGGCACGACGCTGATTCCTTCCGGGGATACGGTTCTTGCGGCCGGCGACCTGCTTTACGTCATCAGTAAACCCGTTTCCGGGGCATAAAAAAGAACGCAGGGCTCTTCTTCAACCCATGCGTTCCCTGCATTCCCAAAGCTTCAGTCAATATGAATTTCGTTTGAATCGGAAGTGTCCGGCTCACTCTTCTCCTCCGGTGCAGCAGCTGTTTCCTGCGCTGTCGTATCGGATGCAGCCGTTTCTGCAGCTGCTTCTTCCTTTTCTTCCTGCGCCTGCTGCTGATCCAGGGCGGCAAGCTTTTCGTTGAGCAGCTGAATCAGTTCGCGGTTGGACTTGATCAGATTCAGAACATCATCCATGCCCTCAACCGGCTTGCCGGCTGTCAAAGCGTCATAGTAAGCTTCACCAAGGCGAGCATAGGACTTGTTCAAAGTCCGTTTATGTTCGCCGATCTGGCTCTTAAGCTCAAGCTTCTGACGCATTACGGACGCGTAGTCGGCAGCGCTCTTGGCGCCGTCATTTACCAGCTTTGCAAAGGAAGTTGCCGTATCGCTTACAAAACGTGTGAAATCATCAGTCGTCTTTTTCCAGTCATTCATAGGTTTTATCTCCTTCTTTCTTTTTCCTGGTTATTTGTTTATTTCAGTTCATCGAATGCAGATAATCTTCAATGCGCTTCGCGATTTCGTCGAAGCCGTCTCTGGTGTACCGGGCAAGATCTGCCAGCCCTCCGATAATGGCATCGGCATAGGCATCCGGATCATCGACATGGAGCTTTGACAGGCGGTTGCCCTCCTCGAGAAGTTCTCTCAGACTGTCACGCGCCGTCTGCTTGGCTTCATCGATCGTGCGACTGCTGAGAAGTGTCAGATCGATGTTTGCCCGATGGGCATCCAGGTTTTCCCACATCATCCGGAACGACTCCATCGTCCCGGTCAGAAAGCTGCGCAGACGCTCATCGAAGTCGTCCGACGCGTCGATTGCCTTCTGCAGCGAGCATTTCATCTGGCGGTTGTATTTCTGGGAAATCGCTTCGATGACATCGTCCTTGGAATTGAAGTAGTAATAGAACAAACCCTTGGCAACATTCATTTCCTTGACAATCGCGGCAACGGTCGTATCAACGACGCCATGTTCCTTGAAGAGCTGTTCAGCGGCGTTGATGAACTGGTTACGGCGGTCATCGCTATCATGCGGCTCGCTCATTTGTTCACCTCCTATGCTTAGATATACATTTTGACTGACCGTCGGTCAATACAAAACAAAGATTATGGGAAACTTCACAAAATTCGATACAATAAAACCATGAAACTATTGTGCCCAATCTGCGGAAAACCGCTGAAGAAAGTAGAAAAGGCAGCCGTCTGTGAAAACGGCCATTCCTATGACTATGCCCGCCAGGGCTATCTGAATCTCTATCTGAAACAGAGTGTGGATCATGGCGATAACAAGGCAATGGTCCAGGCAAGAACCGCCTTTCTTTCGACAGGTTCCTATGCCTTTCTGAAAGACAGGCTGGTGGAGAAGGTCAAAGAGGCGCATCCCGGTGTCCTTGTCGATCTTGGCTGTGGGGAAGGATGGTATACCAGGGATCTTCCCGCCGATGAAAAATACGGCTTCGATCTGTCCAAGGAAGCGCTCAAGCATGCTGCGAAAAATGATCCGGCTTCCCAATACGCCGTTGCCTCGATCTTTCACCTCCCTTTGCCGGATGAATGTGCCGATGCGGTACTGACCTGCTTTGCGCCGGCGGCGGAGGAAGAGATTGTGCGCATTCTGAAACCGGGCGGAATTTTCCTCTTTGTAACACCGGGGCCGGACCATCTGATGGAGATGAAGAAGGTACTCTACGACGTGCCGTATCAGAATGAGCTGAAGGATCTTGGCATCCAAATGACATTGAAGGATACGGAAACCATTGAGCATTCCTTCCATGTGAGTCAGGACAATCTAATGAATCTCTTTGAGATGACGCCGTACGCGCACCGTACCCCTGCCGAAGCCATTGACCGTCTCAGGAAGCTGGATGGCATGGATCTGACGGCACAGTTTGTAATCCGAACCTATCAGAAGTAAGAATAACTATAAAACTGCCCTTTCGGGCAGCTTATTTGATATCGAAATCCGGTTCTTCGTCGAGATGTTCGGAAACGTATTTTCCGTTTTTTTTGCGCTGCTTGACGCATTCTGTAAGAAGGTATTCGATCTGGCCGTTAACGGAGCGGAAATCATCCTCCGCCCATGCTGCGATGGCATCATACAGCTTATCATCGAGTCTCAGCGGTATCTGTTTTCTGGCCACGTTGTTTACCTCCTGCTTTGATCATCAATAGAGACTTCCGGAATTAACCACCGGCTGGGCATCATGGTTGCCGCACAGAACAACCAGAAGGTTGCTCACCATGGCGGCCTTGCGCTCCTCGTCGAGATCAACGACGCCGTTTTCCTTGAGACGTTCCAGTGCCATTTCAACCATGCCTACAGCACCATCAACGATCATCTTGCGCGCGTCAATGACGGCACTTGCCTGTTGTCTCTGCAGCATGACAGCTGCTATTTCCGGAGCATAGGCAAGATACGTGATCCGTGCTTCTAGAATTTCAAGACCTGCGCCATCGACCTTCTTCTGAATCAGGTCGCGGATTCTGTCGGCGACAACTGTCGTTGAGCCGCGCAGTGATCCATCATCCGCCTTCCCGTCGCCTGTCGTATCGACATTTGGCGCAACATCATATGGATAAATCTTAACAATATCACGAACCGCCGTGTCTACCTGAAGTGAAAGATATTCTTTGTAGTTGTCGACATTGAAGACGGCCTTTGCCGTATCCTTCACCTGCCAGATGACGGCGACACTGATTTCAACCGGATTGCCGAGAACATCGTTGACCTTCTGTTTCGCGTTGGAAAGGGTCATTGCCTTCAGAGAAATCTTCTTACTGACATTCAGAGATGACTGAGCAGATGCGCTGCGGACGCGCAGTCTTGTTCCGCCGTCATCGACGTCACCGCTCTGTCCCAGTTTTGTATCTGCGGCAGGATTGACGGCTACCGAAAACGGATTGACATAATAGAACCCGGGCTTCCGCAATGTCCCCGTATATTTTCCAAACAGCGTCAGTACAAGTGCTTCCTGGGGATTGACCACCTTCAGTCCGCAAAGAGGGATCCAGATCAGGCACATCAGAATGACGATGACAGTGATCAGCCAGTCAAGCTCAAAACGGGCTGCCGCAAAGATGCCGAGAGTCAGCAACACATACAATGCGAGGATGCCAAGCAGAACAGCCATGCCGTTCTGTTTGATGTTGAGTTCTTTCTCTTCCATAATCAGTTATCCTTTCTGATATTATTTTGATATCACATTGTATACACTGTTGTCAATACATACGCCAAAAAAAGACGATCGAATGATCGATCGCCTTTTCTTTGAAATGATGGAATTACTTAGCAGAACGAGCAACCGTAGCTTCTTCGTTGTGCTTCTCACGAGCCTCACGGATGTTCTTCTCTTCTTCCCAGAGCTTAGCTGCACGCGGAGCCCATGCGTCTGCATACGGCTTCGTCTTAGCGCAGAGGTGCTCAGCAGACTCCGGCGAAGTCAGGTCTGTGCTGTGAGCGCCGGAAGCCTGAACCATCTCGGTCAGACGGCCGGAGTTCTCCAGCATCGGGCACGGCATCAGCATATCCTGGTTGAACGGCTGGTTCTCACGATACTGCATGAACAGCGGCTGACGCAGGCAGTCCAGCAGATCCTCGTTCTTGATGTTTGCAGAGCTGTAGTGGATGAAGACGCACGGCTCAACATCACCTGCCGAGTTGATATGGCAGTAGTTGCGGCCGCCGGCGATGCATCCGCCAATATACTCACCATCGTTCTGGAAGTCGATCGTGAAGATCGGGAACGGAGACTCTTCGGAACGGATGTAACGAACACGGCGGTATACAAACTCACGCTCATCCGGTGTCAGCAGCAGATCCGGCGAAGCATCGTTTCCTACCGGCATGTAGTGGAAGAACCAGGCAATACGTGCCCCCTTCGAAATCAGAAGGTTGATGAAGTCATCCGAAGTAACTGCCTTGTAGTTTGCATGCGTATAGCAGATCGAAACTGCAAACGGAATACCACGGGCATGCAGCTTGTCGAGAGCCGTCATAACCTTGTCATAGGTGCCGGCACCACGGCGGGCATCCGTCGTCTCCTTGGAGCCTTCGATGGACGGTGCGAAGGAAATGTTGCCCAGACGAACAACTTCATCCAGGAACTCATCCGTCATCAGCGTCGTATTCGTGAAGATGTGGAAGTAGCAGTCATTGTGCTTCTCCGCAAGCTTCAGGATATCGTCCTTACGAACCAGCGGTTCGCCGCCTGTCATCAGATACAGATAGATACCGAGATCCTTACCCTGCGAAATGATCTTGTCCATTTCATCATAGGTCAGGTTGTTCTTGTAGCCGTATTCAGCAGCCCAGCAGCCGATGCAGTGCATGTTGCACGCAGAGGTCGGGTCAAACAGAATCGTCCAAGGAATGTTGCACTTGTACTTGGCAGCCATCTTACGCTCACGCGGCAGACCAAGCATCGACGCATTGATGACAAAGTTGTTCATGAACTTGTCCATGCAGTTCTTGTCGATTTCCTTGAAGATCGTCATTGCATACTTGTACCACTTGTTGTCCTTATCCGAAAGAACTCTGCGGACATAGGCAATCTGCTTCGGCATAGCGACATCGCCGCCGTACTTTTCCAGCCAGTCCAGAATCTTCGGAATGTTGTTCTCCGGATCCTTCTGCAGGTACCCAAGAACCTGTTTAACTCCGAAAGCCTTAACACTCTCACTAAAAGAAGTCATATCTCGTTCTCCTTAACCGGATTCATTAAATCACCAAAAAATTGATGTGAAAAGCACCCTAAAGCCGATTTTGAACAGATCGAAGAAAGTGTATACCGCGGGCTTTTCTTGCGAATATTCGTGATTGCGTTTACATTGATGACAGTGAAAAAGGAGTCTATATGATCTATCCCAATTTTCTGAAAAAGGGAGATACCATCGGCATCTGTGCACCCAGTGCAGGGGCTGGCGACCACGGGAGTCTGCCCAATTATCTGATGTCCCTTGATACCCTTCACTCGCGCGGGTTCAATACCGTGGAAACGCCCAATGTTCGCCTCGAAAGCAACCGCGGCGGAAGCGCTGAAGAGCGCGGCGAAGAATTCACGAGCCTGTTCGCAAATGAGAAGGTCAATGCCGTTATGGCAGCGGCGGGCGGCGATTTCAACTTTGAAATGCTCCCCTTTGTGGACTGGGAAACAGTATCCAGGCACCCGAAATGGACCATGGGCGCATCGGATCCCACCAGCCTCCTTTACACAATGACAACGCGCTATGACATTGCGACCTTCTATGGTTACAATGCCGGATCCTTTGACGAGATGAATCCCTATAAGGAAGTAAATCTGATGATGCTCAAAGGTGCCTCCGTCAGTCAGCAGTCCTCTCCTGTCCATGCAGGCAAGGCACGCTGGATGGAAGACTATGGCGGCGTCGATACGCCGACCATCTATGAAAGCAGCCAGGAGACTCTTTCTCTTTCCGGCCGCTGTATCGGCGGATGTATCGACGTTCTTAAGGACATGATCGGAACACCCTATGACGGCACGGCTCAGTTTATTGAACGCTACGCAGACGATGGCATCCTGTGGTACTTCGATGACTTCTCGTTCTCTGCCGAAGTACTCTATCGCACCCTTCTGCAGATGAAGTATGCCGGCTGGTTCCGCCATTGCAGAGGCGTTCTGATCGGACGTGTACTCATTCCGCATTCCGATACAGGAATGACTTACAGAGAAGCTGTAGAACTTGCATTCGCCCCATTGTCCATCCCGTGGGTCATGGAGATGGACATCGGTCACACCGTACCGGCCTGGACAATGATCAACGGCGCCATCGCCGATGTTTCCATCACCAATGGCGAAGGAAGTATTTCCTTCCGGTGCATCTAGTTTCCTTACCACTCCAAACGATTCTGTGGTAACATAGTTCTGCTGAATCGCATGGGGTTGTAGCTCAGCTGGGAGAGCGCCTGGTTCGCAATCAGGAGGTCAGGAGTTCGATCCTCCCCAGCTCCACCATTCAGAAGCACTTGAAAAGCCGCATAACAATGCGGCTTTTTCTTTTCTTCAAGATGCGGCTTGAAATCAGAAAAGAGGCACTCTGCACCGGCCGGTACAGGAAATGCCTCCATTACTTTGATCGTTCTGATTGATGATTTCCGATCCTTCAAAGCACCTGAATTGATACCGGTGAAGGGACCGCAAGAGCCTGCAGTTCCCTGCCGATGCAGCCATCATCTTCAAGTTCAAACACTGCGATATTGTCACTGTAGCGATTCGCTGCAAGCAGGTAATTGTCTACCAGGAAAATGTCACGCGGATGACGGCCACCGCTGTAAACCGCCTGCTTTACGGTCAGACTGTCGACAGGGATCACCGAAATCAGATCTATGCCGCGCGTCGAAACGTACAGCGTCTTCTCATCCGGGGAAAGACGTACTGCCGCCGTTCCTCTGCGGCGCTGCTCACCTTCCGGAAGAACACTGGCCCTGCGCACGATGGACCAGTTATTTGTTTTGATCTCAAAGAGCTCATTGCTCAGTTCCGATACGGCATAAAGCGTCGAACCATCCGCCGTAAACACACCATGACGAATACCTGTACCGAAGGCAAAGCGAATCGACGACTGATAATTCAGATCACGGTCAAAGATCATGATCCGGTCCAGGAACAGACACGGAACAAGCACCTGATCCCCATGGAACAGCACCTGATGACAGCCGGCCCCGTCCCGGACCAGCACACGGTTATCCAGATGAAGCTCCTGCTCATGCAGAGAAATCACCGATACCGTACCCTCATGGTAGTTTGCCGTATAGATTCTTCCACCATTCCAGGCAACATAGCAGGACGGCGTCGTCTCAACGCGCAGCGCCGCGACAAGCGAACCATCACGTTCAAACACCTCGACACCAGCCTCTTTGCCTTCCTCCATGACCGAGGCAACACGTCCGCTGTCCGGATCCACGACAATCGCCTTGGCAGCCTTCACTTCAGCGAATACCGCCGGCTGCTCCAAATGCCCATCCGCGAACCTGCACGCATAAATACCCTTACTTCCACGTTCCGAATAAGTTCCTGTAAGAATAGTCTTTTCCATATGTTCAGTTTAGCACCGCCGCCCCTGCAGAGACAAAAAAATGACGGCACCGAAGCACCGTCACCCGATCGATTGCTTACTTGACAAGATCCTTTAAGGTCTTGGACGCCTTGAAGGCCGGAACATTGGCAGACTTGATCTCAATCTTCTCCTTGGTCTGCGGATTGATACCCGTACGAGCAGCTCTCTTCTTGACCGAGAACTTACCAAAACCGCTGATATCGACAGAGCCGCCCTTCTTCAGCGTCTCAGCCGCCTCATCAAACACATAGTTGACGATTTCTGCAGCCGCCTTCTTCGTCAGCCCTTCCTTTTCGGCAAGACCTTCCGCAAGATCTTTCTTAGTCAGAACCTTAACTTCCTTAGCCATACTGATTGATTATCTCCTTTTAACTTTCTGTCATATCTCTGACATATTTACTGTAGACCCACCGTTGCCCTTATGCAAGAAAAAACGCATAAATATGCCTTTTCAAGCAATTTATGACAAATAGGAAATCCACTGCTGAAGGTCGCACGACGTCAAAATTCCAACCGGCTTCTGATTCATCTTTCCGTGTTCCGTAATCAGAATCACCGGCGTCACATTCTTCTCACGACGGGCTGAAGCAAACACATCCGCCGCCTTCATGATCGAATCATGCCGCGCAAGAAAGACAACACGATCACTCTTCTTTGCCTTGATGAGCTGCTCCACCCGATGCTCGGGATTGCGATCAAACAGACCCCAGGCCGCAATCTCCGTCATTGTAACCAGCCCCTGAAACATATTGTTTTCAGAATAGACCGGCAGCTTATCAGCCCCCAGATGGTTCAGTTTCTCAAATGCCTCTTCCACCGAATCACCCGGTTTTGCGGTCAGAACCGGCGAACTGGCAAAGCGCATCACTTCCAGATCCTGATCCAGCAGCTGTGCCAGATGCTCAAAGCGAACCGTCACCGCATCCGTCGGCTCCGCAATGATCTCCAGATACTGATCACGCTGATGCACGATCGCATTGCGAAGCTGCGCATACTCCTTCAGCTCCTCCAGATGATTGCGTACAACCGGATTCTTCTCGGAGCATTCCTTCAGCAGAACATTGAACGTCTTGTATTCCAGGGAATTCTGCATCCGGTTCAGCGCCTGCTCACAGCGCGCATACGCATTCAGAAACCGCTCGGCATTGCTGAGATCAGCCATTGTCCACTCCAAAATAGGCGTCAATCGCCTTCACATAGTAGGACGCAAGCTTCTGACATCCCTCTTCACTCATATAGGCATCCACATCACTCTGACTGTTGACGTCGATCTGGCGCACCACGACGCCAGGCACCTCTGACTGCTCCAGAAGGGCGAACGTCTCTTCCCCGTAATCCGTCGCATCAGACACATCAACAATGTGCTCCGAGCTGCGGCCGTTGGCCAGCGGATGATAGTAAAAATAGGAAACCGAACTGCTGATGCCCGCATCCTGAAACCCCTGATTCAGATCATTCGCAAAGGAGACACTGTCCCTGTTCGTCCTGCTCGAAGGCTGATCCGCAAAGATTTGAGGACCCGTCACAGACATATAGGAGCTGTCCCAGCAGCCAATGGAAATCAGAAGATCCCCATTACAGTCATTAACCACTTCTGCCCGTTCCTTCACACTCATCATCGTATCCGCATCATGCGTCTCAACGACCTCGTAACGTCCTGTCGCCTTGAGCTGCGTCGAAATCTCATCGCAGAGCTGACGGCTGAACGCATCCTCATTCACAAGCCCCTTCAACGCATAATCATCCATCCCGTGTACCGGATCCAGAACGATCACCTTACGGCTGTTTGAAGGACGAAGCCACAGCGTATAGATGCCGAAGATCAATACCGCAAGGATAATGACCGCACTCAGAAGACCAGCGGTCCGATTGCCTGAAGCGGCCGCCTTTTTTACTGCTCTCTTCGGCTTCCTGTTTTTTCCATTTTTAACCGGCTTCTTCATCCGTCTTTCCTTCCCGATCATCCAGAACGCTTTCTGCACCCATGGCATTGAGGATTTCCTGAACCAGCTTCTCTGTCCCGCTTCCGGCGTCGTACCGGGCAGCCGTCATGAAATCGGCACGGCCCTCACGGATCAGACGCGAAGCCGTCGATCTTGCCTTGGAAGAAGAGGGATCATATACCGCAATCGAGCGGCCCCCGTATTCCTTCACCAGGCGCATGCACGGCACATCTGTCATCCCGTCCGCGATATAGATGATCCGCGAAAATGGAACCGCCCGCTCCTTGAAGGGAATCCATGTATTCAGATCCTCTTCATCCGCCTCATCCAGCACCTGTTTGTTGATGCGGAAGAGATACTGCGTCTTCGTCGTATAGTTGACGATCACCGCCGGCCAGACGGCCTCACCATTGCCATCATAGAAATACCGGCACGCATAGATCCTGCGGAAATTGCGGGCAATTGAAGTTTCCTCCAGAATCTCCGCCATCCCGCTGGAAATGATATAGTGCTCCACTTCCAGCCCCTGCGTACGGCCGTAGTCATTGATCCTGTCAAACCATGTCTCAACACCCGGGTACAGTTGAATCCCCTTGCCGACCTCGGCAAAGTTTTCTCTCCGCAATGGCTGTCCCTGTTCCCTGAACTTCTTCTGCAGCAGATACAGATAAGCCGAAATCGGATCCATCGTCTGATCATGCGAAAGAGCCGTCACTTCCTTCCAGAAGTCGGTGGCACGTTCGTAGCCAAGCGACGGGATCAGGGAAAACTCCTGCATATCACGCGGACTCAGCGTCTTATCAAAGTCGTAAACAATCGCTGTTTTCTTCATCCCTCAATTTCCATCAGCTTCAAAACAGCCAGCACATAGATCTCCGCCTGCAAGAGCAGCTCATCGACGCGTACCCATTCATCCGCATCATGAATCCGGTAATCCACATCCGGAAACGCACAGCCAAAGGCAATCGTATTGTGAATCGTCTTCGCATACGTACCGCCCCCGATCGTCATCGGCTGATGCACCGTATCACCGGTCATTTCAACGTAAGCTTCCGCAAGCTTGGAAACCAGCGGCGAATCCGGCGCAAAGAACAGCGGCTCAACCGCATTATTCACCTCAATGACACCGCCCTCATCTTCCAGATGTTCGCTCATCGCCCTGGTTACCTGACGCGCCGTCATCGTCACCGGGAAGCGGATATCAATACTGCCGCGGATCACGCCGTCGCTCATATGAATGACACCATTGTTCAGCGTCAGAGCACCGTATTCATCCGAAAGCCTGATGCCGAGCGAAGCACCGTCCGTCTCCAGACCGAAGTGACTGTTATAGAAATTGACAAACGGATCCTGGAACCCGGCTTCCCTCAATCCCGCAAACAGCCAGGAAATCGCATTGACACCCTGGTCTGGCGTCGAGGCATGGGCCGCCTTTCCAAGCACGGTAATCGAATCGCCGTCTTCGCCGCATTCGATCGAAAAGCTGATGTCATTATTGTTGAAATAATCGCTCAGCGTCTTGCCGGAGTATGAATTCTTCGCCACCTTGCAGGTCACCTTGGCACAGACGATGTTGGTCGCCGTACCCCCGTCAATCGCAAGAATCGAAGTCTTCTTCGATGAATAGGAAGCTCCCATGATGCCCTTTTCCCCATAGACACCAGGGAACTCGCCATCCGGCGTAAAGCCATAGTCCGGATGTCCTTCCTTCTGAACATAGTACTGGATGCCTTTGGAGCCGGTTTCCTCATTGGTTCCCATGATCAGACGCACCCGCTTGTTCATCGGCACACCAGCATCCTTGAGCACCTTCATCGCAATCATGCTTGCGACAACGGCACCCTTGTCATCCGAAACGCCGCGTCCATACAGAATGCCGTCCTTCTCCACCATCGTAAACGGATCCGTATGCCAGCCGTCTTCCCTGTTTGCCGGAACAACATCGAGATGTCCCGTAATGCCGATCAGTTTGTCGCCGCTGCCCATTTCCGCATAGCCTGCGTAATGGTCGACGTTGCATGTCCTGAACCCGTCCTTTGCCAGCATGTCAAGTGCCGCATCCAGAGCCGCCGCCGGCCCTTTCCCAAACGGCGCATTCTCTTCAGCAGCACCCTGCACCGAGGGAATCGACACAAGGACCCCAAGCCGCCTGACCAGCTCGTCACGGTAACTTTCAACCCGGCTTTTAATCGCTTCTTTATTCATCTTCTTCTCCCCTGTCGGTGCTGTCAGAACCGCACCTTCAACCCAATCGGACAGTGATCGCTGCCCTCAACGGAACCGTAGATCATACTGTCCCGAACATGATCCATCAGCCGCTGAGACACCACAAAGTAGTCAATCCGCCAGCCGATGTTCTTTTCTCTCGCGTGGAAACGATAGCTCCACCACGAATATTCCACCTTTTCCGGATAGAGGCTGCGGTACGTATCCGCAAAGCCTGCATCCAGCAACTGCGAAAACTTCGCACGCTCCTGGTCCGAGAAACCGGCGCTCTGATGATTCGTCGCCGGATTTTTGATATCGATCTCCTCATGCGCAACGTTCAGATCACCCGTATAGATCACAGGCTTCTGCGCATCAAGCTTCAACAAATGCGCCCGCAGAAGATCCTCCCATTCCATCCGGTAGTCCAGACGCACCAGACCTTCCTTGGAATTGGGAACATAGGCAGCGACGAACCAGAAGTCCGGATATTCCATCGAAATGACCCGGCCCTCTCTGGTCGTATCGCCCTCAATTTCATAAAGCACCTGCAGAGGTTCCTTCTTCGCATACACCAGCGTACCGCTGTAGCCCTTGCGCTCCGCGCTGTTCATATACATGTGGTAGCCGTCAAAACGCAGGTCATCACTCAGCTGGTCTTCCTGCATCTTGGTTTCCTGAATGGCGAAGAGATCCGCCTTCTCACGCAGAAAGAAATCCGCAAATCCCTTTTTCGCACAGGCGCGCAGCCCGTTGACGTTCCAGCTGATCAACTTCAGCGAGTGATGGGTTCCGTGGCCTGTCTGAGCCATGTCTTTACCTTTCCTTCCACGAGCGGCGAAATCTTTTCATAGACCACCGCATGATATGCATTGATCGCTTCCAGCTCCGTATCATCGAGCAGACGCACATCAATCGATTCCCGATCATAAGGAACCAGCGTCATCGCCTCGAACTTCAGGAACTGGCCATAGAAGTTGTTTACATCCTTCACAACCAGAAGATCGTTTTCAATCCGGATACCGAGCTCATGCGGCAGATAGATACCCGGCTCATCGGTCACGATCATGCCCGGCACAAGAACCTCCGCCGGCGAATTGGTACGGCTGCGGCCCCAGCGGATCCCGTGAGGACCCTCATGGACACTCAGCACATGGCCAACACCATGTCCCGTTCCGCACTGGTAATCAATGCCGATGTTCCAGAGCGGGCGGCGCGCAAGAATGTCAAGGTTGTTGCCGATGGTACCCTGCAGGAAGTGCGCCAGCTCCAGATCCAGATGTCCCTTGAGCACCAGCGTATAATACTTCTTCTCAAGTTCCGTCGGCTCACCAAGGGAAATCGAACGTGTCACATCGGTCGTACCGTCTTTGTATGTTCCGCCCGAATCTACCAGCAGGAAGCCGTGCGGCTCACATTTGGAGAACTTTTCCGGTGTCGCCTCGTAGTGCATCATGGCCGCATTGGGCCCATAGGCACTGATCGTCGGGAACGAAGGTTCAATGAAATCGGCCTTCTCCGCCCTGCGCGCATCGAGATACTGTGCCGCCGAAAGCTCAGTCAGCTGTGGATCATCGTGATGTTCCTTGACCCAGCAGATGAATTCGGCCATCGCAGCGCCATCCTTCAGCTGCGAACTGTGCATGCACCGGATCTCTGTCTCGTTTTTCACGGCACGGAACAGCGTAACCGGCGAATCCATGTTCAGGATCCGGTTGCTCGTATCAAGGTGCGCATAAAGATAAGCGTTGAATGTACGCAGCTCCACCCAGATCGTTTTGTCCTGGAAACCGGTCAGTTCATCCGCAAGCGCATCGTAATCCTTGACCGTTACACCATTGGCTTCGAGGTCCGCCTTCACATCGGCCGGCATCTTCTTCGGATCAATGAAGTAGCATGCCCCGTCCATTGTGATGATCGCAAAGGCATAGGCAACCGGCGTGCAGGCAATATCGTTGCCACGGATGTTGAACAGCCAGCACGGATCCTCAAGATGCGTCAGAATCAGGACATCCGCCCCGTTCTTCTTCATCGCTTCCCGCACACGGCCCATGCGCTCGGCCGCCGTTTCACCCGTATACTTCGGATCGAGCAGATATACCGGCTCCATGGGCATATCGGGGCGATCCTTTCCCCATACATCACCGGCAAAGTCACGGCTCAGATCAATCGTCGCCTTCTTGGCGGAAAGGGCCTTGGAAAGCTGCTGAACCGCCGCCGTAGAAACAACATTGCCATCAAAGCCAAGCACACCGCCCTGAGGCGTATGTTCAATCAGGAACGGAATCGGATCCGGAACACCCGGCTGACGCAGACGCATCAGTTCGACGCAGGTTCCCTTCAGCTCATCCTCCGCCTGCGTAAAGTAGCGGCCATCCGTCCAGAGACCCGCAAAGTCCCTGGTAATAATGACGCAGCCCGCATCACCGGAAAATCCGGAGATGAAGCTCTTGCACTGAAAATACGGCGCCGTATATTCATCGGAAAGATGATCGTCCTCATTCGGAATGTAATAGACATCGATGTTCGCTTCCTTCATCCGTGCCCTTACAGCTTCAATTCTCTCATTTACACTCAGCATATTTTCCCTCAACTAACTGTTTTTCATTATATATCGAACGCCGTGCGCACATCAAAAAAGAGGCTCTTTCACCCTCTCAGGCACTGCGTCTGCACTTGAGGCCAAGAACAATCTGAAGCAGCCCCACCACGCAGAGGATTCCCGTCAGCAGGATCAATACCGCTTTCCCCGTCTCTGATTCCAGAAACGCGTTCACCTTCCAGTTCCTGATGCGCTCGGGAATACTTCCGGACAAAGCCGTCAGCGGAAGCTTCCAGAGAATGGTCCTTGACGAGGGCTCCATCCCGATCATATGCACCAGCACGTTTTCAAAGCCGGCCGGTCCCTTTGCGGCAATACCATCGTATGCGAACCGTCGGCGGCCAAAGCCGCACTTTAGAGTGCCAGGTTAGCACCCTTGGAATGGCCGCCGAACAGAAGCCGTCTGTCCCGGTGAAGCTGATCATGAAGTCTTCCTTCGCTGCCACCATCGTAGCATTTTCCTGCGCAACAGAAAAAGAGGGGTCTCCAAAATCCTTGGGGGAGTGAAGTTTGGGGGAGCACTTTGGGGGACCGTCTGAATTCAACTTTGGGGGACCTGGTTTTTACTGCATTCAACGTCCTACCGAAGGATCTCAAAAGACAATCCAGAGGTGTCAGTAACTTCGAATACACCCGCAACAGAATCCTTTGGGCAACACGTGAGCAGACATCCATGCTTGCCGTGCCTCGCATCCGTGAAGACGTTCATACGTTCACAGGAAAGAAGCGCGGACCATACAGAAAGCAGAACCGCGAGCAGGAAAACTCATTAGATAAATAAAACGTAGGAACGTCGTTGAAACAGTACGCCTGCCAGTTCGCTGACAGAGGAATCATTTCTACTGTCACGCTGCCCCACAAGAAAATCCGGAAGCCCAAAGTCATATTACTGTAACTCTGGTAAATTCCGGATTTTTCATTGCAGGGTCATTTCAGGGCTTCTCCCCCAAAGTGTCCCCCAAAGTTAACAGGCCATCTCCCCCAAAGTCTCCCCCAGAGTTTTTGGCTTCTCCCCCAACTTTTTTGGAGAGCCAAAAAGAGGCTTTACAGCCTCCTGGATGTTTTACGAGATTTCCTTCTCATGAGAAACGAAGCAGCGCGCCTTACTACCTTTCCAATGCGCTCTTATCTTCGAATCCCGCATGGATCAATCATCCACTTCTCTCCGCTGTCCAAAGAAGAAGACACCGGTATTCAAAAGCGATTCAATTGTAAATGTGTAATGTTCTACGGTCATGACGAATAGGGAATTCGCTTCCGTCCCGCCTGCGGCGGGTCTTACCTGTAATTGAGCAGTACTTTTTTCATAGCCTGTACCTACTTTCTTACTGCACCCTTACTATAGTTGAATCACACAGAATTACCAGTCTTTAAATTCAACGGAGAATCACCTATACTGATTTTGTTGGGCGCGATTGTTCGGCCCGTTTTTCTATGGAGGTTCCTATGATTCAGGATATCGCTCCCGCTGTATTTCATAATGAATTTCACCCCCGTCCCCCGAAGGGCAAAGATATTCTTCTTGACTTCAAAGGACATGAAATTGCGCTGAAGAAGGACGGCGGTTTCTTTACCTGGCCGCTGGCCGGTGTCACTGACCCATTGTGGCTGTTTGACATTGACGATACCGGCATCTTTCTGAGTGACCTCTCATCCTTTGCACCAGACTACCGCAGCATCTTTGAGATGCGCTACTTGCGTCCTTTAAAGGATGCCTTCCTGGCGGTGACGGCCTGGCACCTTTCCTGCTGGTACAATGACAACCGTTTCTGCGGGAGTGACGGTACACGTCTCGTGCCGTCAAAGACGGAACGCGCCCTGCAGTGTCCCCATTGCGGCAGGATCATCTACCCAAGAATCAACCCCGCCGTCATCGTGGCGATCATCAATGATGAGGATGAAATCCTCGTCACCCGCTACGCCAATGGGCCCTATCGCCGCGATGCCCTGGTGGCCGGCTATTGCGAGATCGGCGAAACACTGGAAGACACCGTCCATCGTGAAGTAAAAGAAGAAACGGGCCTCGACGTCGATGAGCTGCATTACTACAAGTCGCAGCCATGGGGTCTCTCCGGCTCGCTGCTGGCCGGTTTCTGGTGCCGCACCCATGGTCACAGGGAAATACGCCTGCAGCGCGAGGAACTGGATCGGGCTGTCTGGCGCAAGCGCACCGATACATTCAACCTCAACGACAACCCGTCCCTGACGGCGGAAATGATTCACGTGTTTCAGGAAGGAGGTTACACGTAATCCATGAAAACAGATACTGTATATTATCAGATTTTTCCCATTGGAATGACCGGGGCGCCGCACCGCAATGATTTCAAGCAGGCCCATCGCATCCTTCAGGTCAAGGACTGGATTCCCCATCTCAGGAAGCTGAATGTGACCGGAGTGCTGTTCAACCCGGTATTCCAGAGTGAAAGCCACGGGTACAACACCATCGACTACCGGAAAATCGACGATCGTCTCGGGACAAATGAAGACTTTGCGGATGTATGCAATGCCCTGCACGAAAACGGGCTGAGCGTCCTTCTTGATGGTGTCTTCAACCATGTCGGAAGACAGTTCTGGGCCTTTCAGGATGTGAAGAAAAACAAATGGGACAGCCCCTACTGCGGCTGGTTCCATATCAATTTTGATCAGGACAATGGCCGCGACGGCTTCAGCTACCAGGACTGGGAAGGCCATCAGGAGCTGGTCAAGCTCAACCTTTCCAATCCCGATCTGCGGCAGTATCTCTTCGACAGCGTCGATCAGTGGATTGAGCAGTTTCATATCGATGGTCTGCGGCTGGATGTGGCCTACTGCATCGATCACGATTTCCTGCGTGCACTGCGCGATCATGTCAAGTCAATCAATCCCGAATTCTTCCTGTTTGGAGAAATGATCGGCGGCGACTACAACAGCCTGCTGCGGGAGGATCTGGTCGATTCCGTGACCAACTACGAATGCTACAAGGGCATGTATTCCTCAATGAACAGCCACAACCTCTTCGAGGTCGGCTATTCCCTGAACCGGCAGTTCGGCAAGGATCCCTGGGATCTGTATACGGGCCGCCATCTCTGGAACTTCGTTGACAACCATGATGTGACCCGGATCGCTTCCCAGCTGAGTGACAAACGGGATCTGCCCCTCATCTACAGCATGCTGATGACGATGCCGGGCATCCCCTGCATCTACTATGGCAGTGAATGGGGAGTTCACGGCACCAAGGGCAAATGGTCCGATGCCCCGCTGCGCCCCGCAATCGAAAAACCCGAATGGAACGAGCTGACGGATGTCATTGCCAGACTCGACAGAATTCATACCTCAAGGGCATCGCTTTACGATGGCGACTACACCGAAATCTACAAGCGCAACGAACAGTGGGCCTACCTGCGCAGTGTCGAAGGGGAAGGTGTCTTCTATCTCATCAACATTGCCGACAGCCCGGTAACGATCGATATCGGTGAACCTGTCAAGGGTACGGACCTGATGAGTGACACCGATGTCAGCTATGAAAACGGCATCCCGATGGATGCCAAGAGCTTCAAGATCATTCTTCTGAAGTAAGCAGCCTCTGCATATCTTCCGGAAGATCTTCCTTTATCACAATTGTATTTTCCGTAAACGGCTGCACAGCACGGATCGTTGAACAGTGAAGTGCCGGCCGTTTTATTTTTGAAATACTGCCGCCATAAAGATCATCCCCGGCAAGCGGATGGCCGATCGCCGAGAGGTGGCTGCGGATCTGGTGCGTACGTCCCGTATCAATCTGCACTTCAAGAAGCGACAGGTTCCCATTGCTTCTCAGAACACAATAACGGGTAAATGACGGCTTGCCTTCTTCGTCCGTCACCCTTCGCCTCTGCCCCGTTACTTTCTGCAGCGGAAGATCGATCACGCCTTCTTTATGTTCAAAAGTTCCTTCCGCGATTGCCAGATAGGTTTTCGAGAGCTTTCCTGCCTTTTTTTCCTCCCAGAGAATCTGAGCCGCAAAACGGTTTTTGGCAAATAGCACCAGGCCGCTGACATCCTTGTCAAGACGCCCGATCGCCCGTACCGTAAAGTCCATGCCTTCCTCCTGATACTCCTTCTGCAGCAGTGTTCCAAGGGAATCATCGAGATGCCCGTGGCTGGCATGGACCGGCATTCCTGCCGGCTTATTAACGATCAACAAGTCTTCATCCTCGTAACGGATGAGCTCCCTGATCTTCCGCTTTTCAGCAATCCGATCGCTGTTCTTCCTGTTTTCGTCCGTGCTTGCGGCCGCATCACGTTCCAGAATGATGCGGATCTGATCCCCCGGCTTCACGTTCATCGACACATGGGCGGGCTGATCATTGATGAACAGGCTGTCAGAAAACTTGAGACGCGAAATGCTGTGGCGGGAAAGGTGCAGATCAACGCTCAAAAAGCGCCTGAGACTATGATTCTCAGACGCCCGGTACTCTTCTTCGCTGACGGTATGGACCAGTACCCGTTCCATCGTGTTTTGTTTATCCCTGAATGCGCGAACGCAGATAGCTGTAGATGAACTCGTCCAGATCGCCATCCATCACGGCCTGAATATTGCCTTCTTCATGCTGGGTACGTGCATCCTTGACCATCGTATACGGCTGGAAAACATAGGAGCGGATCTGAGATCCCCACTCGTTGGCCTTCACTTCGCCGCGTACTTCGGCAGCCCGCTGCTCCTGTTCCTTGATCTTGAGCTGCAGCAGCTTACTCTTGAGCATCTCCATGCACTGTTCCTTGTTCTGCAGCTGCGAACGCTGGGTCTGGCAGAAGACGACGATCCCGGTCGGCTTATGGGTAATGCGGACCGCAGAGTCCGTCTTGTTAATGTGCTGACCACCGGCACCGGAGGAGCGCATCGTGATGACATCGATATCCTTGTCATCAATCGTGATCTCCATATCATCTTCAAATTCCGGCATCACTTCCACCGAAGCGAAGGATGTATGACGGCGCGCATTGGCATCGAACGGCGAAATGCGTACCAGACGATGAACACCGCTCTCACTCTTCAGATAACCATAGGCCATCGGCCCCTCGATCTTGATGGAGCAGGACTTGATGCCCGCCTCTTCACCTTCTTCATAATCCAGGACTGTTACCTTGTATCCTTTGCGCTCGGCATAACGTGTATACATCCTATACAGCATGCCTGCCCAGTCCATGGCTTCCGTTCCGCCGGCACCCGGATGAATTTCCAGAATTGCATTGTGGTCATCATACGGACCGGACAGCAGCACCTGAATCTCAAAGTCATCGAACTTCTTCTGCACCTCTGTGTATTCTTCGTTGACCATCTCGGCCAGCTCATCATCAAAGGTAGAGGAAAGCTCATTGACGCTGTCACTCAGATCGCTGAGCGACTTTTTCAGAGCCTCATAGTTTTCCAGCAGCGAACGCATACTGTTGGTAGAGCGGATCAGGGCCTGTGCCTTCTTCTGATCATCCCAGAATCCGGGCTCATTCATTACTTTTTCGTTCTCGGCAATTTTCTCTTTCTTAGACGCGAGGTCAAAGAGAGGAGCCAAGCTGCTCCAATTTGGCCTGGCTGCGGGCTACGCCCTGCTTCATTTCAAATAATTCCATCGGTCTCCTCCTGTCGGTTTTTCGTTTCCATCCATATCTGATTAATCAGGTTTCTGATCACTGATCCGCTTCCGTTTTCTTTTCTGCGGCAGCGGTGCTGGCGTTATCGCGGGTCGTCTCGGTACCGTCGGCCTGCTTGACAACAACCTTCAGGCGCATGCAGTAGCTGACGATCGATTCAGCAATCGAGCTCATCATGTTTTCAAAGAGCTCATAGCCTTCCGTCACATAAGCCTGCAGAGGGTTGGACTGCGCATAGGAACGCAGACCGATACCGTCACGCAGCTTCGACATCGTATCAATATGGTCCACCCAGGCGCGGTCGATCATCTTCAGCGACATCTCCCGTTCCCAGCGCATAATGGACCCGCGTACCGGCTCCACCTTGCGGTCATACACTTCCCAGGCACGCTCGTTGACGATCCTGCCCGCCTCTTCGCTGCTCTTGCCGCGCAGCTCATCTTCGGTAACGATGTCCTGGAAGCCCATCTTATCGAGCGAATCGACGAGTTCCTTCGCATTGACTTCCATATCCTTCGATTCCGGAATGATATGGGAAGCCACCACGTTGTTGATGACGCGCTCGAACATCTCCTTGATCACCGAGTGAACATCCTCATGATCCAGAATGTAGTTGCGCTGCTCATACATCACTTCACGCTGCTGACGCATCACATCGTCATACTGCAGCAGTGTCTTACGGGCATCAAAGTTCACGCCTTCAACACGCTTCTGGGCCGACGAGATGGAACGGGTCACGAGCTTGTCCTCGATCGCATTGTCGCCAAGACGCTTGAACAGATCCTGATACCGCTCACTTCCGAAACGGACCATCAGATCATCTTCCACCGAAACATAGAAACGCGACATGCCCGGGTCGCCCTGACGTCCCGCACGTCCGCGCAGCTGGTTATCGATACGTCTCGATTCATGACGCTCCGAACCCAGGACACAAAGACCACCGAGCTCCTTCACACCTTCGCCCAGCTTGATATCGGTACCACGTCCGGCCATGTTGGTCGCAATCGTGACCGCACCCTTCTGACCGGCCTTGGCAATGATCTCAGCTTCCCGTGCATTGTTCTTGGCGTTGAGAACCTCATGCGGAATATGTTCCTTTTTGAGCATCTGCGAAATCATTTCCGAAGTCTCGACCGCGATCGTACCCACCAGTACCGGCTGGCCCGTCGCATGACGCTCCTTCACCTCGTTGACAAGAGCCGCAAACTTCGCCTTCTTCGTCCCGTAGACAGAATCCGGATAGTCGATACGGATGACCGGCTTGTTGGTCGGCACCACGTCTACGAGCATGTTGTAGATCTCGAGGAATTCCTCTTCCTCTGTCTTCGCAGTACCGGTCATGCCGGCCAGCTTGTTGTAGAGACGGAAGAAGTTCTGATACGTGATTGTCGCAAGAACGGTCGTCTCCTGACGGATCGAGATGCCTTCCTTGGCACAGACAGCCTGATGCAGACCATCAGACCACTCACGGCCCTTCATGAGACGGCCGGTGTTGGGATCGACGATGACGATCTCATCATTTTCCGTGTCGACGACATAGTCGACATCCTTCTGCATGATGTAGTTGGCCTTGAGAGCCTGATTGATGCGGTGCAGCAGCTGCGTATGTTCCAGGTTGAACAGGTTGTCGACGCGGAACACCTTTTCCGCCTTGGCAACACCCTGCTCACTGAGGGTTACGACCTTGGCCTTGATGTCGATGACATAGTCACCCGGCGTAACGATTTCATCGTCTTCGCCCATGACCTGTTCCTTGAGACGTTTGACAAAGCGGTCCGCCTGCAGATACAGGTTGGCCGTCTGCTTCATACCGCCGGAAATGATCAACGGTGTCCGCGACTCATCGATGAGAATGGAGTCAACCTCATCGATCAGCGCAAAGTTCAAACCGCGCAGAACACGGTCCTTCGCATCCGTGACCATGTTGTCACGCAGATAATCGAAGCCGAGCTCCGAATTGGTTGTATAGGTAATGTCGCAGTTATAGGCGGCACGCTTCTGGGCAGAGCTCATTTCGCGCGCATTGTATCCGACACTCAGGCCGAGAAACTGATGAATGCGTCCCATCCATTCCGCGTCACGCTTCGAAAGATATTCGTTGACGGTGACGATATGGACACCTTTGCCCGAAAGCGCATTGAGATAGGCCGGCATAACGGAAGTCAGCGTCTTGCCTTCGCCTGTTTTCATCTCGGCGATATCGCCGCCCTGCATCACGGCAGCACCGATGACCTGCACCGGATACGGATATTCACCAATGACACGCCGGCACGCTTCCCGCGCCGTAGCGAACGCTTCACACATAATGTCATCGAGCGTTGCGCCATTGGCGAGCTTTTCCTTGAGCCGCGGCGTTTCCGCCTTGAGCTCTTCGTCGCTCATGGCCTTGTATTTATCTGCCATTGCAAGAACCGGCTGAATGGACTTTTCTATCTTCTTCAGGCGCCGTTCATCTTCGTTGAACAGACGGGTCAGTACATTTGCCATAAAAAAACCTCCTGATTGCAAATCAGCCTGCTCATTATAGCCGAAAGAATAGGGAAAATGCCACGTACCTGTCTATAAAACGGTGAAAGGAGCCAAATATGCAGTGTCCACGCTGCGGGAATACGGATTCCGCCTGGTTCTATCAAGGATCAAGGGGCTTTTACTGCCGCCGGTGCATCCGTTTCGGACGCATCATGCTCGAAGAGGAACAGGAACCGGTATCGCTGAACGAAACCGGCGACGATGTTTCGGAATATGTCCTCAAATATCCCCTGACCCCTGCCCAGAAGCGGATCGGTCACGAAGCCGCCCTCAAAATCCGCAGCACCGACGTGATCCTGAAAGCAGCCACGGGAGCGGGAAAAACTGAGATGACCGTTGAAACCATTGCCGATACCCTGGCCAGAAAAGAGAAGATCATCTTCGCCATACCCCGGCGGCAGGTCGTCCTCGAACTCGCGGAACGGTTCCGGCAGATTTTTCCGAAAGCCAAGGTCGTAGCTGTATGCGGCGGACATACAGAGGAAACGGATGGCGACCTCATTGTCTGTACGACGCACCAGCTTGCCCGCTATACGCCCGGGGGCTGCGATGTTCTGATTATTGACGAGCCCGATGCCTACCCCTTCAAGTCCAGTTTTGTTTTAATGGGCATCTCCCGATCCGCAGTCAAGGGTCACACAATGTTCCTTACCGCAACGCCAGACGCGGAATTAAAGGCCCGTGTACGAAAAGGTGATCTCTATCAGCTGGAACTCAATGAGCGGCCCCATGGCCATCCGATCCCGGTACCTCAGCTCAAAACCGGATCCCGTCCTCTTCTGTTTCTGTATCTGATCCGCTGGCTGCGCAGCCATGCGGAACATCCGCGGATGGTATTTGTTCCGACAATTGCGATGGCCAATGTGCTCGCAAAACTGTTGAAGGCGGTCTTCCCCGAAACGATGGTACTGACTTCGAAAACAGAAAAACGGGATGACGAAATCGCACGCTACCGAAAACAGCGCCATGGCATCGTTGTAACGACGACGGTGCTGGAGCGCGGAGTAACAGTGCCTGGCGTCGATGTATGTGTCTTTGAGGCGGGCCACCGCGTCTTTGATGAAGCGGCACTGATTCAGATGGCCGGACGCGCCGGAAGATCGTTTCAGTTTCCGACCGGCTCCGTCCTGTTTCTGACCCGGAAGCGCAGCACCCTTGCGGAACAGTGCATCAGGGAAATTGAGGAGGCAAACAGATCATGCACAAAACAGGATGTCTGATGTGTGGCAAAGAACAGGAAAATGATACCCTCCTGCGCCTGCTGTTTTCCGATGATCCGATCTGCGGAGAATGCCGCAGCCAATGGCAGAAACACCGGAAAAGAGAAATGCTGGATGACATACCGATGGAAGCCCTGTGGCAGTACAACGGCGCCTTTTCTTCGTGCCTGCTGCAGTTTAAGGAACTGCACGACGAAGCTCTGAAAGATGTGTTTCTCTATCCCTTTGTAAACAGGCTCCGTCACAGATACAGGGGCTATACCCTTCTTCTGATGCCAAGTTCCAGAGAAAAACAGGAGGAACGCGGCTTCTCTCATCTGAAGGAAATGTTTGAGTGCCTTCATCTTCCGATGCTGGAGCCGTTCATCAAAGAAAGCAGCCGGGTTCAGAAAGCACTGGGACGCAAAGGCAGAATGGAAATGGAACATTCCATCCTTCGCAGAAAAGAGATCGAGCTACCCAAGAAGATTCTGCTCGTCGATGATGTATGCACCACCGGTTCAACGCTGCGGGGTGCTCTGCATACGCTGAAAAAAGAAGATCACACGGTCCGTATCCTGACGGCTGCGATCGTCAGTGATCCGCACGCAGCCTTGTCTTCCGGTGTCATGAAAGATTGATTCATCGCAGCCGGCCTCTTTGGAATGCTCGGAAGCCATAACATTTGGAAGCAGGTTCAGCGTCTTGATATTGCAGTGGAAAAATTTCGTATCTTCATCCGTGCACAGCTTCAGCGGACGCGAATCGTCCAGCGGCTCCCCTGGGAAACCGTAATCAGCAGCGTCGGTTTGCTGGAGGGATCCGGGAACACATGGTTACGGGCACAGTTGCCGCGGCTCGATTGCCAGTAGATGGCCTGTTCCCCGTTTCCGGCGCGTCAACGCATCTCTGAATTTCTGCTGTAAGCTCTTCCCGGTTCAGCGGATAATCAATCCGCATCATCCGGCACGAGTTGTAGAAACGGTCCAGGTGATCCTCCATCGCAAAGAGTCTGCCATTATTGGCAAAGGTTACATCATAGACGCCGTCACCGAAAAACATGGCACGATCCTGCATCGGGATCCGGATCTCATCCACCGGTCACATCACTCCGTTGTAATAACCGATCTTCATCTGCTTCATGCCTTTCTTTTGCGTTTATTCTCAAAGATCCTCGGGCGTTGTGATCTTGCGGTTTTCATAGCTGCCTTCCACCGCCCGGATCGTAATATCACGACGGAAGTGTTCCACCAGTGAACAGTCATCTGTTCCCGTAAAACCGTTCTTCAGAGCCTCTTCCATGCACTGCCGCAGCAGATCCGTTCGAAAGGCCTGCGGCGTCTGCGCCGCATAGAGAAGCTGGCGCGGATAGGTTTCAACAATCTTCCCCTCTTCGACGCGCTTGATTGTATCCTTGACCGGAACCATGAGGCAGGCGGCCTGTTCCGTTTCCATCGCCTTCTTGATCCGTTCCAGACATTCCCTCGACAGAAACGGACGCGCACCATCATGGACAAGGACAACATCTTCCTTCGCCAGAGCAAGGCCATGCGATACCGATTCCTGCCTGCTGGATCCCCCGGCCACGACGCTGATGCGGGGATCGTTGAGCACTATTTCTTTATGGAACGTCTCAGGCTCGCTGACAACGATCATCTGCCGGCAGTCGTCATCTGCCGCAAATACAGATATCGTATGTTCCAGAATTGTTCTGCCATCCCTGAAGCGGTAATAAACCTTGTTATATCCCAGGTGCATGCGGGTTCCGCTGCCCGCCGCAACAATGATTGCGCTGTAATTCATGTCACCAGTCTATCACTCCAAGCCACAAAAAATGCCGCACTTTCATGCGGCAGATTTCTATGGTGGAGCTAAGGAGGATCGAACTCCTGACCCCCTGCTTGCAAAGCAGGTGCTCTCCCAGCTGAGCTATAACCCCAAATCTATAAAGCAGTTGGTGGGCCTGAATGGATTTGAACCAACGACCTCACCCTTATCAGGGGTGCGCTCTAACCAACTGAGCTACAGGCCCATCTCATCGACTGCTTGATTATCTTATCGCCACCCCCATACCCTGTCAACAAAAAATTAAAAAAATCTGAAGCTCCGTTGAACCCCCTTCCGCCCTATGTTAGAGTGAAGGACGTTGAGGTTAAAGAGTCTATGGAAAGTTTTCTTGAATGGTGGTACAGCGGCATCGGGGCACACATTTCCCGCGAACTTTCGGTCATGATCGTATCGATGCTGCCGCTGATTGAGGAGCGCGGAGGATTGATTCTGGCGGGGCCGGGCTTTCTGAATCTGCCGATCGCTGCCGGCATCTTCTGGTCGGTGCTCGGCAACATCATTCCGATTCCCTTCATTCTCTTCTTTATCAAGAAGCTGCTGCACTGGATGGCAGATCACCGTATGGGAAAACTTGCCCGCTGGATTGAAGAAAAGGCGCAGAAGAACAAACCGAAGATCGAGAAATACGGCTTCTGGGGGCTGGCTCTGTTTGTCGGCATACCGCTGCCGGGCACCGGTGCCTGGACAGGTTCTCTGGTTGCCGCCCTCTTCGATATGGATCTGAAGAAGGCAAGCATCTCGATTCTGATCGGCATCGCTCTGGCAGCTGTCATCATGACGGCGCTGAGCTACGGACTGATCGGTTCGCTGGTTGGCTGAGGCTCTTAGGAGCCTTTTTTTCATATTCCCCATAAGGTAAAATTTAACCGTAAATAATCATAAGGAGAACGACATGGCACAATCCAAAAACAACCGTAAACCGAAGGTTTATTATTCACGTCTCAGCGACGATGAAGCGGCGGCGCTGCTTGGCAAGGCGGAAGTCGACGAAGCTGTTTTCCCCGATACCTATGACATCATTCAGGATGCCATCGATCCAGGGGACGGCAGTCTGGATGAGGATCCCTATGTTATTGCCCTGGATCTGATGGATGCCGATCCCTACGAGATCATGGACAGGAATATCTTCCTCTTTGTGGAACGGGTGCTGTCGGATGCCGTTCAGTTTGATAATGACTTTGAGGCCTGCTTCTATCTTGGCAATCTGTACTTTGATGGCCACTATGGAAACCAGGACTATGAAAAGGCATTTGCGGCCTACGAAAAGGCTGCGGAAAACAGCATTCCCGACGGCGCCGCCATGTACGCATGGTGCCTGTATTTCGGCCTGGGCACAAAAAAGGATCCGGCAAAGGCATTCCCGCTGATCGTCAAGCAGGCCACGGCCATGAAGGATCCCAACGCACTCTATCTGCTGGCGGAAATGTACTGGGATGGCGTATATGTGGACAAGGATCCGGCAGCCGCCTTTGCCATTAACATGGATCTGATGCAGCAGTTGGGCGACGAAGATTCCGACGAGCTGCCTCCGCTCTGCGCCACCGGAACACTGCTGCGGATCGGCAGCTATGTTCTGAATGAAGGCTATTGGGATCTGGCCCTCACCTGTTTCCAGAAAGCAGAGTTTCTCTGCTATCAGCGTCTGGAACGCGGCGACCACGCCTTTGAGCCGCAGCTTCGTAAAGCGCAGGAAGGCATCGATCTGGCAGAGCAGGGAATGGAGACGTCGATCCATCTGCGCCATCCTTCCTCCTCTAGAAAGCACTGAAGATGAAACGTATCGCAATTCTTACCATCTTCCCCGAGGCTTTTGACAGCTTTCTGGCCGGGCCGGTAATCCGGCGCGCAATTCAGAAGGAACTTGTCACCATCGAGATTGTTGATATCCGCGCCTATGCGGATGGTTCCTATCGCCATATTGATGATTCTCCCTATGGCGGCGGTGCAGGCATGATCATGCGCTGCGAGCCGGTGATCGCCGCCTTGCGAAGCACCTCAAAACCCAACAGCCGGAAACTGTTCTTCGCACCTTCCGGAAAAACCTATTCGCAAACCATGGCTCACGAGCTTGCCCTACAGGATGACCTCATCCTTCTGTGCGGCCACTATGAAGGCATGGACGCGCGCATCGAGCCGTATTTTGACGGTTCAATTTCACTGGGCGACTATATCCTGACCGGTGGCGAACTGCCGGCCATGATCGTGACTGATTCCATTGTCCGTCTGCTCAAAGGTGCCCTGCGCCAGGCAAGTACGGAAGATGAGTCCTTCGAAAACGGACTTCTCGAATATCCCCAGTACACCCATCCCCTCACCTATGAAGGCGTATCGGTTCCGGATGTGCTTACCAGCGGAAACCATGCCAGGATCGCGCAATGGAAGCGCAAAGAATCTCTGCGCCGGACACTGATGAAGCGGCCGGATCTGCTGGCGGAAATCCAGCTGTCAAAGAGCGATCAGAAACTGCTCGAAGAAATCAAAGAGGAAATGAATGATGAAGGAGATTGATCTCAAGGCACTGCCCAATATCAAAATTGCCAATGTCACCGATGCCCAGCACGCCACCGGTGTCACCGTATTTCTGACGGATCATGGCGCAGTCACCGGTCTTGATGTTCGCGGTGGCGCACCGGCAAGCCGGGAAAGTGCCCTGTTGAATCCGCTGGCTGCCAATGACCGTGTCGATGCCGTTGTACTTGCCGGAGGCAGTGCGTTCGGACTTGATGCGGCCTCAGGAGTCATGCAGTTTCTCGAGGAACGTCATCAGGGCTGGCCGGTTGCGGAAGGCGTTGTTCCGATTGTATGTGCCTCGTGCCTGTATGATCTTGAAGTTGTCGACAGCCGCATCCGTCCCACCGCAAAGGATGGCTATCTCGCCTGCAGTCTGGCAGGAAACTACCGGGATGGAAACTATGGCGCCGGTACCGGAGCGACGGTGGGCAAGATTCTTGGACCTGAACATATGATGAAGGCAGGCATCGGCTCCTTTGCCCTGCAGGAAGGTGACCTCATGGTTGCGGCGGTTGTTGCCGTCAATGCGGCAGGAAACGTCGTCGATCCCAGGAACCAGCCCCTGGCAGGTGTGCGTGATGAACACAATCATATCCTTGATGCGGAAGAGGTAGTGAGCCATGCCCTGCTGACAAGCGGAACAAATACGACGATCGGTGTCATCCTGACCAACGGCGCCTTTGACAAGACGGAGCTGACCAAGATTGCCGGCATGGGCCATGATGGCATGGCAAGAGCGATCCGCCCCGTTCATACGATGTATGACGGCGACTCTCTGTATGCCATGTCTCTCGACACTGTAAAAGCAGATATCAACGCCGCCGGTACGATGGCCGCAATTGCGGTGGAGCGGGCGATTCAAAATGCCGTGACGCATTGTGAAAGTGCCTATGGTATTCCGGCCTGGAAGGAGCTGAACCAATGACAAAGATTACGGAAGGAACAATCCCTTTTCTTGGACACGAAACCTACTACCGGATTGCGGGCGATCTGAGCAGCGGAAAGACGCCGCTTCTGTGCCTGCATGGCGGTCCGGGGAGTACGCACAACTATTTCGAAATCTTCGATGAGCTCGGCGAAGAGCGCCCCGTCATTTCCTATGATCAGATCGGCTGCGGAAACAGCTATCTCGACCATCATCCCGAGCTCTGGAACAAGGACACCTGGACCCATGAGCTTGAAACGCTGCGCATTGCTCTGCATCTGGATCATATACATCTGCTCGGTCAATCCTGGGGCGGGATGCTGGAAATCGCCTATATGATTGATAAGAAGCCGGTCGGTGTATCTTCCCTGATCCTTTCAAGCACACTGTCTTCGACCAGGCTGTGGGCAGGCGAGAATCACCGGCAGATTCACTATCTTCCCGAAAAGGAACAGGAAGCGATCCGCAGGGCGGAAGAATCGGGAAACTTCAATGATCCCGAATATCTCAGAGCCAATGAACATTTCATGGAGCTGCACTGTGCCGGTCCCTATGGCGAAAAGGATCCCGAATGCCTGAGGCGTACAAAAGCAGGCAGTGAAGCCTATCTCACTGCCTGGGGTCCCAACGAATATACGCCGACCGGGACGCTGAAAGACTTTGAATATTCCGATCGTCTGCAGGAAATCGATGTGCCGTGTCTCATCTGCAGCGGAACGGATGATCTGTGCACGCCGCTTGTAGCGAAGACGATGTACGACCGTCTGCCCCGTGCAAAGTGGATTCTCTATCCCAATGCGCGCCACATGTGCTTCGTCGATGCCCATGATGCCTATATGAGGGATCTGAGAGACTGGCTGGACCGGATTGACCGGAACGAAATCAGTCAATGACCTCAATATCCTTTGGATACCTGTTCAGCACTTCGACACCGTCTTCGGTGACGATGACAAGATCCTCGATGCGGACTCCCGTATCACCAGCCAGATAGATACCCGGCTCAATGGAGTGGACATTGTTTACTTCCAGTACGGCATGATCGGCCATGGAGATATCGCCCTTTTCATGATCCGTAAGACCGATGAAGTGGCCGAGGCGGTGATTGAACTGCGGACCATAACCGCCCGTAGTAATAATATTGCGGGCGATGGCATCGATGTCGCTGCGCTTCATGCCGGCATGTTCCGCTTTCTCTGCATCTTCATTCGCTCTGCGCACCAGATTGTAAATGTTCGCCACCCGTTCATCGGGTGCTTTTTTGAAGTAGAAGGTACGCGTCATATCGGAGCAGTAGCCATGGAATTTGCAGCCGACATCAAACAGGACACAGTCCCCTTCCTTTACGACGGTATCATCCGGCATATGGTGCGGATCCGCCGCATTGGCTCCGAAAGAAACGATCGGCGGGAAGGAGAAGGATTCTCCGCCCAGCTCCTTGTAGATGGCCGCTGTCTGATCGGCAACTTCACGTTCCGTCACCCCTTCATGAACAAGCGCCTTGAAACGGGCCATGGCCGCATCGTTGATGCGGGATGCGGTGCGCAGATATTCCAGCTCCGTTTCATCCTTGACTGCCCGTGCCGCATCGACGGCTTTAGAACCGTTGATGATACCGGCCGCCGCATGCCGCTCAAATAACGGCAGAAGGAATACGGCTGCCATATTCTTATCGACACCAAGCACTTCGTCTTCGTGAACCGTCTTCTTCAGCAGGCCGATGACATCGTCGCCATCGCTGTACCATACGATGTCAAATCCATCCTCTTCACAGGGAAACAGGCGGTTCACAAACAGAACCGGCTTCTCATCCGTATGAAGATACAGGCCGAGAAACCTCTCTCCCGGCTCAATCATTTTTCCACTCAGCCAGTACACAGCCACCGGCTCCGTCACAATCATCTGCGACGCCCCAAGATCATGCAGGCGTGCAAGTACATTCTTTACGCGTTCTTCATTCATGGATATATCACCTCGACAGCTAGGATTGTACACCTAGAAGGACGTATCATGACTGACAGTGACATCGCTGCTGTGTACTTCTACGCTTTCGCTGACAATGATCTCTGTTTCTTCATAGACATCATCCCCGGGCAAAGATGCAGGTGACGAGGAAGGCAGAGTCACAGCAGCTTCCTCAACAGGTTCTATTTCAATGACATCATTGATCTCCGGCAGAATCTCATCAGCAGTACTTTCCGCATATTCTTCCTGAAGCACAAGAAGAAATGCCTGTTGAACATTGCCGGAACGGTCCTTCAACTGATAAAGCACTTCCTGATCGTATTGCGGCTTCAGTTCGTCACTGCACTCGACGCTGTCCATGAGATCGCCATCCACTTCATCAACTGCCTCCTCAATGAAAGCGGCACAGGAAAAGGCTTCATCTTTGCCAACTGTCACTTCCGACTGTTTCAGTTTCAGTGAAGGCGCCGTCTCATCAACGATCACAATCCGAAGAACTGCATCCACCGCCCTGTCCCCGCGCGAAGCACGATACACTGCCAGCCGCACCTCCGGAACCGTGCATACAAAGGAATCGGGATAGCTCAGCACAATGCCCGAAGGAAGAAGCTCCTGCTTCACATAGGCTTTCGGATCAAACGTCATGCCTGTTGAAAGACGTATTTCCTTCTGCAGAAGCGGAACCGTCAGTTCCTCTACCGGCAGGGAAACATACAGATACATGCCTGCCGCAATCACAGCCCCAAGTGCAGCTGTGACAATCAGCGGAATCACCTTCGCCGGCCGCCGTGGAATCTGTACATCTTTCCCTGCCTCAATCGCCGCGAGCAGTTCTTTCATGTCTGCGTGATCAATCCACCTGCGGGCAACGGGCTTCACCTGTTCAACGCTCATTCCCCTTTCCAGCCCGAGACGGATTTCCCGCATCTGCAGATAGTTCAGATTATGACCGCGGATCAGATCAACCCCGGCCGCCGTCAGCCGGCACAGCGCAAGATCCACTTCCTGCTGCTGCAGAGGCGTCAACCGCTCAGCCACACGGATCCTCCGCCCGCACTGCCTGCAGCACAAAGCGGCGGTCGGCCGAACCGGCTTCGCAGGTCACCAGCGTCACTATTCCTCGGCCGTCATACACGATGCCGCTGCGCTTTTTGAGAAGATAGGGAACCGTCTCCAGAAACATCTTTTCTCTTCCTCCCTCTTCAAAGTCACTGTCCGCCCAGCCGGTATATACCCCGGGCTGGCTGAGATCATAAGCCCCGAAGGAAACGATCGTATAACGCTCATTGCCCATGGCACTTTCCACATCCACATACCGGTTTTGCTCAAAGTATCCGGCTTCCTGGAATTTCCTGAGAAAGGTAAACCGCACATTCTCGCTGCGGCTTGCATGGCCATAGATCACCTTGTTTTCCCCGGCAAGTTCATTGCGCGCAATGAAGATCATCCCGGCCGGATCTTGACGTCCAAGAAGATCATGTCCCAGCGCATAATCCGGATCCCCCGTCGATACAACCGGAAGCGACACCGCCTCTTCAACGCCTTCGATATGCAGTACAAGGTACACATCCGGATTCACGCTCTGCCAGTCCGCCAGCGAATAAAGATTCCGTTCCCGGCCGGCTTCCTCGATATCCATGGAGGAAGGAATCCGGGAAACAGAATCATCCTCGCCAACCTGTTTCAGGAAGACAAGGGCGGCGCACGGGGCCAATACGGCGAACACAAGTGAACACTTCACCCACAGCTTCAACCGCATCATTCGATCCCCGTCCGCCGGCGGCGGACCTTTTCAATCCGTGTCAAAATGCGCTGGTTCGGCCTGTAGTTGCGTACGGTATCTGTCGCATAGGCAGCTTTCGGCACGAGGATCGTGCAGGCATTTCCAACAAGATAGCCTAGGGGCGTCCGTGTCTCACACAGCTCCACCGCTACCCCATAGCGAAGCCCGTCCACCTCAAAGCCACCGCGGCTGACATGAACTGTCTCTGTAGTTCCTTCACTTTCAATGACATAGCCGCCTTCCGCAAGCGAAGGAAGCACGACGCTTCCATCGATGCCCGTATAACCTTTGAATATAGGCTGTTCTTCCTGTTCCCTGCGAATCTCGACAAACACACCGGGACGGCCGATCGTTTCCAGAGCGTTGTCCTTCCCCTTTTCCAGATACCAGTACGATGATCCATCGCTCACCGTTACCGAGATCACATTTCCTTCTTGTTCTTCAAGGAAAGAGATCTTCAGTTCCGCCGCCTCCATCCAGAAAACGGCACCACTGACCATTCCTTCTTCCAGATGTACATTCACCCCGTGCGTGCTCAGGTCATAGCCTGTTTCAGCTGCCGTGATCGTCCAGCTCACTCCATCATAGGCAAGCTCACTTTGGCCGCTCTTGCTTGCGGCATGGACATCCTCAAACGAGGGGACCGATGCGGTCCTACGAATGGTTCCCATAACCGTTTCATCAACCGCAATGCCATCCGGCAGCTGCTCCACGACCTCTTCAAACGTCAATGGCACAGAACCAACGGCCATCGTTTTTTCAACCCGAATGCCGCCGCTGATATACGTACCGATCATTCTTCCGGAAACTGCAGGTACATCGCGGCGGACAATCACCGGCGCCGCATTCTCATTTCCTTCTTCCACCAGCACAGCCGACTGAATCACCTGTCCGGAAACGGGGTCAGAGAACACATCGGTGCCCGGACCATATTGAATGGAGCGGATGCGGTAGCGGCGGATCTGATCACGGGGCACCTTCTCTTTGATCGATACAACGGTTCCCTTCTGCAGTGTTCCAGCCGCCCGCACAAGATCCCGGTACAGAAACGGTGCCGCATCCGATGTGCCGTGCACAGGAACCGGAATCACACCTGAAAACACACTTCCTTCCAGGCGGGAAACGGAAACCTGATTGTCCTCGACAGCTTCGATGCGGTAAATGTTCATGGCTCCGTTTTCCTTTGCCGGCCACACAATCACTTCATCGCCCGCTGCCGCGCCCTTGCCAAGATCCGAAATCCGTAACCGCGACGGGAAGGAAGAGTCCTCTTCCATTGCCTGCGTGTCCAGTTCCCGCAGCGTAAACCAGGCATTGTCGAGCTTTGTTTCACGCTGATCCTGATCCACCTTCATCACCTCAACCTTAAGACGGCGAAGACGGTTTTCAAGCGCCGCCTGAATCCGCTTGGTACCGGGCTGCGCATTCAGCGTGAAGCGATGACACACCTCATTGGTCCCGTAGTCATAGCCTTCCGGCAGACTCCATTCACATGCCATGTAGGTTCGTCCCCACTTGAGACTGGAAACTGCCAGCGTACCCGTAACGTTTTCAGGATCTGTGACCGTGAAGGCTTCCGTGGTACCGCTGAGGGGATGCCGGTACCACCAGGTTCCTGCAGGAAGGCTGTCCGTTTCAATGGCGCCGTAGGCATCACTGGTCAAAGAGGTAGTCCGTTTTGTCAGTTCCTGATCCGAAAAGACATCGATCGTCGTCCATGAAAGAGGTCGATTGTGCTGCGAAGGATCAATGAGACGAAGATACTGGCTGCCGCTGGTTCCTTCAAAGACAGGCAGTGCGGACTCCAGATGTTCCTGTTCTGCACTGGAAAAGACAACATTTCTTTCCTGCATCACATAGCCCATATCATCCCTGAGCTGCAGCACAGCCGTGGCGTTGGCATCCGAGCGCAGATATTGATTGTCTATGATCTCAACATGGGGATGATCTGCCGGAAGCGTAAACAAAGCTGTCTTTGGAAACATTGCCTTAAGATCGTAGAGCGTATCCGGCTTCAGAAAGCGGATCTCCTCCAGTGTCAGCCGGTCCGGATCGATCTTCTCCTGTACAGGAAAGCTGCGATCATCTGCACTCCGCCGAAGACGGACATAGCTTCCATTGTCATTCCTGCCGGTTTCCTGAATCACATACGTACTCCCCTGATAGTCCAGCTGATCTCCAGTGACCATAGCCAAAGCCGATGCCGAGAAACGGGCAAAGGAATCCGGATCATCCTCCTTTGTCAGGATCATTGGATCCCCGTTCTCATCCGTCAGTTCCACGGAATTTTCACTGATCGCTGCAATTTCATACAGCGTGTCATCGAGGATCACGTGCTGGTGAGGCCGTTTTGGACCATTGCGTATCAGTTCAAGCTGATGCCAGCTCAGTCCGTCTTCCTTCTTCACCTGAAAGATCAGCTGCGGCTGTGTCTCTTGAACCGGTGAACGTTCACTTTCATCCCGGATCGCATGATAAACGTAGGTATAGCGAACACCGTCTTCACTCTCCAGATACACGGTACCCGGATCCCTGCCATAAACGGCCGTAAATACGGTGCCATCCTTTTCAATCGCCATCCCCTCCATCATTTTCTGATGGAGATCATCCGCCGCTAACGGCGCATCATCCTCCAGCGCATAGAAAACGGTTTTTTCATAGACCGGGTCCCGGGCAAGTACAGAGGTTCCGTTTTCTGTTTCATAGGCATGGTCATACAGCACATGCGCCCGATCGTCGATGTAGAAGGTGTCACGTTCCATCAGCCGGCGCCGATATGGGAAGGTAAAGCTGTCGCCGACGGCAAACGCTGCACCGTTTGTTTCTTCAAGATTGACATAATCCCAGAAGGATACGGGAGTGATCGGCTTCACCTGATCCTCATTGATTTCATAGCGCCCTTTGCGGGACTGTACGACATAGACAGAATGCAGAGGATCCCTGAAAAGAACCGTATATGCCTCGCCGCTTCCATCCGTAAAGCTATCCCCTGCCTGCAGATTCTTTCCCTTCACATCCGCAGCCCGCAGTGTTTCAACGCTCTCATGGTCAGCCCACGCATACAGGTGCAGGGATCCATCCGCAATCAGACTGTTCTCCCCCTGCCTGACCGTGTTCCATTGCAGATCAATCTCCTTTTCTACTCGATCCGTGACCGTAAATGTCACATCTTCCATGGTGATATGGATTGCCTTCGCGGCAGGAAGAACCGCCGTCGTTTCCAGCAGATATTCCTTTCCGTCTTCAATCGTCGATGCCCGGACACTGACATCATCCTTCGAAACAATGGTGTACTTCCGGTCATTGCGTACAAACACTCCCGCCGCTATTTCCTCCTCGGTAATGGAGTCAAAAGGCAGCGGTTCAATTTCAAGGATTTCTTCCTTTTCCACCGGCCGGGTAAAGGCATATCCCGGCTCAAGACCACGTACGCCAATCGATTCTGCGCTGTTCAGCAGCTCCTCATACGTAATCGCACCCGACACCGTCGCCGGTGTCACATCGTACGTATTTCCACGGCTGTCAACGACCGTGTATTCCGGCTCCCTGATCTGTGTGACGGTAAATGTTTCCCGGCTTTCAATTTCTTCCGGAATATCATCCCAGCTGATCCACCGGCCAAGAGTCACCACGTGTTCGCCGGCTTCACTTTCAACAACCACGGTCTCCGCCGTTTTCCGCAGGATCGAAAAAGTGATCTCTTCACCATCAAACGTCAGCGAAAAACTTTCACCGGCATGCATTGTTCTTGGGTCCGGAAGATCATAGGCCGAAGGTTCCACGTTATCGAGATCCACCGTAAAGCTGCGGGCAGGATGAATGATCATCGAATCTTCATAGACACGGCCGACCGTATAGTGGATGCCATCGTATATAAAACGATGCCCGCTGAGAACCGGGTCCTGATCGCAAAGAGCGCGCACCGTTTCAAGACTGGGTACCGTGGAAGCATTGACAAGGACATTTTCCGACAGCCCGGTGTGGACCGCTGTTAGTACATTATCTTCAATGGATTCCACCCGCAGCTCATAGGCAGCGCTCTCATCATCCTTTTCATCCGAAGTTCCATGATGTTGCAAAGGAACACGGATCGTAACAAGATCCCCTTCCTTCTTTCCATCAAAAGGATAGCGTGACAGCACGAGAGGCTCTTCCACAGACACTTCCTTCGCTGCCTGCACAGAATAGACACCGTTTTCCGCCTTCAGAATTTCATACTGCCAGCCGCCCAGTCCAAAGCGATCCCCTGGCTTGAGCGTACTGTACTCGGCCAGCTGCCAGTACGTCAGCTCCGGCTGTTCCATGCGGCCGCTATTGATATCCAGTCCCAATGCCATCGGGTCACGGCTGAGGCTGCTGATCCTGGTTTCATAGATTCGAAATCCGGCGCCGTTGATCTTGATGGCCGGCTCTTCTTCATCCTGCTTGATGAGTTCCAGCTCCACATCCCGCAGCGCATTGGCAAACGACATAGAAGAAACAGTACCCGGTGCGCCTGTCCGCATGCTCCAGACATCGTCGTTCAACAGATAGGCATCACTGGTCTCAACCTCTTTGATCCACCACGTTCTTTCTGCCGGCAGTAAACCTGCAATATGCAGGACACCGTTGGCATCGCTGGCAAACCTGCGCACCGTCGTTCTGTCCCCATTGAGCAATGGATAATACAACCTCTCCTTGCCGACCTGGTCGGCCTGGCCGTCTGCGTCATCTTTGGTGACGCGGTCGCCATGGTTGTTTCTCCAGCGAAGGTCATTGAGACTGTCGCTGTGATACTGCCGCTCCGGATCTTCTTTCCATCCAAGATAGTACACGGCATTCTGGCCGGCAATCGCATTGCCGTATTCATCGACTTTCTGAATCTTCAGATCCGATGTCTTCAGCTTGAAGGACAGCTGATAGGAAGCTACAGGATCCTCAGCCGTCTCGGCAAACAGCTTCTGATAGACGCCGCTGGTATAGACAATGGCGCCGGCCATCATGTTGTTCCAAAGCTCCGGCCGCCGTTGAAATGTCAGCGTTTTTCCCGAAGCTGTATCGTAGCCTTCATAGTAAAGATCGTCGATATCTACATGCAGCGTATTGCCTTCGGTCTGAAAATGGATGCCGTCATGACTCTCTCTGGAATCCTCTTCGAACCATGAAAGAATGCCTTCACTGTCCGTCAGACTTAATGTCTCATCCCAGCCAAGGCTGTACTGACTCACCCCATGCCAGCTGTCCGCAAATGAAGGGACACGGTCATAATTGTCTACGAGATTCATGATCGAACTCATGAGTGAATCGATGCCATCCTGCCCGAACGTACATGCGCGCAGCTGTTTCTGCGGTGCCCCGCATTTCTGAAACGTCGTATAAATGTGCTGGTAGAGCGGCGCCTGAATCTCCTTCCAGATCAGAAGCTGCGTCGCAATGTAGGCATCATAGGAGCTGCCTGTCATCGGATGACCGTAGCCGAAATAGGCGATGCGCTTCACCCGCAGCTGCTGATCGCCGCTCAGATTTTCCATGGATGGAGAATAGAACGGTCCTGTTCCATCTTCCAGTCCATTGGAAATTCCCGGCTCCAGACAGTACGCAGGCCTGCCATCGAGGCTCATCATCGCAAAAAAACGATACTTTCCAGGCGCATTGGGCGCATCGTAAGACGCAATGAAGCCTTCCGACATCAGCTGCGTTGCAGAGGCCAGTCCTGAACGGCGCATCCGTGCCGCCGCATGCCCGAGCGTCTCCCCTTCGCCAAAACCAAGCGAAACCTCCACCGGCTGCGACTCTTCCACTCTGACACTGGAGCTTTCTTCTACGGTTCCCTGGGAAGGTACAGCTGCAGGAGCTTCTTCGCCGTTACTTCCCTCCTTGCTTGTTTCCTCTTCAATCACTTCAACCGATGGTGAAGCAGACGGCACAGGTTCGCCGCTTTCTTCCACAGGCGGCGAAGGATCCGGTTCATTCTCAGCAACCACAGACGTTGCAAGAGCCGGAAGAATAACCACGACACATAATAGACGCAACAGTTTTTTCATCGGAACTTTACCCTTTCACTGTTCTTTAGTACCGCCAGGGCACAGTTCCCGAATCATTTTCCAAAAAATTCGTAAACGCGGGAAGAAACGGATCCTCTTCTCCCTGCTTCATCCATCCAGTCCGCAAAAAACGAAGGAATATCAGGCACCATATGGCCACCAGAATGCAGTCCAACCGAAACCGGGATTCCGCTTTCTTCCCACAAAGAAAACAGTTCATATACCGACGAAGAGGGAATGATTTCATCCCGAAATGATGTCAAAAGAAGCACCGGACACTCCGGACGCGCATCAAGATACGTTCTCTCGTTCCACGCCTTTCCGCTGGCAGCCTCTGTTTCGAGAAGCGAAAGAAAGAAAAGATACGCATTCCGCTCACGCTCCTCAAATACCTTTGAAGAACAGAAGCGCGCAAGATCTGCCAACGGCTGACTGGAATGCCTCAATGCCGTCTCATACCATTTCTGCCAGTCCGTTACCGGTGCCGAGAGAATCATCGCATCAAAGAGCGCCGGATCCTGCTGCACGAGTGAAAGTCCGATTGCACCACCATACGAATGACCAAGAAACAGAAGGGTCCCATTACTCCAGAACGCATCCGTAATCCTGCCACCTCCCGGTTCCAGAAACGCAGCTTCCTCATTGCGCAGAAACGAAACAATACTCGTCCACGCCGCACGTTCCTGACTGCCAAGCACCGTATTCCATCCATCCGAGCCAAAGGTCCCCGGCCCCGCACAGACCGCAGCCGCATACCCTTCTTCCAAAAGCTGATGAATCAGATCCCGGTCACGTTCATCCATCCAGAGTTCTGCCGCGAAGGGATCATTGGAAGGGAGGGCTTCCTGAAGCCTTTCCCGCCTTTTCCCATAACCCATTGGTGCAGAAGACGGCTGAGAAGAAACCGGCACATCCTCAGTCCATGTTCCCATACCGTATGGATTCGCCAGCAGAACCGTCGGAAACACACCGCCTCCCCCAGGAACAAACACCAGCAACTGAATGCAATCCATCCACCCGTCCCCGTCCATATCATGGTTACATTCCACATAGAGACGAAACACGGAGACATTCTCTTTTCTTACAACAGAAAAAGAGGAAACAGCCATCGCCAGAATCAACAGTATCTTCATACCATTCTCTAGACAAACACCGTTCCTCTTCCTGATCTCAGTTTCTAAGTCCAAAAGAAAAGCCCGCATTTCTGCGAGCTTCCAGACAAACCGATTAACGCTTGCTGTACTGCGGAGCGCGACGAGCTGCCTTGAGACCGTACTTCTTACGTTCCTTCTCACGGGAATCGCGGGTCAGGAATCCAGCCTTCTTCAGGATCGGACGATAATCCGCCGAAGCCTCAAGCAGAGCGCGGGAGATACCATGACGGATTGCGCCTGCCTGGCCGGCATAACCGCCGCCAGCGACGTTGACCTTGATATCAAACTGTCCCTGTGTCTCAGTCAGAACGAGCGGGCTGTTTACTTCCATGCGAAGAACAGCCTGCGGCAGATACTCTTCCAGAGACTTGCCATTGACTGTGATCACACCGGTACCCGGAGTCATGAAGACACGGGCTACAGACGTCTTACGACGGCCTGTTCCAATATACGTAACTGTATTCTTCTTCTTGGTTGCCATAGTCTTTTACTCCTTACTTCACCTTAAGCTCGATCGGCTTCTGCGCAGCGTGCGGATGATCCGGTCCCTCATAAACAAACAGATGAGTTCTCTGCACATCACCCAGCTTGTTGTGCGGCAGCATGCCCTTAATAGCCTTCTCCACCCATTCAACCGTGTACTGCTCACGCATTACCTTGGTCGAACGAACGCGAAGTCCACCCGGCCACATCGAATGAGAGAAATACATCTTCTTCGCATCCTGATCGCCGGTGATCTTTACCTTGTCCGCATTGACAACGATCACATAGTCACCGCAGTCAACATTCGGAGTGAAGATCGGCTTGTTCTTGCCGCGCAATACGTTCGCTACCTGTGTTGCAAGTCTGCCGAGTGTGCAGTCTGTCGCATCTACGACATACCACTGCTTCTTCATCTCTGCAGGCTTCGCCATTGTTGTCTGACGCATCATAAACCTTATCCTCCAGTTTTTCCGATTTGTAACTTTACCGGGGCTACAATCTTCGGCTCGGATAGCCGTCTATTATTTTAGATAGGACACCTTTATTCGTCAATCCATTTTTACAATGTTTGAGCCGTATCTTAAGCGGATTTTCCGCCTTTGCAGAGCCTCGCTCAGTTCCTGGAAAACGGTGTCGGTCTTCTCTTTGTATTCCGAAGAAAACAGATGAATTTCTGACTGCTCATGGTTTACTGTCACCATGGCAAACACGATCGGAAGATGACGGTCCGCAATCACATAATGCTCCGGATCATTTTTGAAGCGCTCATATATCTCCGGATACTCTTCCGTAAGTTCCTTGACGACCGTCGACTCGGATTCCGCAAGAATGCGGAAGTACTCCACCTTCTCCAGCGTCAGCCCTTCGGGATGCGCATTCTTGCGCGCAAGACGCTTGGAGCGGCTCGCCAGTATCCCCGGAATGTCTTCCGCATTCCTTCTGCCCTGTCCGATTTCCAGCAGAAGTGCACTCATCATCCGCACCTGATAACGCAGAAAGCCGTCACCCGTAAAGCGGATCGTCAGCATATCTCCTTCTTCCGTAAAGGAAATATCGTAGACCGTACGCACCTGATCCGGCGTCTCCTGGAACGAGTTTGAACATAATGCCGCAAAATCATGTTTCCCGACAAGATATTCTGCCGCAGCCTTCATCTTCCCGCTATCGACTGTATACGGACATTGATAGGCATACTCCCTGGAGAAAACATCCGCCTCACCGAAGTGAATCCGGTACGCATACGTCTTCTTACGCACACAATAGCGCGCATGAAAGTGCGGCTCAGCTTCTTCTACACTGCAGATATGAATGTCATCCGGCAGAAAGGCATTGATCGCACCCTGCCACTTGCGCGGCCGCATCACCTTGTCCGTATCAAAATGGAACACCTGACCAGCCGCATTGACACCCTTATCCGTACGCCCGGACGCAAGAATATTCACCTTCTCACCTGTCAGACGGTACAGCGCATGCTCAATCTGTTCCTGAATACTGTCGCCGTTTCGCTGCGATTGCCACCCGCAGTAGTTCTTTCCGATATAGGAAACCGTACATTTATAGCGCATAGGCAAAGACAATCATCAGCACAAGAAGACCCGCCGCAAATCCCAGCAACAGCCAGTCAGTCCCCCGCATCTTCAGCACCTTGTAGCGCGTACGGGGCTCACCCGGCGCATAGCCGCGGGCCTCCATCGCATTGGCAAGATCCTCCGCCCGCTGAAAAGCCGACACAAACAGAGGAACGATCAGTGAAAGGATCGCCATGATCTTCTCCTTCAGCTTTCCTTCCTGCATATCTACGCCGCGCGACTCCTGTGCCTTCAGGATCCGGTTCGTCTCATCGATCAGATCCGGAATGAACCGCAGCGCAATACTGATCAGCATCGCAATCTCATGATACGGAACACCGATCTTCCCGAACGGCTGCAGAAGATCCTCGATCCCAAGCGTCATATCCAGCGGCTTCGTCGTCGCCGTCAGCGTCGTCGTCACCATGATCATCAACAGAAGACGCACCACAATATAGGCCGTCTGCAGCACCGCATCACTGTAAACCACAAACGAACCGATCGAAAACAGAACCGTACCCGTCTTGACCACCAGAATGTTAATGATCAGAAGGAAGCACATCATCACCATCATCGGTTTCAGACTCTTCCACACATAGCGGAAGCTCAGCTTCGCCGAAAGAATCAGAACCGTGCATGCCGCAAACAGCACCGCATAGCCGATCCAGCCCGCCGGAAAGAAGATCGCCACCAGCATCAGTAACATGGCCCCGATCTTGGCCCGCGGATCCATCTTATGAATCGGCGAATCCAGCGGAATATAACGACCAAGTGTCACATTACCCATGATGTTTCACCTGCCTCGCCACTTCCGACGCCACCGCGTCCATGGTCATTGCATCGTCGCTGATCGAATATCCCGCTTCCTTCAGCTGCTCCTTGAACTGAATCAATGCCGGTGGAAGAATGTTCATTTCCCGGCACAGGCTCCCGTCCCGGAAAAAATCCTTCACACTCGTATGAATGCGCGGCTGCCCGTGCTCCATCACAACCACTTCGTCGCAGAACGAAAACACCTGCTCCATATCGTGGGTGACGATCAGCACTGTCTTCCCCATCTTTTTGTTGAGTTTGGAAAACAGGTTCATCATCTCCAGCGTACCTTCCGGATCCAGGCCCGCGGTCGGCTCATCGAGCACGATCACTTCCGGATCCATCGCCAGAATTCCGGCAATCGCAACGCGTCTCTTCTGACCGCCCGAAAGCTCCAGAGGACTGCGTTCCAGAAAGCTGTCATCCAGACCGACCATCTTCAGCGCCGCCTTCGCCTTCTTCTCTGCCTCTTCCTCGGAAACGCCGAAGTTCTTCGGTCCAAAGGACACATCCTTCAATACCGTCTCCTCAAACAGCTGATACTCCGGAAACTGAAACACAAGGCCGACCCGGCCCCGCAGAGACTTGAGACCCTTGGCTGGCTCTCCCGCCTCAATCACCCTGTCCAGCACCAGCACCCGGCCCCGTGTCGGCAGCAGCAGCGCATTGAGATGCTGCACAAGCGTACTTTTTCCCGATCCCGTCTCACCGATGATTGCGGTCATCTTTCCGATCGAAAACTCCAGACTCACATCCGTCAACGCTGCATACTTGAACGGCGTATCCTCACCATATACGTGGCTCACATGTTCAAAGGCTATCGGCACAGCTGATCCACCAGTCCTTTCATCGTAATGCAGTCATCGACCTTGACGCCATGTGCACGCAATTGCCTTGCCATTTTCATCGCAAACGGCAGATCCAGATGAATCTGACGGATCTTCTTTTCATCCGCAAAGATCTCATGCGGCGTCCCCGTCATTGCAACCCTGCCCTCGCACAGCGCAATCACATAATCACTGTTGCTGATTTCGTCAATATCATGCGTAATCGAAAGAATCGTCAGCTTCCTGTCTTCATGGAGCGAACGGATCACCTGCTTGATCTCCGCCTTTCCCTGCGGATCAAGCATGCTCGTCGCCTCATCGAACACCAGAATCTTCGGATGCATCGCCAGTACGCCCGCAATGGCTACCCGCTGCTTCTGCCCACCGGACAGATGCGTCGGCTCCACGTTCAGAAAATCCTCCATATGAACCCGCTTCGCATAGGTATCGATGATCCCGTCCATCTCCGGCTGCGGCACCTGATGATTCTCCAGACCAAAGGCAATATCGTCCCGCACCGTCGAACCGATGAACTGATTGTCCGGATTCTGAAACACGATGCCTACTTCCTGCCGGATCGCGCGCAGATTCTCCTCATTCAGCTCCATACCGTCGATCTTCACGGTTCCCGCCTTCTTTTCCAGAAGGCCGGTAATCAGTTTCGCCACGGTCGACTTGCCCGAACCGTTCTGACCGATAATCGCCGTATAGCTGCCTTCCGGAACAGAAAAGGACACATTATCCACCGCGTTATGCAGCTGATCGTATGAAAAGCTAAGATTTTCAACTTCAACAATTCCCATTCACATTGCTCCAAAGCGCACCTATTATAGCAAAACGCCGAAAAAAAACAGCCCGCAGGCTGTCTTAACGCTCATTAACGTACAATGTCAACGCCCAGCCAGCTGCCGTTCAGGCATGCCGTCTGATTTGCCACATTATAGATATCCGACAGAATCGCACCGTTCTCCGTAAAGAGACGACGCGAAATCTTTACCTCATGATCACCGGACGGCTCTATCTCATAGCCCCGCCGGCGTGCAATTTCTTCAAACGAAGTCAGAGCCGCAGGATCATCGAACTGGACCGTATGAATCAAACGCACCAGCGTATCCGCCGGATACTCACGGTTGTAGTCTGCGTTCTTCGCAAACTGCTGCGCAATGAATTCCTTCGAAAGATAGGGATACAGCTGCGCAATCGCATCCAGCTCATTTGCGCCCGCAGCCTCTTCCTCCGCCGGCTGTGTCTCTTCCGGCTCCTCTTCTTCCGCCTGTTCATCAACCGGCTGTTCATCGGCCGGCTTCTCTTCTTCTACTGCCGCTTCTTCTTCCGGTTCTGTTTCCGGAGACGCAGGCTCCCCGCCATCCTCAATATCGATAAAGCTTACTGCATCATCGTCCGACGCCGCATCATCCTTCTTTACTTCTTCATTCGCGTCTTTCCTGTTGTTATATACCGCAGCGATGACACCTACCGCCGCCGCGGCTGCAGCGGAAGCGATCAGTTTTCCAAGAAATCTGTTCATACGTTACCTCTTGTGCAATGATCCCATTTTAGCATAGGGCTACGCACGATTCGCCAGAATGTAATCAAGAATCTCCACCGCATTGGCAGCGGCTCCCTTGCGGATCTGATCCCCGCAGCACCACAGCGCAATGCCACCGTCCAGCACCGGATCCGGACGCAGCCTGCCCACATACACCTGATCCTGACCACTTGTCATTAACGGCGTCGGATAGCCGTCCTTCATCAGCACATCACCCGGGAAACGGCCGATCGCATCTGCCGCCTCCTGTACCGAAACCGGCCGGGCGCACTGCACCGATACCGAAATCGAATGCGAACGGAACACCGGCACACGCACGCATGTACATGTCACCTTCAGATCCGGATCATGAAGAATCTTGCGGCCCTCATTGCGCATCTTCAGCTCCTCGCTCGTAAAGCCGTCTTCCTTCTCACTGCCGATCCAGGGAATACAGTTGTTGGCAATCTGCACCGGAAACACGGAAGGCGTAAACTCCTTTCCCTCCTGCAGCGCCCTCTGTTCCATTTCCAGCTCCTCAATGCCCTTATTGCCAGCGCCCGAAACCGCCTGATACGTGCTGGCAATGATGGACTTGAGCGGCGAGATCCGATGCAGCGGCGCCACCGCCATCAGCGTAATGATCGTCGAACAGTTCGGATTGGCAATGATGCCTTTCTTGGCATCAAGCACATCGCGTCCATTGATCTGCGGCACCACCAGCGGAATATCCGGATCCAGCCGGAACGCACTGGAATTATCAATGTACAGCGCCCTGGCAGCCTGAATGGCTGGCGCCCACTTTCGCGAAAGGTCCGCATCCACTGCGCCGAACACAACATCCAGTCCCTGAAAACGCTGGGCAGAGGGCACCTCAATCTTCCATGTGTGTCCCATGCAGGAAAGCTCCTTTCCCGCCGAACGTTCACTGGCAAACAAACGCAGCTCCTCCGCCACAATGCCGTGCTCTTCCATGCACGCAAGCATCTGACGGCCGACTGCCCCGGTTGCCCCAAGTACACCGATCTTCATCCTTCTGCCCCCTTGCTTTCTTCCGCAATGAACTTTTCATAGATGCAGCGGACCGCCTTCTCAAAGTCACGGTTATTGACGCCAACCGTGACGCACAGCTCATCTGCACTCTGGCTGATGACCTTGATATTGATCTGATTGCGGCCAAACTCCGACAGCAGCCTTCCGGACATGCCCGGCTTCTCCTGAATCGCCCGGCCGACAATTGCAATCATTGCAAGGTTTTCCTCGATCTTCAGACTGTCAGGTTTAATCTTTTCCCGCAGCTGATTGACAATATCATACAGATTTTCACTGACTGCGTCACTGCTCACGATGACACTGATCGTATCCACCGTCATCGGAACACTTTCTACCGATACCTTGAACTCCTCGAACACCTCAAGAATCTGCCGCAGATATCCCGGCAGCGCACTGGCATGCGAACAGGTCAGCGTCAGCGCCGTAAAATTCTTCCGTCCCGTAATGCCCGTAATGATGGGAGGCGGATCCATAGCATCCATCTCGCTGCAGTCCGAAAGAATCATCGTCCCCGGCGCATCGGGGTCATTGGTCGAACGAATGTTGATCGGAATGTTTTTGGAACGTACCGGAAACACCGCATCATCATGCAGCACATTGGCGCCCATATAGCTCATCGCGCGCAGCTCACTGTAGTTGATCCGCTTGATCGGCATCGGATCCTTCACGATCCGCGGATCCGTAACCAGAAAGCCCGGCACATCCGTCCAGTTCTCGTACACATCCGCATTCACAACATTGGCGATCACGGCACCGGACACATCACTGCCCCCGCGCGAGAAGACGCGGATCGCCCCATTGGGAAGAGCACCATAGAAACCGGGAATCACAACGCCCCGCTCACCCGTTCTGGAAGAAAGCTGGCTCGCCGTACGCTCATAGTCAATCGTCCCGTCGTAATGAAAGGCAAGCACATCGGCCGCATCCAGAAAATCGAAGTCAAGATACTCCGCCAGCAGCCGGCTCGTCAGATATTCGCCCCGGCTCACCAGAAGATCCGTCGAAACATCCTTGTTCATCATCTTCCGGATCCGGGCGAACTCCGCATCAAGATCCAGCGAAAGATGCAGCGCCTCCTTGATTGCGTAATACTTCGTCTCGATCTCCTTGAAGATTGGTTCATAGCTGACCCCGTAGCGCAGATGCGCCTGGCACAGATACAGCAGGTCCGTCACCTTATGATCCGACGGCGACGACTTTCCGCACGCGCTGGCAACGACGAAGCGCCGCGAAGGATCCGCCTCCACAATTGCCTTCACCTTCTGAAACTGTCCCGCATCCGCCAGCGATGATCCGCCGAACTTCGCTACCTTGATCATGACTGCACCTCCAGAACAACACAGTTTTCCGCATGCACATACGGCATCAGTTCATACAATGTCACGCCAACCGTAAGCACCGCGTTTCCTTCATGCGAGTGAACAAGCGATGCCGGCACATTTCCACCGCGCACGTAGAACACCTTAGCCGAAGATGAAACAGCCTCCGTCTTCTCAAGATTCTTCCATGCGTACGCTTTTCCTTCCAGAATGCGGGCCGCATCGGAAACGACAGCGTGCGCCGTCGGCAGACTGCCTGCCCCCTGACCGATCAGGGTTGCCTCTCCAAGGGCAGGGCTTTTCACTGTTATCCCGTTCCGATTGGAATCAATTGCGGCCAGGACCGTGCCGGCCTTGACAAAGGCAGGCATGACGCAGGCCGCAATGCCTGCCTCATTTTTTGATCCGGATCCGATCAGCTTGATGACGTATCCGTTTTCTTTGGCAAAGGAAAATTCCTCATCGCCGATCCGATCGATGCCGAAGGTGACAATTGAATCTTCTGCCGGTAACATCTGGAATGCAGCGGCGCAGCTGAGCATCACCTTGTAGCGAACGTCATACCCCTTGATGTCATCGGTAGGATTGCGCTCAGCGTAGCCGGCGTCCTGCGCAGCTTTGAGAGCTTCGGAAAATTGCTGACCGGTACGGGTCATGGAATCAAGGATATAGTTCGTCGTGCCGTTGAAGATGCCTTCAAAGGCGGTCACCGGCTCCACCATTTCCAGATCATGAACCGTGCACAGGAAAGGAATGCCTCCGCCGACGGCCGCTTCCATCAGAAGGCTGACATGATGTTTCTCTGCCAGGTCCTCGAGCTCCATCAGATGATGGGCAAGCATTTTCTTATTGGAGGATACGACATTGCGGCCCGATTCCAGAGCGGCCTTAACATACGTAAAGGCAGGTTCATCCCCGCCCATGCATTCGATGACAGTATCAATATCAGAATCATTCAGAATGTCTTCATAGTTCGTTGTGATTCTTGGATCATCCTTTTCCGATAAGGAACGGGCAAGGATTCGCTTGATCCGCATATTCCGGCATACGTCCGATGCCGGATCATCAATCAGGTTCATAACGCCGCTTCCCACGACGCCGCAACCGAGCAATCCGATCGTTAACATTTCTTCTCCCCAGATGTTTTTATTTCAAGTACAGTTGTTTTTAAAACATGGACATAGTATCATGCATGTGTTTCAGACACAAGGAGAATCCCAATGCGCTATTTCAGTACCCGTGGTCATGCGGATCCGATCGCAGCCAAAGAAGCAATCCTGAAAGGTCTCGCCGATGACGGCGGCCTGTTTGTTCCGGAACAGATGCCGGAAAAAATTGATATCAGCCGTCTTTCTGATCTTTCCTATGGCGATCTTGCGCAGATGATACTGTCCCGTTTCTTTGATGACTATGCCGCGGGCGAACTCAGCTCGTGCATCAATGGTGCCTACAGTGCCATGAACTTTGACACTTTGGCCATTGCGCCGTCGATCGTTCTTGATGAAGCAGCTTCGGTTCTGGAGCTTTGGCACGGGCCGACCTGTGCCTTCAAGGATCTGGCGCTGACAATTCTGCCGCGCCTGTTAACGACGGCATACAACGATCAGAAACAGACCGGAACCGTAGCCATTCTCACAGCGACCAGCGGCGATACGGGCAAGGCGGCCCTCGCCGGCTTCGCTGACGTTCCGCATACTGCAATCACTGTTTTCTATCCAAGAAACGGCGTATCGCCGATTCAGGAGCTGCAGATGCGCACCTCACCCGGAAAAAACGTCAATGTCATCGCCGTCAACGGCAACTTTGACGACTGCCAGCGGCTGGTCAAGGAAGCGGTTTCCCGGGTGCATCTGCCTTCAGGCGTACGCCTGTGCTCGGCAAACTCGATTAACATCGGAAGACTCGTACCGCAGATCGTTTATTACTTTGCGGCCTATCAGGATCTTCTGAAACAGAAGAAGATTGCCCCGGGCGAAAAGGTTCTCTTTGTCGTACCGACCGGAAACTTCGGCGACATCCTTGCCGGCTGGCTGGCGAAGCAGATCGGTCTCCCCGTAAAGAAACTGATCTGTGCCTCTAATTCCAACCGCGTCCTGACCGATTTTCTGGAAAGCGGAACCTATTCCATTCATCGTCCATTCCATGTCACAATGTCCCCTTCCATGGACATTCTCATTTCTTCCAACCTGGAACGCCTGCTGTATTTCAAGAGTAATGGTGACTCTGCTTTCGTAGAAACATGCATGGGTCAGCTCAGCGCAGCCGGCCAGTATACGGTTCCTGCCACGATGCTGGAATCAATCCGTCAGGACTTCGGGGGATATTCCTGCAGCGAAGAACAGTGTGCAGAAGAAATCAGGAATACCTGGAACAAACATCACTACCTCATGGACCCGCATACGGCAGTCGCCGCCGAAGGTCTCAGGCAGTATCGTGAAGCGTCCGGTGATCACACGCAGGCGGTCATTCTCTCCACGGCAAGCCCTTATAAGTTTGCAGGCAATGTTCTTAAGGCAGTCAATGGATCCATCGTTTCGGATCCGTTTGCGGCAATGGACAGACTCTCTGAAGAAACGGGGACAAAGGTTCCTTCTCCTCTTGCCCGGCTGGCCTCTCTGCCTCTTCGCTTTGACAGGACAATCGAAGTCAAGGACGGCATTGATCTGATTCAGAAACAGATGGAGGAACTCGCCCATGATTGAAATACGCGTCCCCGCAACGACGGCAAATCTCGGCGCCGGCTTCGACTGCCTTGGCGCAGCACTTCAGATCTTTGATACCTTTACTGCCGAAGAGAGTATCAGCGACGAGCTTCTGAACATTGCGCCCCAGTACAACAACGCTGACAACCTGTTTCTCAAGGCATTCCATTCCATCTCAAACAGACATGTCCGTGTCCGTTTTGATGCGGACATTCCTTCCGCCCGTGGACTGGGGTCCTCGGCGGCCTTATCTGCTGCCGGCGTTACGGCAGCGCTGGCGGTTGAAAACAGGCCGCTGAATGCCGATTTCATCTTTGAAAAGACCTCGGAACTGGAAGGGCATCCGGACAATGCGGCTCCTGCCGTCTATGGCGGATTGACTGCCAGTCTCAAGGAAGGCGAAGGCATCTATATGACGCGACCTCTTTCGCTTCATCCGTCCTGGTGCTTCACGGTGTTCATTCCGGATTTTGAAGTAAAGACGGCGGATGCGCGTGTGGTTCTTCCTGAAACCTATCCGCGCAGTGTCATCGGTTCTGCCCTCGGTCATGCGATCTGGATGAGTGAAGGTCTGCGAAACGGCGACATGACTGCGCTGAAGGCGGCAGCCAATGATGTAATTCATGAGCCGTACCGGAAGAAGCTGATTGCCGGATTCGATGAACTGAAAAAGACGGTAGAAAAGGATACGGGCGGCATACTTTTAATCAGCGGCAGCGGATCTACGTGCCTGCTGATTTCGCAGCGTCCCCTGTCCGCCTCTGGGATGCAGGAAGTCAGAGAACAGCCGGTCCATTGGGATATCCGGAAAACAGCCATTGATCCCCATGGTCTGGCAATCAAGGAGAATGGCCTATGGCGCCCGATTATCTGATCGTCGCAAACGCTATCCTTCCGGAAGAATACGAAAAGGTCATCGAGGCCAGAGAGCTTCTGCAGTCCAAGGAGGCAGCCACAGTCACCGAAGCGGTCAAGCGCTGCGGCATCTCGCGCAACACCTATTACAAGTACAAGGATTATGTCTTCCGTCCCTCCGAAGTGGAAACCAGCCGCAAAGCCGTTATTTCCATGATTCTTAAGAATGAGACCGGAGCCCTTTCAGAAGTTCTGAAGGTCGTTTCCTCTTCCAACGCGAGCATCCTTACGATTTCCCAGTCTGCACCGGCAGACCAGAAAGCCAGCGTCATTCTTGCGCTGGATATCCGCAATCTGAACGGTACTGTTGCCGGAATCCTGGTGAAGCTTCAGGATCTTCCTTCCGTTCAGCACGTGCATCTCGACGCCATGGAATAGAGGCTTCGTGATAGGATAGTCACGTTCAAGGAGAAAAACACAACTATGGTCATTATCGAAATGGACAACGGCGCACAGATCAAGATCGAACTTGACGAGAAAGCCGCTCCGATCACAACCGCCAACTTCAAGAAACTCGTAAACAAGGGCTTCTATGACGGCTTAACGTTTCATCGCATCATCAAGGGCTTCATGATTCAGGGCGGCGACCCGCTGGGCAACGGCATGGGCGGCAGCGACGAAGAAATCGTCGGCGAATTCGCAGCCAATGGCCATCCGAACCCTATCAAGCACAAGCGCGGAACCATCTCCATGGCCCGTGCCATGGATCCCAACTCCGCCTCTTCGCAGTTCTTCATCATGCACCAGGATGCGGATTACCTCGACGGCCAGTACGCAGCGTTCGGCCACGTTGTCGAAGGAATGGATGTCGTCGACGCCATTGCCTCCGTCAAGACGGATCTGCGTGATCGTCCCCTGACGCCGGTCGTCATGAAAAAAGTCTGGATCGAAGAGTAACCCAGACTTTTCCAATTCTCTGTTATTTCTGCGGCACAGTGCCCTCCGGCACGCCGCTTTTTTTATTCTGCCTGCTTGATCCCAAGCGATTCCAATGCGATTAACGCTGCACCCAATGATCCGCACACCTGCGCATCCGGTGACACGCGCACCTCTGCATTCAGCTTCTTCGAGAGGCATTCAACGACACCCTGATTCTGAGCTACGCCGCCTGTCATCATAAATACCGGTCCCCCACTGGAACGGGATACAAGGCCAGCCGTCTTCTCGGCAATCGCCTTGTTCAGGCCATGGATGATATCCTCCACCGCAACGTTTTCCGCCACGAGGCTTACAACTTCCGACTCCGCAAACACGGTGCACATCGAAGAGATCATCACATCCTTCTTCCACTGCAAACCTTTCTCACTCATCTGCGGCATCGTCAGTCCCATCGCCTGCGCCTGCATCTCCAGAAATCTCCCGGTACCTGCAGCGCACTTATCATTCATGACGAAGTTCTTCACCCTGCCGTCTTCATCGATACAGATGACCTTCGAATCCTGGCCGCCGATATCGATCACCGTACGCACCTGAGGATCCAGAAAATGAGCACCGCGCGCATGACATGTAATTTCAGTCACCGCCCGTCCTTCGATCTCGATCGAGGAACGGCCATAGCCGGTTGTCACAATCCGGGTCAGATCTTCCTGCCTGAGTCCGGCCTGTTCCAACGCGATTGCCAGTGCTTTCTTTGCGCCGTCCACTGCCCCGGACCCGGTTGGGACAATCGCACGCCCAAGAATACTGCACTGTGCATCGAGAATCACGGCATCCGTCGATGCCGATCCGCTGTCGATGCCTGCCGTATATACCGGTCTATTGACATTCTGATTCATCTCTGTCATTTTTTCCTCCAGATCGTCCAGCCCGAGTTCTTCACGGAACGCCTCCAGCCGCGTCCGCAGTTGTCCTTCACTCTGCTGCGTCGCATCGGTTTCAATCTTCAATAACGGCGTCTCTGACGTCTTTTCCTTCAGATAGGCAAAGCTGTAAAAGTCACAGAACTTGATCGTATGAAAGATCGTTCCCAGTACCTTCATGGACTTGTTATCTGCCATATTTTCTGTTTCGCCTGCAATGCCATTGTGCTGCATGCGCATGCAGGGAGCCGGCTGATTGAGCAGATAGTCCGCATACCAGAGAAAGAAACTGTCCCTGTCACCGGCAGGCTTTAACATTGCCCGATTGCCTGTACAGGTCGCATTTTCAACATCGACGCCGGGGAAGATCTTCTCTACCGTCTCCACCAGATCCCCGGACGCATGGGCACCTGCAATCCGGATACAGGTTCCGGTTTTTTCCATTTTCTCTTCTTCCGATGTTCTCTGACGTTCATACGCCTGGATGGCCAGATCCACGTCAAACGTCTTCCAGCGATAGCTGCTGTAGGCACGCTCAAGATCTTCCAGCGCCCCGGCGAAGAGGCGGATCTCCGCCTCACCGTTTTTATGCGGCAGCGGCAGAAGCCACAAAAACTTCATCCTTCCTTCACTGGCAAGCACATCATAAAGGCGCCGCGTCGCATCACAGCAGTCCGTCAGCACCAGCTCATCCACATGTTTCGCCTGAATTTCTTCATAAAGCGCCTTGGCATAGCCGCAGAGATTGGGATGCGTACACGCCTCGGCACAGGCATAGTCCTTCACCACCGGGTCCAGCCGCGCCACCTGGGTACGAAAACCGGCAAACAGTTCCACCGGCGCATATCGACATGCCGTATAGATCATCTTCCATCCTCCAGCATCTCCAGAAATGCCCCAAGACGCGTCGACATCTGACCATCACTCGTATTCTTGCGATCCACACCGTCACCGTTCAGAATCAGCGTCGGATAGCCCGCCGCCTCCAGCTGAGTCTTGGCCAGTGCACTCATGCCGCAGGTCTCCTTGCAGCCCCAGTGACAGAACACAACAATCCCGTCGGCACCAACTTCAGCCGCCATCTGCTCCGCCAGCTTAATCCGATCCGTGGCCGGCCCATTGTAGACATCGTAAACAATCCGGCTCGCCATAAAGCGATACGGATCCTTCTCTTCATAATCAATCCAGGCATCATAGCTCAGCTCTGTCGCCGCCACATGAAAGTCTTCACGGTAGTTGAGCATCTCCATCACCGGCTTCTGCCAGAACGGGTTTGTATGCATCCAGAGAAGGCGGTGCCCGTGATCTTCCGGCGCATTCTTGAAGTCCTCAAGAAGTGCCCGCGCATAGGCAAGTGCCTCCCTGCTTCCTAACGCCGTATGCACCATCAATGCCTCATACAGCTCACTTGTCAGATCACCGGACAGCCACTTCGTCTTCCGATAGGGAATCGAAGCCCTTAACAGACGGATCGTCTCATGAGAGCGCTCAATGGCTTCACGGAAAAGGACTTCGTTCATCTTCGTCCCCGTCTGTTTCTCAATGAACGCAGGCAGCTGTCGCAGCTGATCAGCCACATAGTCAACCGACGCATCATTCTTTGCATAGGGGACATCGATATACATCTGCTCAATGCCCATCTGCTCACTGATAGCACGGAACGTCAGATTATTCGCATCACAGGCAAGCGACGTATTCACAATATATCCCGTCCTGGGAAGCACACCCGTCTCTGCCGCACCCATCAGCACCTTATGGTAGCTGCAGAACGTCGAAGAAATGCCTGCCGCCTCACTCGCCGCAACAAACGGAGCCTCCGCCCCGGCCCCGTTCAGATAAGTTGAAAACATCTCGGCGCACATCGGATGAATGCCGAACGCCTGCAGAATTTCACAGGGCGTAAAGATCGACACCAGTGCCGCCTTCTGCGGATGCGAAAAACCATCCACCATGAATTTCATGCTGGCATCAGCAAGAATCTGCCGACTGTAGGGCCGCCGCGGATCCGGTTTATGTTTCTGATACCAGCCGAATCCCCTGTATGCCGCAAGAATCAGCCGCCGCGCAGCCTTTGGATCCGTTTCCGCCTTATTGCCAACATAGGCACCGAAACGCTCAATCAATGTGCTCATATGTAAATTATTCTAACCCCCAGCGAAAATCACTCGGCCAAATGGAAGCTTTTGAAGATTTCCGCCTCCTTGCCAAGCACCATCACCGAAGCGCCCTTCTCCATCACCGTATCCCCCGTCACATGCATGTTCATGACACCGTCCTTGCGGATACCAAGAACGTTGACCCTGTACACGTTGCGAATACTCAGCGACGCAACCGTCTTTCCATACCAGCTCTCAGGGACCAGAATCTCAAAAATCGCATACTCCCCTTCCAGATTCATGTAATCCGAAACCGACGAAGAGGAAGCCCGGATCGCCGTCTCATTGGCAAGATCACGCTCCGGGAACACGACAACATCGGCCCCGTTGCGCAGCAGAAACTTTTCCTGCGACATGCCGGTTGCCCGGCTGATGACCTTCTTCGCCCCCATCTCATGCAATAGAGACGTCGTCTCCAGAGAACTGATGAAGTCATCCCCGATCGCAACGATGCACACATCATAGTCATTGATGCCAAGTGACTTCAGAAAGTTCTGATCCGTCGAATCACCGATCAGTGCGTTGGTCACATAGCCAAGCACCTTATTAACCCGCTGCTCATCCTTGTCCACCGCCATGACCTGCACATTCAGCTCATTCAGCTTCTGTGCCGTATAGCGTCCGAATCTTCCCAGTCCAATCAACAGAACCGATCGCATCGCATTCTCCTCCTATCCAACCATCACATCTTCCTGCGGATACTGCTGCTCATAGTTGCTGCGGCCGATTGCAGCATAGGCAAGCGTCATACCACCAACACGGCCAATAAACATCAAAGCAATCAGAATCACGTGACTCGACGCACACAGCTTCGTCGTCAGCCCGAGCGTCACACCGACCGTACCAACCGCCGAAGCCGTCTCAAACATACACGCAAGCAGCGGCAGATGATCCAGACGTGAAATGATCATCGAACCACCCAAGAACAACACCAGATACAGCATCAGAACCGTCGCCGCATTGTTGGCACTGCTCTGCGTAATACGCCGCCCGAACATCTTCGGCCGCGACTCACGGTGCATCGCACTCGACAGCCAGCTGAACAGAATCACAGCCGTCGTCGTCTTCATACCGCCAGCGGTCGAACCGGGCGAGCCGCCAATGAGCATCAGAATGATCATCAACATCTGCCCGCTCTCCGACATCGTGGAAAGATCCGCCGTATTGAAACCCGCCGTACGCGCCGTCACCGACTGAAACAGAGACATCCACACCCGCTGGCTGCTCTGCACATCGCCATATTCAAAAAAGAAGAACAAAGCCGCCGGAACCAGTATCAGAACCAGAGACGCAGACAGAATCAGCTTCGTCTGCAGACGGCACCGCGTCAGCCGGAACCTGTTCACCAGCACATCCTGCCACGTCAGAAAACCCAGACCGCCAAGAATGATCAGCGTCATTACAACGATATTGATCACAGGATTATTCGCAAACGAAGTCAGCGAAGAAAAAGCACCTGACTTTGTCCCCATCAGATCAAAGCCCGCATTGCAGAAGGCAGACACCGAATGAAAAACAGCCGCCCCGAGTCCCTTCCAAACACCAAAGACACCGGCAAAAGAGGGCCACATCAACAATGCACCGACCAGCTCAATCAACACCACACTGCGCGCAATGAACTGGGTCAAAGACACCGTTCCACCCGCATGGGGCGAAGAGATCGAATAATTCATCAGTCCACGCTGCATCAGATCGATCTTCTTTCCCGCCGCCAGCGCAATCAGAACCGCAATCGTAACCACACCGACACCGCCAACCTGAATTAGTACAAGGATCACAATCTTCCCGAACAGGGACCAGTACAGCGCCGTATCCTGCAGCACAAGCCCCGTAACGCAGCTTGCCGACGTCGCCGTAAACCAGGCCGTCAGAAATCCTGCCGACTCTCCGCTCGCCGTCGCACACGGCAGCATCAATAGTACCGTACCCATCAGAATCAGCAGCGCAAAGCTGAACGAAATGATCTGAAACGTAGAAACCTTATGGGAATACAGCCATTTTGAAAGAAAACCCACTGCAAGCCCTCCACAGAAGATTATTTTACCGCACACTCATCTAAAAATCGCCCTTGCACATAACTGCCCGTTAGGTTAGAATCGTTACTGCTGATGGCGGCTATGGTGAAGTTGGTTAACACACTGGATTGTGGCTCCAGCACTCAAGGGTTCGAGTCCCTTTAGCCGCCCTGTTACCCTTTTTTGAAAACCGCATATTTATGCGGTTTTTCTTATGCTTTGGCGTAAAGTTACACCAAAAGTTACACCATTTTTGGAAAACAGCATGCGTGTATGATTGAGAAGGCACAAAAAAAGGATGCCCACCATTAGGCAGACATCCGCAGCTCAAAATTGTTGGATTTCTTAAACTGACGCTTTGCTGGTTTTTTCAACGCCAGTAAGATAGACATGGGCGAGTAGCCTGCTCGTCGTGAGAGTGCGATATCGCACGTTCCCGCTCTCTCTGCGGTTCGTTGTAGCGTTAATACTGAAATGGCCCGTCAAATAACGGTACCATAGGTACAAGGATCACCTCCTCTCACTCAGGATCAGATGTGTCGTTCTTGTAGTAGTTGCGGTTGCTGATGCCGATGAGGGCACCAACAAATGTTGCGATCGCACCGATCGTAGCTGTGATCGCCGTAGTATCCCATCCGTAAATCGTGCCGAGTGTGCTGATCAGCGTGATCAGTGCCGGAACTGCAATAAGGCAGATCCATTTCAAAATGTTGTACAGATTATCTGAAAGTTTCATAATGATACCTCTCTTTCATTTCGCGTGCTAATTTCCGATGCGAAACGGAATAAAATCGCTTATTTCGGTGGTTTACACCGTTTTCGCATCGGGTTTAGCTATCTTTAATAGGTAACTTATCGACCTCATCCATGACCTTTTTAGCTGTTCCGTTACCGCCCAGATTAGAGTAAGGGACAAACAGGTAGTCATGAAGATTTTCGTATTCCTCTTTTGTAATTGACCCGCGGGCTATGTATTTCGGCCCCAGATCCATAATGCGATCGTGCCCCAGACCGCGAAGAAGAAACGCCATTTTTTCATACTCTTCGTTGTTTCTGTCTTTCTTCGCATCGGCACGCTGGAGCAGATAGAGAATGATGCTGCATCCGCCTCCTGTGATGAAGGCGGTCAATAATGTCTGCCAGAACAGTGCTGTCATCAGGCGACGATCTCCCTGATCTTTTTGATCTTCTCCGCCAGTGCAGAGGCTTCGGCTTTCGCGGAATCCTTTTCAGATTTCGCTGTTTCAGCCTCTTTGGTGGCCGTCTTGAGCTGAGCGGCCAGTCCTTCCACCTGTGCTTTTAGCGCCGCGATTTCGGCCGCGCTGGCGTCCTCTGCGCCGCTGTCCGCAGCGTCTTCGGCAGTCTTACTATCGACCGCCTTGTTGTAGATGACTGTGATGTCGGCCACTGCCCGGCCGCTTGACTGATAGGTGGCCATCTTTGATCCGTCCCAGTAGAGCATCTGCGCCGATCCGACACCGCCGGACCCGCCATCCATAAAGGCAACAACATCCGCGCCCATACTCTGAAGGGCCTGCCAGATGTACTTCGGCTGGACTGCGCCTTTACTCACGCCATTGCCATAGGTGCCATCCGTGAAGTGCACCACGAAAGCCTGATACCAGGCTGAGGTGTAAGCCTTGGAACCGCGATAGTGCGCATAGCGGATACCGTCGGCAGAGAAGATCG
>NZ_LT964741.1 GCF_900240265.1 Galactobacillus timonensis
TAACCATGGTTTTGGTTGTGGGTTCAGAGGTTGCTGGGAAGCTTGACTCTGAACCTTTTCCTTTCTGTTGATGTCTTACCGCATAATAATCGGCAAATACGAAAAAGAGAAGGCCTGAGTGCCTCCCTATGTAAGTTTGGAGCTGTTTTTCTTCTCCCGGATAGTCAACCCCAGGATTTCTTAGAGGCACCCCGAGACCCCATCTATTTTTAGATAGTCCGCATATGTTTCTTCTACCTGCTGAATGGTGTCGCCAATCCGCTATGCAACCGCGGGGACCGGAACACCGGAAACGATGAGATTGGAAACGTGTGAATAAACTGACTGTAAATCGAGAGAAACTGGCTGCTTTAGAGCTTGATTGCACGTTCGTGCAGGAGCGATGCCTGCAATCGTCGACGAACATCCGGGATGAGCAGAAGGCGGAAAAATGCGATAGAACTGCTGAAATTACAAAATATGGGGCAGTAGAATCAGACTGCCTGAGATGCTATAATGCCTTTGCTTTAACAGGAGGTTTTCAAATGGGCTTTAAGGATAAATTCCTCAACTTCGTTGCTCCGGCAGATGAAGATGATGAGGATGATGAAGACGAAACCGAAGAGGAAGAGACAGAAGAATATACACGGGAAGAGGAGCGCCCGCGTTCCGATACCTATGAACAGACGCGCAACACGAAGGTGAAGGCTTCATCGGTCAGCGCTGATACAAAGATGGTTCTCTTTGAGCCGCGCAGCTTTGAGGAAGCCCAGGAAATTGCACGCCACCTCAAGAGCCGCCGGGCAGCAGTGGTCAATCTGCACCGTCTGCAGCGGGATTATGCGCAGCGCACGATTGATTTTCTGACCGGTGTTGTCTTTGCGCTGGACGGTACGATCCAGAAGATCGGCCACAATGTCATTCTCTGCACACCTAAGAGCATCGGCGTGGACGGAGCCATTTCGCTGGAAAACGATGATGAATGACGAGACAGAGCGGCTGCTGGAACATCTCAAGGATCTGGAGCGGCGCCGCGATGTCAGAGGCATTCATACGGAATCCGGGTTTCTGAATGAAGAGGAACAGGCGCAGGCGATCGTGAGGTTTCCGCCGTCTGATATGATCCGCTACGTGGGCGGATATCCGGATGCACGCAAGAAGAAAGTCATCTTCCCGAGAGATCTGGAAGATGACTTTTCTGATATCGTATGCATTGCGGCTGATGTTGACCTGCGTTTTCGAAAAATCGGGCATCGTGATATTCTCGGTTCGCTGATGGCGCTGCAGATTGATCGCCACAGCATCGGTGATCTGTTTCTGGATGAGCAGCTGAGCCTGGCCGTGATCTATACCGGCAGTGAGATGGCACGCTTTCTGATCGATAACTATCATTCCATTGCCAATCTCAATGTCTCCTTCCGTGAGGTTGATCCCATCATTCCAGAGCGCCGGCAGGAAGAGATTATCGTCAATGTTGCGGCGCTGCGCATGGATTGCGTCACTGCGGCGCTGGCGCATACGAGCCGTGAAAATGCGAAGGAAATGATCCGGCAGGGGAAGGTGATGGTGAATCATCGTCTTCTTGAGAAAGCAGATTCGTTGTGCAATAATAACTGTACGATTTCCATTCGGGGAATCGGGCGTTTCACCTATGTTTCTGAGCATGGGCGGACACGGAAAAACCGTGTGACCGCTTTGTTTTTGAAGGAACTGTAGGGTGCTGAAAGGAGGCAGGCATGACGGCACCTCGTCCGACATTTCGGGTCATGAAGAATGGATATGACCGGTTTGCGGTAGATGATGCCATTGAACGCTATGCCGCCCAGGTCGATCAGCTGCAGAAGCAGCTGGACGCATTCCGTACACAGCTGGATGAGACGCAGAAACGTCTGCGTCAGGTCGAACAGCAGTACAATGCGATGGTTTCCTCGGCACAGGCGCAGAAGGAAGCGGCCGACAACATAGCCCGCCTGTCACTGCGGGAGGCCAACCAGATTATTTCGACGGCGCAGAAGAATGCGGATGACATCGTCCGTGAAAGTCTGCAGACGGCGCGTCTGATCCTTACGGATCTGTCCAAGCTCTATGGCGGAGCAGAAGAAGTAAAGGATACGACGAAGGAAAATCTGGAAAAAGTGATCAAGGATTTGAATTCGTTTGAACTTCCCAGGATGCCGGATCTGCGGTGGCTTGAGGAAGCAGAGAAGAAGCTGCGCTGAAGCAGGACGTGCGGCTCCGCGGAAATCAGAAGAGAGTCTGGACTGGTGGAAACAGACATGGAAGCGGAGAATCGACATCACCTGGTGAGCAGCCGCCTGATCCGGCGTTATGGGATTGATGAAGGGCATGGGCTTTTGTCCATGAACTAAGGTGGTACCGCGTTTGCCAGCGTCCTTAGATATTCTGAGTGACGCTTTTTTGTTGAAATGATAAGGGGAAAGATGATGACTGTTGACTACAAGAACACGCTTCACATGCCTGACACCGAATTCGAGATGCGCGGCAACCTGGCAAAGAAGGAGCCGGGCATTTTAAAGCAATGGGAAGAGGATAATTATTTCCAGAACATTCTGGCCCATCACAAGGGACAGAAGGCTTTCGTCCTCCATGACGGTCCGCCGTATGCCAACGGCAACCTGCATGCAGGAACGGCCATGAACCGCTGTATCAAGGACTTCACCAACCGTACACATGCCATGTCGGGCTACTATACGCCCTATTTTCCGGGCTGGGATACACATGGCCTGCCGATTGAAAACGCCATTCAGAAGCTTGGCGTCGACCGCAAGAAGCTGAGCCCCGCCGAGTTCCGCAAGAAGTGCGAAGAATATGCGCACCAGCAGATTGCGCAGCAGATGGCAACTGAGAAGCGCCTCGGCCAGATCGGTGACTACGATCACCCGTATATCACGCTGAACAAGGAATTTGAGAAGCGTCAGATCAAGGCCTTCGAGTCGATGGCTCTGCAGGGACTGATCTTCCAGGGCCTCAAGCCGGTCTACTGGTCTCCGTACAATGAAACGGCAGTCGCCGATTCGGAGATCGTTTATCGCGACGTTACCGATGCGACAATTTATCTTGCTTTTCAGATTGCCGATGGCAAAGGCATCTTGGACAGCTCCGACTATTATGTCATCTGGACAACGACGCCATGGACCATTCCGTCCAATGAAGCAGTCAGTCTCAATCCGGATCTGGAATATGCCGAAGTGCAGACCGAAAAGGGCAGACTCATCATGCTCGCAAAGTTTGTCGATCCGCTGCTGGCTAAATTCCATCTGACAAATCAGGGTGTTCTGCGCACCTTCAAAGGCCGTGAGCTGGAGGGCATCACCTATCATCATGTCGTCTTTGATAAAGAGTGCCCGACACTGCTTGGCAGCCACGTCGAAGATCAGGATGGTACCGGCGTCGTTCATACGGCTGGCGGCCATGGTCTCGATGATTTCAATGTCTGCCGCAAGTACGGTCTCGATCCGATCAATACCGTTGACTCTGTCGGCAATATGAATGAGAATGCCGGCAAATATCAGGGCATGTTCTTTGAAGACTGTTCCAAGGCCATTATCCATGATATGAATGAGCAGGGCTGCCTTCTTGCCGTTGAACCGATTACCCATAGCTATCCGCATGACGACCGCCTCAAGAAGAAGGTCATCTTCCGCGCCGTGAAGCAGTGGTTCTGCTCCATCGATAAGGTTCGTGACAAGCTGCTGGATGAAATTGATCATCAGATTGTCTGGCATAACGAATGGGGCCAGGTACGCATGCACAACATGATTGCGGACCGTGAGGACTGGTGCATTTCGCGTCAGCGTCTTTGGGGTGTACCGATTCCGATCTTCTATTGCGAAGACGGTTCGCCGATCATGGAGAAGGAAGTGTTTGATCATATCGCCGATCTGTTCGGTGAATATGGATCCAACGTCTGGTTCGAGCGGGATGCGAAGGGCCTTCTGCCGGAAGGCTACACGAATCCCAAGTCTCCCAACGGCATCTTCACGAAGGAAAAGGACATCATGGATGTATGGTTCGATTCCGGCTCGAGCTGGAGCGAACTCGAGGCCCGCGGCCTGGAATATCCGTGCGACATGTACTTTGAAGGCTCAGATCAGTACCGCGGCTGGTTCAACAGCTCGCTGATTGTCGGTAGCTGCGTTAAGGGCTGTGCGCCGTACAGGGAAGTACTGTCCCATGGCTATGTCGTTGACTCCAAGGGTGAGAAGATGTCCAAGTCGCTTGGCAACGTTGTCAACCCGATGGACATCATCAACAAGAACGGTGCCGATGTATTCCGCCTGTGGGCGGCGACATCCGACTTCAAGGCGGATCTGAAGCTTGGACCGGACAACATCAAGCAGGTATCGGATCAGTACCGCAAGATCCGCAACACGTTCCGTTTCCTGCTGGGCAATGTGAATCCGAAAGACTTTGATCCGAAGAAGGACATGGTCGCCTACAGCGATCTGGAACCGGTGGACCGCTACATTCTGGTTCGTCTGGATGAGACGGTGAAGAGTGTCCGTGAAGATGTGCTCGAGTATGACTATGTGTCTTCCGTAAAGGCACTGATGAACTTCATGGTGAATGAGCTCAGCTCCTATTACTGCGACTTTACGAAGGATATCCTGTACTGCAACGATCTCAACGATCATCGCCGCCGCCAGGTACAGTCGGTTTACTGGATCTGCGCTGACAAGCTGGTCCGTCTGTGGGCACCGTTCCTTGTTTATACCTGCGAAGAGGTATGGCAGCACTTCAACGATGAGAGTGAAAAGAGTGTTCACTATACCGAGTATCCGGCCGTTGAAAACTATCCGGATGCGGAAGAACTCAAGAAGACGTTCGGCGAGCTGCTGTCGCTGCGCTCGGATGCAAGCAAGGCTCTGGAAGATGCGCGCAATGCAAATCTGATCCACAGCTCCCAGGAGGCGGAGCTTGAAATTCACTGCACCGCCGCGGATGAAGATCTGCTCAAGGGCACGTTGAACAATGCGGCTGCCCAGTGGCTGATTGTCTCGAAGGTTTCCTTTGCGGCCGGCGACAAGCGTCAGGTTGTTGTCAAGAAGGCGCCCGGTACCAAGTGCCCGCGCTGCTGGAACTATACCGAGGAAGCTGACAGCGAAGGTCTCTGCCCGCGCTGCCACCGTGTTATGAACAAGTAATAACGATCTTACCGGATCATTCATGAATGAGGTCGTCCGACGGGCGGCCTTTTTCGATGAAACAGAGTTTCCTGCGGATTTTCGCTTTACGTAGGCGATTGCATAGGAATCCGGTATACTGGATCCGTTGTGCTTTGACGAGGGGATTTTTACATGCTGAAGAAATCGCATTTTATCGGGACAAGGGACTTTTACAGACATACGCTGCAGATCGCGGTGCCGATCATGGTACAGGACGGCATCACGAATTTTGTCGGCATGCTGGACAATATCATGGTCGGCCAGGTCGGAACCAATGAAATGTCGGGAGTTGCGATCGTCAATCAGCTGATCTTCGTCTATAACCTGATGATTTTCGGGGGCCTGGCCGGGATCGGCATCTTCACGGCCCAGTTTGCCGGAAAGAATGACCAGGAAGGCATCCGTTACACGATCCGCATGAAGGTGATGCTTGGACTTCTTTTGAGCGGATTGGCGGTGCTGGTATTCGCTCTGCAGGGAGAACGTCTGATTTCACTTTGGCTGCGCGGCGAAAGCGGCGTTGGAGATCTCGGCCTTACGCTGACCTCCGCAAAGGGGTATCTTCTGGTAATGCTGCTGGGGTTTATGCCCTTTGCCGGAACGCAGGTATTTGCCAGCACCCTGCGTGAAAACGGCGAAACGATGGTGCCCATGAAGGCAGGCATTGCGGCGGTACTGGTGAATCTCTGCGGCAACTATATTCTGATCGGCGGCCATTTCGGTGCGCCGGCGTTAGGCGTTCGCGGAGCGGCGATTGCTACGGTCGCTTCGCGGTTTGGTGTGCCGGGCATGGCACGTATCTAGGTGGTGAAAGTCCACTGTGGGGGCGAAGTCTGCCAACGCCAACCACTAGCCGAACGCCAAGGGTGTCCATCGTGAGGTGGAATCTGAAAGAAGGCGCAGGCAAACCTCCGGTCTGAGGTATACGAATCGCATAAGGCATTCCGAAGTAGGGCGAGTGTGCCAAACAACGCAAACCCAATAGCTTGGCGGGTAGAAACTGAGGAGTGTAGATGCGGCAGATGTATGGAGGAAAGGATGCGGGTCTTACCCCGGGAGATCTCATGAGCGCATACGTGAGGCGGAGAACGCCGCGCAGCGGAAGCGTAGTAACAACGAATCGTGAGAAGTCAGCAGAAGCCATAGTAGGTGGAAACGCCGAAGGGCTGAACAAAACGAGACTTACAAGTTTCATTGTTGTAGTCGGAAATCTCATAACATCCCGTGTTGAGCCAAAAGGTTCTTAAGGATGGAAATCCGATATGCGAAAAGAAGGAGGAAAGTCACAACATGGCAACGAAGCTCATGGAGGAAATCCTAAGTGAAGAGAATCTTGATGCGGCCCGGAAAGCGGTCAAGAGAAACAGAGGAGCCTGCGGAGTTGACGGAATGAAGGTGGAGGAACTGGACGAATTTATTCAGGAGTCCGGGAAGGAAATCTGCGACAAAATAAGAAACAGAAAGTACAGACCGCTCCCGGTGCGAAGAGTACAGATACCAAAGCCGGATGGAAGTAAACGGGATCTTGGAATCCCAAGTGTGAAGGATCGCTGGATTCAACAGGCGGTTTATCAGGTGCTGAGCCCGATCTTCGAGAAAGAATTCTCGGAAACAAGCTATGGGTTCAGGCCGGGAAGACGGTGCGAAAACGCAATCGTCAAAGCACTTGAGTACATGAACGATGGTTATGACTGGATCGTTGATATGGACCTTTCCAAGTTTTTCGATAACGTCAATCAGGACATACTGATGATATTGGTGCATCAGGTAATCCACGATCCGGACACAGAATCTCTCATACGGAAAATACTGCAGAGTGGAGTAATGGTGGAGGGAGTCTTTCAGGCGACTGACAAAGGAACACCGCAGGGAGGCAATCTGAGCCCCCTGCTCGCAAACATCTACCTGAATCAGTTCGATAAAGAACTTGAGAGCCGCGGACTGCGATACACAAGGTATGCGGATGATGTCATTATATGCGTGCATAGTGAAGCGGCGGCCAATCGGGTGATGAAGTCGGTTGTCAACTGGCTTGAGAAACACCTGAAGGTGCAGGTGAACGCAACGAAAACAAAGGTATGCCGGCCGAATGAGATGAAATATCTCGGATATAGCTTTTACAACAAGAATGGCTGGAAACCAAAACCGCACCTGAAGTCGATCGAAAAGCTGAAGCAGAAACTGAAAGAAGTAACAAGCAGAAACAAGCCAATGTCGATGGAGGAGCGAATCCAAAAGCTTAATCCGATTATACGCGGATGGGTCAATTACTTCCGGATAGCTGATATGAAGAGCTGGATGGAAAACATTGACGGATGGCTGCGAACGCGAATCAGAATCTGCATCTGGAAACAATGGAAGACGCCACAGAGAAGACGCTGGGGACTAAGAAAGCTGGGAGTGCCGGAAGAGAGGGCATATATGTGGTCATACAGCCGCAAGGGATACGCATGCGTTGCGTCAAGTCCGATCATGGCACACACAGTAACGAAGTCCATATTATCCAAAAAAGGTCTGCTATCACTAGCAGACCAGTATGCGTCTGTGCATATCACATGTTGTTGAGTTTTGAACCGCCGTATGCCGAACGGCACGTACGGTGGTGTGAGAGGTCGGAATTCTCATCCTTTAGATGGGATTCCTCCTACTCGATTGGAAATGGGATTTGTGATTCTGTACCTGCTGCGCAGTACGGAGCGTTTCCCCTTCGTCAAGGGAATGCTGGCATCACTTCATGTGCCGAAGGATCTCTTCGGGCGCATTACGGTGAAGGCCTTTCCGCTGCTTTTGAACGAGACGCTCTGGTCGCTTGGCCAAACGGTTCTTTCGCAGCAGTATTCGACGCTGGGACTCAACATTGTGGCGGCTTTTAATATCAGCAGCACCATCAGCAACGTGTTCAATATCGCCTTCATTTCGATGGGCAATGCGATTGCAATCATTCTGGGACAGGAGCTTGGCAGCGGAAAGACGGATGAGGTGCGCGATGATGCGGCCAGGCTGACGGTGTTTTCCATTTCGCTCTGTGTTCTGTCCGGGATACTGATGTTTGCAATATCGCCGTTTTTTCCGAGAATCTACAATACCGCGGATGAGATTCGTCTCATTGCGGAAGGTCTGATCCGCATCTCTGCCGTGTGCATGCCGATCTATGCCTGTGCCAATGCGATGTATTTTACGCTGCGCTCCGGGGGAAAGACCTGGATCACGTTCCTGTTTGATTCGTGCTTTGTCTGGATTTTCTCGATACCGACGGCCTGGTTTCTGACACATCATACGGCGCTGACCATTCTGCCGGTGTTTGCCCTCGTACAGGCGGTGGACATCATCAAGTGCGTGATTGGCGGTGTCATGGTTCATCGCGGCAGCTGGGTTCATGATCTGACGCAGTATGCGGAATAGTTACGCTGCCAGAAGCGGGGGAAGTCTGCATATAATGAATTCGGCAGCTTTTAAGTAAAGGAGATTTATGATGGACAGTAATGACCTGATTTCATTTTTGGGCAGCAGCCCGGACTGCTACCATACGGTTCAAAGCGTCAAAGAGATTCTGGATGGAAACGGCTATGTTGAGCTTGCGGAGAGCGAGCCGTGGCAGCTGGAAGACGGTGGACGGTATTATGTGGTCCGCAACCAGGCGAGCATCATTGCCTTTCGCTATCATTCCGGCTTCCGCGGCTTCATGATTGCGGCGAGCCACAGTGATTCGCCGGCGCTGAAGATCAAAGAAAATCCGGAAATTTCAGCGGACGGTTATACAAAACTCAATGTAGAGAAGTATGGCGGCGCCATTCTTTCCGGCTGGCTGGATCGGCCGCTGTCTGTTTCCGGACGCATTCTGGTCAAAGAGAACGGAAGGATCGTTTCCAGGCTGGTGCAGCTGGATGAGGATCTTTTGGTCATTCCTTCGCTGGCGATTCATATGAACCGCAATACCAATGATCAGCAGAGCTGGAATGTGCAGCAGGATCTTCTGCCGGTACTGTCTTTGAAGGAGAAGACCGATTTCCTTTCCCTTATTGCGCAGCGGACCGGAACAGACAAGGAAAATATTCTGGGTCATGATCTGTTTCTCTATGTGCATGAAACGGGAAGAGTGATCGGTGCTGAAAAAGATATGATTCTGGCACCGCACCTGGATGATCTGCAGTGCGGATTCGGAAACCTGCATGGCTTCCTGCAGGCAGAAGAAGACGGTAACCATATTCCTGTCCTTGCCATCTTCGACAATGAAGAAACGGGATCTCTCAGTGCCCAGGGCGCTGACAGCACGTTCCTGAAGGATACGCTGGACAATATTTCCGCCGCCGCAGGGTTCAGTGCTTCCGCTGAACGCTGCGCCTTAGCCGGCAGTTTTATGGTGTCGGCCGACAATGCGCATGCGGTACATCCCAATCATCCGGAGAAGGCGGATCCTGTCAACCGGCCGCATATCAATGCCGGCATCGTCATCAAGTACAATGCAAACCAGCATTATACGAGCGACGGAGTGTCGGCGGCAGTGTTCAAGGAACTCTGCAGGCGGGCAGATGTTCCGTATCAGACCTTTACCAACCGCTCGGATATGGCAGGGGGAAGTACGCTCGGCAATCTGAGCAACCGCCACGTATCGCTGCATACAGTCGATATCGGTCTGGCGCAGCTGGCGATGCACTCGTGCATGGAAACTGCGGGAGTAAAGGATACGGAGTATCTGATCCGGGCAATGAAGGTGTTTTTCTCTTCTTCCTTTGCAGAGAAGGGCAACAGTTTTTTGATCTGATCCGAAATTACAGGCTGCGGGAAGGGCTGTTCTTCCTGCATGCCTGTTTTTCTTTCTTTTCTGCGTCAGGACGGCCTTTTTGTGTATTTTTATCGGTTCGCTTGTGAAAATGATTGCTGTTTCGTAAAAAAATCTTCATGGTAAATCGAAAAAAATTCTATGTTTTTTGATGTAAGCGCTTGCTAAAGTGGAATTGCTGATGAGGGAAACCTCAAATCACAAGGGAGGAAATAATTGTGAATTCAAAGAAGACTTTCAGCATTCTCACGGTTGCTGCAATGTCTGCGGCTCTTCTCGCAGGCTGCGGCGGCTCAAGCTCTTCGGCAGCAACGGCAGCAGCATCCTCAGGCAGCGACAGCGGCACGACGGCTGCAGAAGCTACCGGAAACGCTGCGAAACCGCTCGTCTGGTTCAACCGTCAGCCGTCCAACAGCTCGACCGGTGAACTTGACATGACTGCTCTCAACTGGAACAAGGATACCTACTACGTAGGATTCAATGCAAACCAGGGTGCTGAGCTGCAGGGTAAGATGGTCGCTGACTATCTGACTTCGCATGGCGCTGAACTGGATCGTAACGGCGATGGTATCATCGGTTACGTTCTGGCAATCGGTGATATCGGACACAATGACTCGATCGCTCGTACGCGCGGCGTCCGTAACGCTCTTGGCACGGCAGTTGAAGACGCTAACGGCGTCAATGCGCAGCCGGTAGGAACCAACGTTGACGGATCCTCGACAAACGTTCAGGACGGTTCCATCGATATCGATGGCAAGACCTATGTTGTTCGTGAACTTGCTTCGCAGGAAATGAAGAACTCCGCAGGTGCTACGTGGGATGCGGCTACGGCCGGCAACGCGATCGGCACATGGGCTTCTTCGTTCGGCGATCAGATCGATGTCGTTGTTTCCAACAACGATGGTATGGGCATGGCAATGTTCAATGCATGGTCCAAGGAAAACAGCGTTCCGACATTCGGCTACGATGCAAACTCTGACGCGGTTGCGGCAATCGCTGACGGCTATGCAGGAACCATTTCGCAGCATGCTGATGTTCAGGCTTATCTGACGCTCCGTGTTCTGCGCAACTGCCTTGATGGCGTTGATGTCAACACGGGTATCTCCATCGCTGATGATGCCGGCAACGTTCTGACGGAAGGCACCGACTATGAGTACAATGCAGACGAGCGTTCGTTCTATGCTCTGAACCTTGCAGTTACGGCTGACAACTATCAGGACTTCCTGGATTCGACCGTTACCTACAAGCCTGTCAGCAACCAGCTCGATGCGACGAAGTCGCCGACCAAGAAGGTATGGCTTGACATCTACAACTCCGCTGATAACTTCCTGAGCTCCACCTATCAGCCGCTGCTGCAGAAGTATGATGATCTGCTGAACCTCGATGTTGAATACATCGGCGGCGATGGCCAGACAGAGTCCAACATCACGAACCGTCTCGGCAACCCGGATCAGTATGATGCATTCGCCATCAACATGGTCAAGACGGACAACGCTGCTTCCTATACTTCGCTGCTTCAGTAATCTAGAGTAAGAATCTTCACTGAAGGGCTGCGCGGGAGATGTTCCTGGCAGCCCTTCATCTTATGGAACCTAGGGAGGAAATCCACCTGCGGTTTCACCACCAAATGAGGTAATAGCATGGCTGAAGAATCAAAAGACAATATTTTGGAAATCCGTGGCATGTGCAAAAGCTTCGGACGCAACCGCGTTCTCGATCACATCAATCTCGATGTGAAACGCGGAACCATCATGGGACTGATGGGAGAGAACGGCGCCGGAAAGTCCACGATGATGAAATGTCTCTTCGGTGTGTACCAGAAAGATGAAGGAACCATTATTCTGGACGGGAAGGAAGTTAACTTCGCCGGACCGAAGGATGCGCTGGAAAACGGCATCGCCATGGTACATCAGGAGCTGAACCAGGCCCTGGACCGCACCGTTGTCGATAACCTGTTCCTGGGACGCTATCCAACGGATCGTTTCGGCATCGTTGATGAGGCACGCATGAAGAGAGAGGCGGCGGAACTGTTCCGCAGCCTGGATCTGACGGTCAATCTGAATGCGCCGATGCGCACAATGTCTGTCTCGGCACGGCAGATGTGTGAAATTGCCAAGGCAATTTCCTACCATTCCAAACTTATCGTTCTGGATGAGCCGACGTCATCGTTGACGGAGCCGGAGGTGCGCAAGCTCTTCAGCATGATGCGCCGACTGCGTGACCGCGGCATCTCGCTGATTTATATTTCGCACAAGATGGATGAGGTATTTGAAATCTGCGACGAAGTATCGGTGCTGCGTGATGGCAAAATGGTCATGACCAAGAACATCAAGGATACCGACATGAACGAACTGATCGCAGCCATGGTCGGACGTTCTCTGGATCATCGTTTCCCGCCGGTCGACAATACGCCAAAGGAAACGATTCTCTCGGTCCAGCATCTGTTCACCAAGTACAAGCCGTGGCTCAAGGACATTACGTTCGACGTCCGTGAAGGAGAAATCTTCGGTCTCTATGGACTGGTTGGAGCCGGCCGTACGGAGCTGCTGGAAACCATCTTCGGTGTTCGCACCAGAGCCAGCGGCCGCGTCTATTACAATGGAAAGCTCTGCAACTTCAACAGCCCCAAGGAAGCGATGGATCATGGCTTCGCCCTCATCACGGAGGAGCGCAAGGCAAACGGTCTCTTCATGAAAGGGGATCTTACCTTCAATACGACGATTGCCAATCTGAATCAGTACAAGCACGGTCCCGTCGTCCTTTCGGATCCGACCATGAAGAAGGCGACATCGCGCGAAATCCGTACGATGCATACGAAGTGCCTTGGACCGGATGACATGATTGCCAGCCTCTCGGGCGGCAACCAGCAGAAGGTCATCTTCGGCAAATGGCTGGAGCGGGAACCTGACGTCTTCATGATGGATGAGCCGACCCGCGGCATCGACGTTGGCGCCAAGTATGAGATCTATGAACTGATCGTACAGATGGCAAAGCAGGGGAAGACGATCATCGTTGTCTCCTCCGAGATGCCTGAGATTCTCGGCATCACCAATCGCATCGGCGTCATGTCCAACGGACATCTTGCCGGTATCGTCAATACGAAGGAAACAAATCAGGAAGAACTTCTGCGCCTCAGCGCAATGTATCTGTAATAGAGGGATAGGAACATGGAAGACAATAACAAGATTCTGACCGATCAGCAGGAAGAGGAGCTCAGAGCCCCGATTGCCGAAAAGATCGGAGCAATTCAGAAACAGATCGATGATCTGCGCAAAGACGGCAGCCTGAAGATTCAGACCCTGAGCAACCGTCTCGCTGCCGTTCGCAGCAGCCGTACACTTGCCAATGATGACCGGAAGAAACAGATTGCGGATCTTGAGTCACAGCTCGCCGCAGCCAAAGAGGTTGAAAAGAACAACAGCGCCAAGGTCAATGCCCTGATCAAGGAAGCAGAAGACTATCTGAAGCAGAACTATGAAAGCCAGTATCTGAGTAAGGTCAAGGCCAGCTGTGATGTGGCAAATAGTCAGGCGGAAGCCAAGTACAATGCCAAGCTCGCTGAACTGAAGGCCGAATATGAAAAGACCATTGCCGGCATCACGGATCAGAAGGAATTGAAGGACGAAAAATACGTCTACAAGAACAAGCAGTTCGATGCCAAGCTGACGTATGACAATGAGCTGCAGGCCATCAAGGACCGCCGTCATGAGGCGTTCACGTATCAGTACCATCTGATCGATAATCTCCGGATGTCGAAGTTCACTGTCGGGGAGCGCTTCGATCAGTGGCGTGAAAACTACAAGTACACGTTCAACCGCAAGCAGTTCTTCCTGAAGAACGGTCTCTATATCGTCATTGTGCTGATCTTCATCATGCTGGCGATCATTACGCCGATTCTCAAGAATACGCAGCTGTTTACGCTGACAAACATCCTGAACATTCTGCAGCAGGCTTCGCCGCGTATGTTCCTGGCGCTTGGCGTTGCGGGACTGATCGTGCTGACCGGTACCGATCTCTCGGTTGGTCGAATGGTCGGTATGGGCATGGTTACGGCAACGATCATCATGCACAACGGTGTCAATACTGGTGCCGTCTTCGGACACATCTTCGACTTCACCTCGATCGTTCCGGCGGGACGGGCATGGCTCGCATTGCTTGTCTGTGTCATTCTGACGACGATCTTTGCGACGATTGCGGGATTCTTCTTTGCCCGCTTCAAGATGCATCCGTTCATTTCTACCATGAGCAACATGCTGATCATCTTCGGCCTTGTTACCTATGCAACGAAGGGTGTGTCGTTCGGTGCGATTGATCCGTCGATTCCGCAGATGTTCATTCCGAAGATCAACGGGTTCCCGACGATTATTCTCTGGTCTCTTGGCGCAATCTTTGTTATCTGGTTCATCTGGAACAAGACGACATTCGGCAAGAATCTGTTCGCTGTCGGCGGCAACCCTGAAGCTGCTTCCGTATCCGGTATTTCGGTATTCAAGACAATTCTGAGCGCCTTCATGCTGGCAGGTGTCATGTACGGTATCGGCGCATGGCTCGAGTGCATGCGAATGGTCGGCTCCGGTTCAGCTGCCTATGGTCAGGGCTGGGATATGGATGCGATCGCTGCCTGCGTTGTCGGCGGTGTCTCCTTCACCGGCGGTATCGGTAAGATTTCCGGCGTTGTTGTCGGTGTCCTGATCTTTACGTCGCTGACGTATTCGCTGACGATTCTCGGCATTGATACGAACCTGCAGTTCGTCTTTGAAGGCATCATCATTCTTGCGGCTGTCACCCTCGACTGCCTCAAGTATGTACAGAAGAAGTAATCAATCCATCGCTTTACAAACGGAAAAGAAAAAGGTCCCCGCTGCGGCGGGGACTCAATGGCGTCAACCTAAGAACATATGGTTGACGTCTTTTCTTATCCCTGAAACTTAACTACAAAATTATAAGCGGGAAATTATAATGGCGATCTAAATTTATCTGGGGATGCCTCGAAAACGAAGTAAAAAAACTTGGGGAGTCGGGGTACCCCATGAAGGTTTATCCCACCACGAAACCGTCTGGTAAAACAGGCGGTTTTTGAATGGAAAAGAAAAGGAGACCGCCTGTTACGGCTGCGTCTCCTGAAGTTCTTCGTATTCGTCCAGAAACATCTCACAATAGATGGCGATGCGGGCAAGCATCTCGTCTGTGTTCATGGCATACAGAGTCATATTGCTCGTTTGGTTACGCTGCTTCAGCTCACATTCAATGCCGCGCATTAATCGCTGTGCTGAGCGGCATATTCGGTTCATGGAACGAATGCTGGCCTGCAGATATTGTTCTGCTTCTTTGCCATACAAACGGGCTCCTTCTGCAGTGATCCATGCCTGTTCGGGACTCAGGGGCTGAAAGCTGGTTGAAGTCATTGCTTAACCTTCTTTGGCGGAATGACAGGATTCAACATTGGCTTGGAGCTCTTTCTGAGCACATAGAGGCAGCGGTTGCGGAACCTGTCCCAGTTGGTATATCCGTTGGCTGCTTTCTTGATCGTCTTGATGATTGAGTTCCGGTTCTCCATCAATCCGTTATTCAGTTTTATGTCGGACACTACCACCTGGCCTGTGTCCTTATCGACTGTATGACGCTGCTTTACGACAATGAAGGAGTTGATAATCTCCTCTCTCCAGCTGATCAGGGTGCGGGAGAACTCTTTCATTTCCGGAATACCACTGGCTGCGAAGGACTGAATCAGTTTGTTCAGCTCCTGGGGAGCAGTATCGTAAGTGCAGTTGTCATAGAAGTCCACAACGTCATCCTTGAGGTCCCATGCCTTTTTCAAATCGGGATGAACGGCTTCGATCATGGCTTTAATTTCGTAATAATTGAGGAACCGGTTCAGCTTGCGGTTCATTTTCCTTGGATGGCCGGGATCGAACAGCTTTTTACCATCTTTGTCTCTGGCGTCCAGCCGCTTGAATATCATCCAGTTGAATGTCTTCAGCAGATAATACTCGTTGGTTTGTGTTTTTGTGCCTTCAATATATTTTGGAGTCTGCTTCATTACTCTGATCCGGACGCTGTCAGCCTTTCTGGAGAGCTCCTGGCTGACATGATAATGGTCAACGGAATGATAGGCCTTAGGGAACAGCTGACGTATGATGGCGCGGTATTCACTATACATGTCCGTGGCAATCATTTTGACGCGCTTTCGCTCTTCCACTGGGATTTTGAGAAAGTAGCTGAGCAGATAATCTTTTCTTCTGCTTGGCAGGATATCCACCGGCTCCTGTGACTCAAAGTCGAGAATAACGAACACATATTTTGAGTTCTCTCCCGGATGATAAAATGCGTAGTTCTCATCCCAGCACATCAATGTGGGCAGAGGTCTTCGCGCCTCCTTTACGTGGGCATCGAAGACGGAGGCAGCGGTTGTGGGAGAGATGTGATACCGCTTAGCGACGGAAGCGAAGGTCTCGGTCTGAATCTTCAAATCGTTCAGAATGTTTTCAACCGTGAGGGCGGAGATGTGCTGCTTCCTGAAACAGAATGGATTGTTCTCATAGTACGTTCGATGACAGACAGGACAGATGTACCTGCGGGCATGATAGAAGATGGTGCACTCACGATCAGTAAAGACGCCGTGGCTTATCTTCTTGTCAATGTAGTCCTTAACCCTTGGCAGGGTACAGCCGCAATCGGGACAAGGCGGATGATCCGGCCGCAGTAAAACATGGACAGACGCACTGCCATTGTCATTATGGAAGATGACATTCTCCACACTGCCTGTATCGAGGTTAAAGAATTCAAGAATGGCCTGTTTATCAGATTGTTCGGACATAGATCTTCTCCTTTGAGCCCAGCATAGGGGAAGATCAGGAAAGGCCCAAGTCAAAGTCATTTGGCCTATTCAGGCAGAGATTGATTCCGGCCACCCAGCCACTGGAAGAATCATATTCTGGAGCCCGGCGGACATCACGCCGGAATAGAACACGAAGCTGTTGAAGCAGCGAATCAGGCGGATCAACCAGCTTCAGGAAAATCCGGAGCTGCACAATGAGCTTATCGAGCCATTTGTTCCAACGGTAAACGGAAGAATCGGAAGGAAGCGAATAACGATCAAGATCCAGATCATTGTCCAGAGCCGATTCGATGGTCTGCACCGAGTAGTGCTTGTAAGGGACAAGGAAATCAGGGAGAACACGGTGATGTCTTCCGTTGGAAGAGACGGCGACAGGAATCCAGATCCAGTAAGAACCTTTTGGCGTTTTAACGCACCTTCTGGCAGTTCCGCAGAATCTCATTGGCAGGCCTGTTTCAGGATCCAAAACAGGTTCGCTGCATTTCATCAAAAATCATTCAGATGATTAGGATGTTTAACAATTTTGTATTGTGAATGTGGTACACTAACCATGGTTTTGGTTATGGGTTCAGAGATGGCTGGAAACTAGTCTCTGAACCTTTTCCTTTCTATTGATGTCTCTAACCGCATGATAATCGGTAAATTCGAAAAGGAGAAGGCCGTTGTGCCTCCCCATGAGGGTTTACAGCTCTTTAACTCCCCCCGGATCATCAATCCCAGGATTTCTTAGAGGCACCCCCAAACCCCATCTATTTTTAGATAGTCATTATAATCAGAGCGCATTAAAACAACATTTTTTGCAAGCAGAAATCTTCATGCTACGATGAATATGCGTTACGGTTTCACAGTCATCATGCATCCTTGATAAGTTCTTACTCTCGGATCATGACGACCATCGAGCCGGTAGCGGTGTGGGTGGTTATATGTGACGACTGCACCCCATCGCTGATGGTGCCTGCCAGGGCGGACAGGCACTTTTATTTTGTTGATCAGACCGAGGATCACATCCATTGTCCGCATAATGGCTTTCCGGTTGCTTGTGCGCAGCCATCTGACCAGGTTGTTCTCTCTGATCATCTTGGCAAGCTGCGCAATATTTATCGTGTAACCATACTTGTTTTTCGGGTTATTGTCTGCCTGAAGCTGCCGGTTCATCTCTTTGCGGATAACGCCGACAATGTTATGAAACAGAACCTTCGCAAAGATCATATTGCGCTCGGCATTTGATGCGCTGGTGAAGTAACGTTCCCATTCATAATCTGTTTTCAGCGTTTTATAACTGCACTCAATATCCCAGCGTCTTTCATACAGATTAACGATCTCCTGACTGCTGAACTCCTCTTTTGGAAGATTTGTGAAGTAAATCAGATCCGTTGTCTGCGGAATACCATTTATATCGGTATAGCTGTATTTATATTTCACTATCCTCAGTCTGAATGTCGGATCTTTGACAAATCGTTCCTTAGGAATAGAGTATTTCAGACGCCTCTGCCATGGTTTATCAACTTCAACGGTAATCCATTCATCATCACTGGTCATCTTCTCAATATAGTGCCTGAAGAAATTGGATTTTCCCCGAATGCAGTAATAGAAGCCATACGATTCAAGAATTGCCTGCAGTTCAACGCTGTCATAATAGCGATCAGCCAGATAGATTATCCTGCGGCCGTCAAAAACGGAATGCATTCTCAGTAAATGGCCTGCAGCCATCGGAATTTCTGACTTGGAGTAATTTTCCATTGTGAAGTCTACTACCAGGCCGTTTGTGACATCATACAGGGCCGAGGAACGGCTTGTGGCGTTAACGGCATCGAACATGTCTTTAACCTTTGAATTGGTGACAAACCCATATTGCATTAAGGCCTGAACAGTCGGCCTTAATTCAAGTGTGGTGCCATCTTCGGCCAGAAGAATATATCCTCTGTAAGTCTTGACGAGATCCTCAGACTGGTAAAACAGTTCTGCGAAATGGTGAATCAGATCAATGAAGACATTCGGATTCAGTTTGTTAACAGCTTTTAACATTGCCTGTTTACTGACCTGATATCCTGGGTGTCCAATATCACTGAAATACTTTGAGAGTTCTCCCTGAGAGGTCTTCTCTGACCGGAATATAAGATAAAGAATCACATCGAACCATGGAAACTTATAAATCCTGGTAAAGTCGCTTGTTTTTGTTTTGGATAGCGAGCGAACGATTGGTGATCTTATGTAATCGCCAAATTTTCTAAAGAAATGTTCCAGGCTATTTGAAACGTTTGATTTCATGAGCCAGCACCTCTTCAGGATCATTAACTGAGAAGGCGGCGCGCAGATAAGGCACATGTTTCGCGTCAAATTGGCCAAGCTTAACTACAACGCGGTGCTTCGGCGTGCCGTTTTCATCACGGTAAGATTCAACGAGTGAGCAGAAATAGGTCTTTTTCTTGCCTTTATTGTTAGGAATAACGCGAACAAACATAGAAAATGTCCTCCTATACTTAACTACATAATAATATATATAGAAGTAATTAAAACATTATTTAAATATATAATCTTAACTACATTATGCCCATTGAAGGACCATCACCGTATTTGAAATTGACAATTTAAAAGGCATCAACCCTTGAGAATCATGTTCTCTTAGGTTGATGCCATTGGGTCCCCGCTGCGGCGGGGACTCATTTTGTAAGGATCAGGATTCTTCGAACTGGGCATTGTAGAGCTTTGCATAGAAGCCGTTTTTCGTGAGCAGTTCTTCGTGCTTTCCGGCTTCGACAATGTCGCCGTGATCCATGACCAGGATCAGATCGGCATTGCGGATCGTGGAGAGGCGGTGAGCGATGACGAAGCTTGTGCGTCCCTTCATGAGGTTCTCCATGCCTTTCTGGATCAGGATTTCGGTACGGGTATCGACGGAGGACGTTGCCTCATCGAGAATCAGAATCTTCGGATCGGCAAGGAAAGCTCTGGCAATGGTGAGCAGCTGCTTCTGGCCCTGGGAGATGTTGGTCGTCTCTTCATTGATTTCGGTTTGATAACCGTTTTCCAGGGTGCGGATGAAGTGGTCGACATAGGCCGCATCTGCAGCCTTGACAACTTCTTCATCGGTTGCGTCCAGCTTTCCGTAGCGGATGTTTTCCATAATGGTTCCGGTATGGAGCCATGCGTCCTGCAGAACCATTCCGAAGCAGTCTCTAAGGTCTTTGCGCGTCAGATTCCGTGTATCAATGCCGTCGATGTAGATCGTTCCGCTGTTGAGATCATAGAAGCGCATCAGCAGCTTGACGATCGTCGTCTTGCCGGCGCCCGTAGGGCCGACAATGGCAATCTGCTGGCCGGCCTTGATGAAGGCGGAGAAGTCATGAATGACGATCTTGTCCGGTTCATAGCCGAAGCATACATTTTCGAAGGCTACGTCGCCGCGGATCGTGAGGTTGTCGTCTGCGTCACGGATCGATACCGGATGATCGGTATCGGGTTTTGCCTCCGGTTCCTCGAGAAATTCGAAAACGCGCTCGGCAGCGGCAGCCGTCGACTGCATGACGTTCATGATCTGCGCCGTCTGCGTGATCGGCTGGTTGAAGTTTCTGACATATTGAATGAATGCCTGAATGTCGCCGATGGCGAGATTTCCGTGAATCGCAAGATAGCCGCCCAGGATGCATACGCCGACATAGCCGACGTTGCCGATGAAGCTGGTTACCGGCATCATGATGCCGGAGATGAACTGCGACTTCCAGGCGCTCTCGTAGAGGTCGTTGTTCAGCCTGTTGAAGGTGCTGATGGAGCGCTCTTCACCATTGAATGCCTTCATGACGAGGTGTCCGCCATACATTTCTTCAATGTGGCCGTTGACCCTGCCGAGGGTCGACTGCTGGGCGAGGAAGTACTTCTGCGACTTCTTAACGATGACAGCCGCAAGGATTCCGGAGATCGGAATGACAATGATTGCCATCAATGTCATCTGCCACGAGATTCTCAGCATCATGTAGAGGATACCGATGATCGTAATCAATGAAGTCAGTACCTGCTGCACCGCCTGGTTGAGCGACTGGGACACGGTATCCACATCGTTCGTGACGCGGGAGAGCACTTCACCATGCGTCTGACGGTCGAAAAAATTCAGCGGCAGGCGGTTGATCTTCTTACTGATTTCCTCACGCAGGGAGTAGGTGATCTTCTGGGTGACACCTGCCATCATCCATCCGGAGAGGTAATTGAACAGGGCACTGAGCAGATAGATGATGGTCAGATTTCTGAGGATCCGGAAGATGCCGGCAAAGTCAATCGACCCCTGGCTTGTATACTTGCCAGCAAGGCCTTCAGCCAGCAGGGTTGTCGCGTTTCCGAGAATCTTCGGACCGACGATCGAGAAGATCGTCGAGATGACTGCGAAGATGCAGATAAAAATCAGCTGGAAGCGGTAGGGACGCATATAGGCCAGAAGCCTGCGGGTGGTTCCTTTGAAGTCCTTGGCTTTCTCGCCCGTTCCCATGGGTCTTCCATGACCCATGGGCGGTCTTTGTTTTCTGTTTTCACTCATGCTTCGCCAAGCTCCTTTCTGCTCAGCTGCGAATGCGCTATTTCCTGATAGACGCGGCAGCTCTTCATCAGTTCTTCATGGGTTCCGATGCCGGCCATGCGGCCCTGATCGAGAACGATGATCTTGTCTGCGTGCATGATCGTGCTGATCCGCTGGGCGACGATGAAGACGGTCGCATGGGTCTGTTTGATCATTTCCGTCAACTGTGTGCGCAGCTTCGCCTCCGTGGCATAGTCAAGGGCAGAGAATGTGTCATCGAAGATGTAAATGTCAGCGTTGCGAACCAGGGCGCGGGCAATGGAGAGGCGCTGCTTCTGGCCGCCGGAGACATTGGTTCCGCCTTCAGCAATCGTCTCCTGCAGCCGGTGGGGCATGCGGAAAACAAATTCTTCGGACTGCGACACTTCCAGGGCTTTCTGAATCGTAGAATCATCGGCATTTTCGTCGGCGTACTTCAGATTGGATTCGACGGTTCCGGAGAAAAGGACACCCTTCTGAGGAACATATCCGATCCTCTCCCGCAGTTCCTTCTGCGTCACCGTTCGGATATCGGTTTCTCCGAACCGGATCGAGCCCTCGGAAACATCGAAGAAGCGGGGGATGAGATTGATCAGTGTCGATTTACCGGATCCGGTTGATCCGATGAAAGCCACCGTCTCGCCCGGGCTGGCCGTGAAGCTGATGTCATGAAGGACATCTTCTTCGGCGCCGGGATAGCGGAAGGACACATGGTCAAATGTGACCGGCGCATTTTCGGATGGAAGATGGACGGGAGAAGCAGGATCCTTGATGGAAGGCTGCGTCTCCAGAACGTCGAAGATACGCTTTGCAGAAACGCTGGACCGGGGAATCATGATGAAGATCATGGCAACGATCATAAAGGAGATCAAAACCTGCATCGCATACTGCAGGTATGCCATCATGTCGCCGATCTGCATCGCCCCGAGATCGACCTGCTTTGCGCCGAACCAGATGATCAGGATCGTGACGCCGCTCATCAGGAAGGTGACAATCGGTGTGATCAGTGCCATAGCACGGTTGACGAAGATGTTGACATCGGTCATTTCCCTGTTAACGTCGTCGAAGCGCTTTTCTTCGGTCTTCTGATTGTTGAAGGCGCGGATGACCAGCATGCCTGAGAGCTGTTCGCGTGTCACCAGGTTGAGGCGGTCAACAAGCTTCTGGATCCGAGTGAACTTCGGCATCGTGAACTTGAATGTAATAAGCATGATGGCAAGAATCAGAATGATTGCCAGCCCCAGGATCCATACCATGTCCTGATAGCGCAGTACCTTGAGGATGGATGTGATGCCCATCATCGGTGCCATCAGAACAATCCGCAGCAGCATCGTCATGACCTGCTGGATCTGCTGGATGTCGTTGGTGGTGCGGGTGATCAGGGATGCGGTGGAGAAGGAGTTGAACTCGGAAGTCGAGAAGGACTCCACCTTGGCAAAGACGTCAGCACGCATGTTGCGGCATGCGGCGGTGGCAGTGCGGCTCGAGAGGAAGGCGGCAGCGATGGCGCAGATCGATCCGATGGCCGCAATCAGCAGCATCCATCCGCCTTCATGCATGATGTAGGAGCTCTGCAGATGTTCAATATCCATGCCAAGAGCAGTATATTCCTGCCTCAGTAACATGCTTTCAGCGGAAGACAGATTGCTGTCGGTGTAGCCGGACAGTCGTTCTTCGGCAGCGGAAAGAAACTGTGTCCGGATGGCTTCATTGCTTTCAAGAAGGGCAAAGGCCTGATCAGAACTGTCCAGTCCCAGCTGAGAGAGCACATCGCTGTTTTCCAGCATCGAGACATAGAGAAACGGCTTCTCCGTCAGCTCACTGATATCCGTATCGGTGGTGCGGATGTAAATGTCTTCATCAGCGAGAACGGGATAGTCATTGATGTAAGTGGAATTGCCTGCCTTGATCAGCTGATAATCGGCTTCGAAGGCAGCCTTGTCTTCCTCATCCATGAACAGTTCCATATGCTGGTAGACGGATGCCCGCATGGCGCGGGGACTGGTATCGGTAATTCCGCTGTACTGGATGCCGTAGGTTACGATGCTGGACATGTAATCGGGCAGCGCCAGTTCACACTGTACCTGTCCGAATACCAGGGCAACAATCGCAATCACGGAGAGCCAGAAGGGCTTCAGATAGCGAAGTGCTTTGATCATGAAAAACCTCCTATAAAACCCGCTTATAGTACCACGGTAAGATAACTGTGTAAATAAAGTTACATGAAGATATTGCCAGAGTCTGGAGGCTGTGTTATAAAAATGGGCGTATGAAGGAAGAAACAGGAACCCGGGAAAAAATACGTGATACCGCTCTGCACCTTTTTCAGCAGCAGGGCTATGACGCTGTGACGATCAATGCCATCTGTGCAGCCAGCGGTATTTCCAAAAATACGTTCTATTACTATTACAGTGAGAAGAAGGATCTGCTGGTCTCTCTCTTTGATGCTTCGAAGGAAACAGCTCATGAGATGATGTATACCATTGCCGGCATCAGTTCCCCCTATGAGAAGCTGCGCTATATCATTTCCGGGACGTTGGATTATATCCTGTATCTTGGCTGGGCGGTTGTGCGCAAGGCACTGGAGCTGCAGCTTGCGGGCACAAAGGAGATGGGCGGTCACGGGAAACCTTCTGAGTTCGGAATGCTTATTCTGAACCTGTTTGAGCAGGCGCAGAATGCCGGCGAGATCCGCAGTGATGTTCCCGCCAGTGATCTGATGCACACAAGCGGCTTCCTGATTCTTGGTGCGGTTCAGATCTGGGCGGTCAATGACGGTTCCCTTGATCTGAAGAAAACCTGCCTGCATCAGTTCGATGTTCTGGTACGAACCGGGTCACAAGTCAAAGATTAATAATCAGGTCACAGCCTGTCAGGAACGAAGTTGAAACAAAGAAGGAAGAAAAACACCTGCGGATAGGCATCCTGCAGGCATTTGGGTCTCCAAAATCCTTGGGGGAGTGAAGTTTGGGGGAGCACTTTGGGGGACCGTCTGAATTCAACTTTGGGGGACCTGGTTTTTACTGCATTCAACGTCCTACCGAAGGATCTCAAAAGACAATCCAGAGGTGTCANGGGTCTCCAAAATCCTTGGGGGAGTGAAGTTTGGGGGAGCACTTTGGGGGACCGTCTGAATTCAACTTTGGGGGACCTGGTTTTTACTGCATTCAACGTCCTACCGAAGGATCTCAAAAGACAATCCAGAGGTGTCAGTAACTTCGAATACACCCGCAACAGAATCCTTTGGGCAACACGTGAGCAGACATCCATGCTTGCCGTGCCTCGCATCCGTGAAGACGTTCATACGTTCACAGGAAAGAAGCGCGGACCATACAGAAAGCAGAACCGCGAGCAGGAAAACTCATTAGATAAATAAAACGTAGGAACGTCGTTGAAACAGTACGCCTGCCAGTTCGCTGACAGAGGAATCATTTCTACTGTCACGCTGCCCCACAAGAAAATCCGGAAGCCCAAAGTCATATTACTGTAACTCTGGTAAATTCCGGATTTTTCATTGCAGGGTCATTTCAGGGCTTCTCCCCCAAAGTGTCCCCCAAAGTTAACAGGCCATCTCCCCCAAAGTCTCCCCCAGAGTTTTTGGCTTCTCCCCCAACTTTTTTGGAGAGCCAGGCATTTTTTGCTTTGCTATTCAAACTCACTTACATTGTCGATTGTAATTTTCTGATAGGAAAGGGTGATGTAGTGCCCGTTGACCAGCTGCGGCATTTCGCCTTCACCACCCAGAGCTTCGGCAAGCTGGTAGATCGCTGCCGCCTGACCGCGGTAGTCATTGTATACGGTACCGATCAGCTGGTTTTCCCTGACGAGCTGACAGCCTACTGCTGTTCCATCAATTCCCACAATCAGCGGGCGCTGTTCCACGGGGATTCCGGCTGCTTCATAGGCATCGACGGCGCCGGCTGCCATATCGTCGTTGTTGCAGAGAAACAGTTCTGTTTCCGTGCTTGCATTGATCAGATCGGTTACTTCTTCTTCCGCTTCGGATCGTTTCCAGTCGCAGATGGAGTATCCGAGCTTTTCGACCGTGATGCCGGCATCCTGCAGGGTCGCAAGCGAAGATTCGCTGCGCAGAATCGTATCCTGGTGGCCGGGTTCGCCTTCCAGCACGTAGACCTGCAGAGTTCCGTCACCGTTGCGGTCGGCTTCCGGATGTTCGCGGATGTAGGCGGCTGCGATCTGTCCCTGCATTCGTCCGCTTTCCTCCGGATCGCTGCCGACGTAGTAAAGCTGATCCCATCGGTCGATGTCAGATTCCACCGGTTCACGGTTGAAGAAAATGATCGGAATGTTGTTTTTCATTGCTGCATTGATGATGGAGGAAGTGCTTGTACGGTCCACGAGGTTGACGCAGATCACGTTCATCCCGTCATCGATCAGATCCTGTACCTGTTCATTCTGGGTGAGCTGCGAGCGCCGGGCGGTTCTCAGGGTGATATGGACATTGTCCGCCTGAGCCAGCCGGCTGATTTCATCCGTAATGGAAGCGATAAACGTATCATCGCCATCATAGACCGCGATGCCGATGTTCAAAATATGAGTAGAAGAGGCGGCAGGCGTACAGCCCGAAAGCACAAGCAGCGGGACAATGGCAATGGTTTCCAGAAAAGTCTTCATTTCACACCTCCTTTACTGCCGGATCGGGAACAGCAGCTGTTGATTCTTCTTCGTAAACATGTTGGCATGGGCAATGATCGAATAATCAATCGTGCCGTCCTGCAGTGGCGTGCGGTCGCTGCAGTAGGCCGCAATCTGTTCGATCGCCTGGAAGCCGGCAAGATATTCATTGGGAACGATCATCCGGCTGATGATTTCCTGGTCTGTATAGGAAATGCAGGTATTCGAGATGCCGATGCCGTAAAGTCCGTTGATCTCTTCCGGATGAGCGGATGCGTAATCAGCGGCAGCTTCGAGCGCATAGTTGTCCAGAGCGATCAGAACGTTGACAGGATCTTCGCTTTGAGCCCGGGTCAGGGATGCCTGCGTCGGATCCTTGAGGATCCAGGCGGCGCTGATGTCGTGCTTCGCCAGTTCTTCATTGAGACTTGCGAGCCGCTCAATCAGTTCCGAAGAATCTGTGGAAGAAAGTACAATGCCGATTTTTCGATCCGTTGCCGTCGCATAATCGGAAGCCGCAATCTGAGCCAGCGAAACACCGGCTGCCCGCGCGCTGAGCGAAAGATGTGCAATCCGGGTTCCGGTTTCAAGGGATCCGCGGGTACCGATCAGCACCGCCGGAGTCGATGTCCTGTTCAGAAGATTTGCGCTCGAATCGTTGAGCAGACTTGCGACGATGCCGTTGGGAGCCGCTGCAATGGCGGATTCGATCTGTGCCTCTTCATTTTCCTGATTGGTACTCACGATGGTGAGCGAAATGTCATATTCTCTGGCGGCTGCCCGTACACCGGTGCGGAACAGGGACCAGCGCTCATCCGCTGCACTTGGAAGAATGAGCGTCACTTCCCGCTGCACGGGTGCCTGCGGTTCCGCGGCGGCGAGATAGCCGGAAATCAATGCCGTAATCGTCAATGCGGCTACAACCAGAAGGAAGACTATACTGCGTGACTGTTTCATCGTGTGCCTCCTTCATATTTCGTCATGTTTTCTTCGGTGGCTTCAATGGCGGGAATGTGGATTGTTACCGTTGTGCCGACATCGAGCTCGCTCTTTACAGAGAGACCATAGCTGTCCCCGAAGCGCAGACGCAGGCGGCGGTCAACATTGATCAGGCCGACGCCGGATCCGTGCTTTTCTACGGCGGGGCGCTTGGTTTCAATGAGGATATTTTCTACCTCTTCCGGCGTCATGCCGTAGCCGTTATCGGATACATCGATATAGATGTCATCATCGCTCCGGTAGCCGTGGATGCGGATGAGCCCATCCTGCTCCGCCTCCTTGATGCCGTGATAGATTGCATTTTCGAGAATCGGCTGCAGCACCAGCTTGACGATTAGGCAGGAACCGATATTGTCCTCGATGTCAAACTGCGCCGTGAACGACTGCTTGTAGCGGACGCGCTGAATGTTGAGATAGGCTTCTGCCTGCTTCAGTTCGTTGTCGATGCGGATGATGGAATGGCCGCGGTTCAGCGACATGCGGAAGAAGGAGGCGAGCTGCGTGATCATGAAGACGGCTTCCTTGTATTTCTCGTCTTCGATCATCCAGACAATGGAGTCGAGCGTGTTATAGAGGAAATGGGGATTGATTTGCGCCTGCAGAGCGTCGAGCTCTGACTTGCGCTTTTCCTCTTCCTCTTTGCGCATTTCATCCATGAGGCGGTTGATCTGTGCCATGTAGGAGTGCAGCGTTGCGCCGAGCTCCTGGATTTCGGCGGAACTGTTTTCATACAGTTGGGGCGGAAGATTGTTGACGCCTTCCATGTTGGCAATGGCATCATTCAGCCGGATCAGCGGATCCGAAACCTGGCGCGCAAGTGCACGGTTGATGATCACCAGCGCCAGCGCTGTCAAAGACACGATCATGACGATGAGGCTGCGTGTTTCCCGTTCGTTGAAGGAGAGAATGGAGCGGGGAATGACGCCGACCAGTTTCCAGCCCGTATAGGAGACGGTCTGGACGATGACGATCTGTTCTCCGTCCTCATTGATTTCGCTGTGGGCACCATCCTGATAATGGAGGGCTGTCTCCGTGGCTTCGGTGAACTGGCCCGCCTGGATCCGTGACTGATACGGATGATAGATCAGGGTGCCGTCATTGGCCATGAGATAGAGATAGCTGCCGGAAAGTTCGGTGTTTGTCTCTTCGAGCAGCTGCTCCATTGCCTGATAGTTCATGTCAATCAGAAGGACGCCGCGTTCCGCCTTTCCATTCTGGGTCAGATCGACGGCGGTGGAAAGGGTGATGACCCATTGATAGGTATGCGAAGGAGAGACAAACAGGTTCTGAATGTGGGGCTGGGAGAAGTGGATGTTTTCGACCTTGGCCAGGGCGGATGTGAACCATTCCTGTTCGCGCACATCAACGTTGGGCTTCATTACGGCATCCGGCGCTTCACAGATCAGCGTCCCGTCCTCATGGAAGAGGGCGATGGAGACGATCTGGTTGGAATTGGCCGCATACAGCAGCTGCATATTGTCGCTGATACTGTCAGTGGAGAGATCGCTTTTCTTGATGACGTCGTAGTAGATGGCGTTGGACGTGCTGCGGATCGAGGAAAGGTAGTTTTCGATGTTCAGAGTCCCCTGGAAGACGGTGCTCTGTGTCGCCTCCTGCAGGGTGGTGCGTGTGCTGCGGCTGATGAGGCTCATCGTGACGAAGCCGAACATCGTCATCATTACAATCGCAACTGTCGAAAAGGAAATGAGGATGACGGTGCGGAAGCTGCGCGGCCGTGCGGATCGCAAGTGTTTCAGTCGCCCCATATCGCTCATCTTCCCTTGTATTTGCTTGGAGAGACGCCATAGCGGCGGCGGAAGACATAGGAAAAGTAGTTGGGATCGCTGTATCCAACCTTGGTCGCAACGATATAGGTCTTTTCATTTCCGGAGATGAGCAGTTCCGCAGCCTTGTTCATGCGGAACTCGGTAAGATATCCGACGAACGGCTGTCCGGTTTCGCGGCGGAAGATCGTTGAAAAATAGGACGTTGAAACGCCGAGATCACGGCACAGGGAATTCAGATTCAGATCCGGATCACTGTAATGTTCCTGGATATAGTCTTTGGCCTTGAGAACGATGTTTTCCGTCGAACTGCGGCGGTGTCCGCTCAGTTCCTTCTGCATGCGCAGGCAGACGTCCGTCATCCAGGATGCCAGTGTCTCGGGGCCGCGCGTCTGTAGGTCCATCGTTGTCGGATCCTTTCCGAACGAATTTTCCAGATCCAGCTCATTGTCGCGGGCAAAGCGGCCAAGATGACCGATCAGCTCCATGATGAACAGATGGTACGCCGCAACCGAGGAGCGGGGAATGCTGGTATCGAGAAAGCGCTTGATGGCTTGCCTGAGTTCTTCGGGATCTTCGAGCTTCATCTGCTTGAAGACATTCTGCAGTTCCTGATCGCTGGCGGTGGCGGAAAGTTCCGATTCCTTCGGCGCAACTTCGGCGATGTTGATGGCCTGACCGCTGCCGTAGATGACGCGGTAGGAGACTGCTTGCCGTGCGCCGCTGTAGCTTTCCGGCATTTCGGCAAGCGTGGAACAGGGGTGGCCGATGCCGCAGGTGACCGTTGCCTGCAGAGCGCTTTTTGCCAGGCGGCAGAAGCGGTCCAGTTCATCGGTCAGATCGCGGATTTCTTCTTCGCTGTTGAGCGATACGATCATGCACAGATTGTTGAGAAAGCTGAAGAAATGGGGCTGCCAGCGTTCACTGACCTTTTCTTCAGCAAGTCTTCTTACGCTCATCACCAGCAGGATGTACTGCATGCCCTGCGGCAGGACGGAGGAACTGGTATGAAAGATGGCGACGGCATAATACGGACCGGGAAGTGAGATCTGATAGCTGACGCAGTATTTCCTGATTTCCTCCTGGGGAATATGTCCCTGAACCAGGGACGTGAAGAAGTTTTCCTGCAGAAGAGGCAGCGACTGCTGGTAGTACTGTTCCAGAAGTTTCTGGTTCTGTCTCTCTTCGTGTTCCTGATCGAGCGATGCTGTGATCTTGCGGAAGATAGAGGTGAGGTAGTCGGAGTCGACCGGCTTCAGAAGATATTCGACGGCGTTAAGATGAACAGCCTCCTTGGCATATTCAAATTCATCAAAACCCGAAAGGATAATGATGCGGATATCGGGATAGAGGGAGCGCAGCTGCCTGGCCAGCTCGAGACCGTCCATGTAAGGCATCTTGATGTCGGTCATGACAATGTCGGGCTGTACTTTTTCGGCAAGCTCCAGCGCCTCGACGCCATTGGACGCTTCACAGGGCTCTTCCAGTCCCAGCGCTGCCCAGTCAATTTTTCTGCGGATGACGGCGAGAACATCGTTTTCATCGTCTGCGAGCAATACTTTGTATGTCATGGCCTCCGTTACCTTCCTGCCTGTTTCAGATAGTCGCTGCCGTGTTCAATCTGGTCGCAATAGACTTCACATACAACCCTGTACAGCGGTTCGATCATTTCAAGGAAGCCGCATTCAGCGGGAAGATCATGGAAGCACTTCCGGATTTCTTCGGCAATTCTGCGATTGGTATATTCTTCACTGACCGACACTAGACCAAAGCCGGTTGTCCGGTACGTACGGTCATTGCGGCAGGCGCCGATCATGCGGGAGGCAAAGTCGCGCCATTCTTCCAGCAGCACATCATCCGGTACGCTGCCTTCTTCAATTCCGAGGGCTTTGAGATAGGAATACAGCTCCGCCTTCCTGCGTGAACTGATGGAGAAACCGGAGCAGTTGGAGGCCATGACCTTCAGCATCAGCCATGCCCGCATAAAACCGTCGGGACGCTCCCGTTTTCCCGTTCCGTAGCGCAGATGCAGTATTTCAAGCCGCCTTGCGTCCGCGGGGTCCGGGGACGCCTGCAGCCTCTGCTGCAGAGCTGCTTCCCGCTCAAAAATGTTATCGGTCTCGAAATAGTGCGACGGCCAGTCTTCAAAAAGATTCGGATGCGATGATTTTGCCATGAATGTTTTCCCTGAACTCTGTAATTTCTATTTTACATGTCTCCGGTAGTTTTTGGGCAGCGGTGCCTGGGGGAAGAAAGGAAAAGACAGAGATATATATAAAAATCTCCCGCAGGAGATTCAGTCATGGTTCCAGGAACACTGGGCAAGCAGAGGGCAGTGGTCGCTCGGTGCTTTGCCCATGTAAAGACTCGTAATGATGCGGCAGCACTTTGCGTCCATTTTTTTGGAGACAAAGATGTGATCGATCGGCATGCGGCGGTGAAACGTGGATGCGAAACGGTCACGGATCGTCGCCCCTTGTCTTGGCGCGAGATCCTTGATTTCAAGCGGATCACTCGGGGTAGAGAGAAGCGTGATCGCTGCCGAAACACGGGTCGCATTGAAATCGCCGGTGAGGATGAGAAATTCACCCCTCCTGCGTTTCAGCAGCTCATTGCGCAGTACCAGGGCCTGCCGTGTACGCACCGCAGGAAGGACATGATCCAGATGTGTATTGGCAAAGGTGAATATCGTTCCATCTGTGCGATCCTGCAGAATGCCGATGGTAGCGATGCGGGGATAAATGGATCCGGGATAGAAGGAACCGCACTTATCCGGTGTATCCGAGAGCCAGAAGGTGCTGCCGGACAGAATGTCGAAGCGATCCTTCTTGAACAGGATGCAGCAGCGTTCGTTGGCATAGAGATCTTCATTGCCGCGCGCCTTTCCATAGAACTGATAGGCATCGAAGGTGTGGGGCAGAAAGGGGATCATGTCATCCGTCAGCTCCTGGATCCCGATGAGATCAGGGTCATTCCAGCAGATCAGTTCCTCAATGGAACTGACACGGTCCTCAAAAGCCATCGATCCGATATTGAGGGGACCGGTGTTCTTGAGATTGAGACTCATGATGGAATAGTCGGCCATATACCCATTCTATAGCCCGCTTTATGAAATGCAAAAAGAAAAGAACCGCCCGCAGTGCGGACGGTTTTGACTGACTGATTGGTTGATTGAGCGATGGATCAGAGCTCGATCTTCTTGAACGCTTCCCAGGGCAGGCCGGCTCTTCCGAAGTGACCATAGTTCGTTGTGGTCGCATAGATCGGACGGCGCAGATCCAGTTCCTTGATGATGTTGGAAACGGAGAAGTCAAAGTTCTTGTTGATGATGTCAAGCAGCTCTTCGTTCGTGTACTTGGAGGTACCGAATGTCTGAACGTTGACGCTCATCGGACGCGGCTCACCAATGGCATAGGCAAGCTCAATCTGGCACTTGTGAGCCAGGCCGTTGGCAACGACATTGCGGCACACATAACGTGCATAGTAGGCTGCCGAACGGTCGACCTTGGTCGGATCCTTACTGGAGAAGCAGCCGCCGCCGATCGGGGCATATCCACCATAGGAGTCAACGACAATCTTACGGCCCGTCGTTCCTGAATCGCCCCAGGATCCGCCGAGGATGAAGGATCCGGACGGGTTGATCAGATACTTGGTATTCTCATCAACAAGCTTCGGATCAACAACCGGCTTGATGACCTTTTCCATGACACACTTGCGGATTTCTTCCTGCGAAACATCCGCCGTGTGCTGTGTGGAAACGACGATCGTATCGATGCGCTTCAGCTTGCCGTCAACATATTCCGCCGTAACCTGGGTCTTTCCATCCGGACGCAGGAACGGTGTCTGACGGCGAACCGTCTCGAGCTGCTTGGCCAGCTTGTGGGCGCAGTCGATGGCAAACGGCATCAGATCTTCCGTCTCATCATCGGCATAGCCGAACATGATGCCCTGGTCGCCGGCGCTGATCTCATCATGGGCAACAGCGCTGTTGATCTCGGAAGACTGCTTGTTCACCTTGACCTGAACATGGTATTCCTCGTCATAGCCGATCTGCTTCATGACGCCGAGAGCGATCTTTTCGTAATCGATATCTGCAGTTGTTCCGGCTTCGCCGTAAACAAGAATGAGATCATCCTTGATCGTGGCTTCAACAGCCATGTGGGCATCCGGATCCTGACGGATCGCTTCGTCGAGAATGGAATCCGCAATCAGGTCGCATACCTTGTCAGGATGTCCGCTGGTGACGGATTCAGATGAAAAATAGTACTTGGACATAAAAAATGCTCCTTCCTTTTCTTTAAGTCTTTTCTTCAAGATTAGAAAGAGTATTGATCTGTTCTCTTTCTTTATCGATGTCAGCGTTACCACCTTACGTTTCCATTTTCTCGCGCAGGTTGGTATGAGACCGATGAGCTGACCCTCTTGTCTCATTCCTGATAAAAGACAACAGTATTCAATCATCTGACGGATTTAGAGTCAACGCGCAGGGGATATACAAATCAGGGGATGTGTAAACACATCGATCCCTTTTGATATAATGAAAAAACAACAAAGATTTAGACAAAAACAGGGGAACAACGTTATGAAATTCAAACTGCCTGATCAGAACTGGAATCAGATCTGGACCTACGTCATCAGCGGCATCATTCTGATCTGCATATTCTTTCTCTTCCGTTACGGCAGTTCCGTCGCTGCTTTCTTTTCCACCATCAACAAGGGGCTGGCTCCCTTTGTCTGGGGATTCGTGATTGCCTTTATCTGCGTACCGCTCAGAAGAGTGATCGAAACAAAGTGGCTCGCCAAAACCAGTCTCAAGCCGCATACGAAGCGGGTGATCGGCGTCGTCGGGACGATGGCGGTGTTTGCAGTGGTTCTAATTTCGTTTTTCGCGATTTTGACGCCGCAGCTGATCTCTTCGATTGAGACGCTGGTTTCTTCGCTGGATACGTATATGAATCAGTTCGAGACATTTCTGCAGAATCTTGCGCAGAACAATGCAACGGTGCTGAGCATCGTTCAAAAGGTCCTGGAGACTGTATCAAACATGCTGCAGAACATGCTCAACGGCACCGAGGGAATTCTCAATACGGTTCTCAACTATTCGGTCAGCGTCGTGACGAATGTCATCAACTTCTTCATCGGTGTGATCATTGCGGTCTATCTTCTGATGGATTCGGAGCGCTGGAAGCGGCAGCTGAAACGGGTTCTCTATGCAGTCTTCAACAGTGAAGCGGCCGGCGGCGTGATTTACTTTCTGCGGCTGTGTCAGCGGATGCTGAACAACTTCATTTTCGGAAAGGCTCTGGATTCATTGATCATCGGCATCGTCTGCGGCATCGTCTGTGCGATCATGCGCCTTCCGTATACGCCTCTGCTTGCCTTCATTGTGGGCATTACGAACATGATTCCGGTCTTCGGGCCGTTTATCGGCGCGATTCCGTGCATCTTCATTCTGCTGATGATCAATCCGGTACAGGCACTGGAGTTTACGGTATTCATTCTGATTCTGCAGCAGGTGGACGGGAATATTCTCGGCCCGAGAATTCTGGGCGATCAGATGGGTCTGCCGGCATTGTGGGTCATGTTTGCAATCCTGATCGGCGGCCAGCTGTGGGGCGTCATCGGCATGTTCCTGGGCGTTCCGGTATTCTCCGTCTTCTATGTCCTGATCCGCGACTTCGTCAACCGCCGTCTGCGTGAAAAACGCATGAAGATCGATTCGTAATAATGCATGTTCAGCCGGGATGATTCCCGGCTTTTTTCTGGCGGAAAACAAGTGCAATGAAACTGAAAAAATCCTCATTTGCACCAAGGGTGTGGAAGAATATTCGTTTGACAAGATCGACAACCTTCATGTTCAGTTGAAGCAATATATATGCGCATGCATGGAGAATACAACAGAGAAGATCTTCAAGACCTGGTGAATCTGATCCGGTTCATCCTGTCCAAGGCAAACCGCGGGTATGAAAAGACCGATTTATTTCTCAACATGGCACTAAGCGCAACTGGAAAAGTGCGATATCGGAACCGGATGGCGAAAACCGTCAATCAATAAGCCTATGACTACCCCCCCTGGTGCAAATGAGGATCTAACTGAAAGAACAGGGAATATCTCAATATCAGAAGAAATGTGAAAGCTTTGTGAAATGATGGGTACAAAGTATGTTAGGATATTTCCGCAGAAATCAAAGGGATAACTGCAGGAGGGAAAGAGAATGAGTTTATCTGAATCTAAGGGATTCTCACGTACATTCGTCGGTGTACTCTTTGCGGCGGCAATTGGACTGGGAACTCTGCCTGGATGCGGCAGCTCCAGCAATGCAGGTGCATCTGCTGACGGAGGCGTTTCCGGAACATTTACGGGCACTGCTGTCGGTATGGGCGGTGAATCGAATCCGGTCGAAGTAACTCTGACACTGGAAGACAGCAAGATCGTTGATGCGACGGCAACCGGTGCAGGCGAGACCGAGGGTATCGGCTCCAAGGCAATTGATACGATGCCGGGCGAGATCAAATCTTCGGGATCGATCGCAGTTGATACAGTATCGGGTGCGACCATTACTTCCAATGCAATTCTGGAAGCGGCAGCTGCGGCTCTGACGTCGGCAGGTCTGAATCCGGATGATTACAAGACGGCAGCAGCTTCTACGGCAGCGGCTGCAGAAGATGTGACCAAGGATGTTGATATCGTCATCGTCGGTGCCGGCGGTGCCGGTATGACGGCTGCGATCAAGGCGGCGGATGAAGGTGCTTCCGTTGTGATTCTTGAGTCTCAGGCCATGGCAGGCGGCAACTCCGTCCGTTCCACCGGCGGTATGAACGCAGCCAAGACCGTTTATCAGGATGAAAATGAGTTCGATGAGTCGGCAGGTGTTGAAGCGACGCTGAAGAGTGCTCGTGAGAACTATGCGGACAATGCGGATATCCAGGCTCTTGCGGATACGGTTGAGAAGCAGTGGGCTGACTATCAGGCAAATCCGGAAGGCTACTTCGATTCCGTTGAGCTGTTTGAGCTCGATACGATGATCGGCGGCAAGGGCATCAACGATATTGAACTGGTCAAGACGCTGGCTGAGAACAGCTCGGATGCGATTGACTGGCTCGAGTCCATCGGTGCTACGCTCCACAATGTCGGCCAGTTCGGCGGTGCTTCGGTCAAGCGTATTCATCGCCCGGTCAATGACCAGGGCAAGACGACGGCTGTCGGTGCCTATGTTGTTCCAATCCTTGAGAAGAACGTTGAGGATCGCGGCGTTGAGATTCTCTACAATACGACGGCAGATCAGATTCTGACGGATTCGGACGGCAATGTTGCAGGTGTTCATGCGACAACGGCTGATGGCGGCAATGTGACGGTTAATGCGAAGGCAGTCATTCTTGCGACGGGCGGCTTCGGTGCCAACAACGACATGGTTGTTGCCCAGAACCATCCGGAACTGAAGGGCTACATCACAACCAACGCTGCCGGTGCACAGGGCCAGGGCATTACGATGGCTGAGGCGATCGGTGCCGGTACGGTTGATATGGATCAGATCCAGCTCCATCCGACAGTTCATGTGGATGATGATGGCAATGCACATCTGATTACCGAAGGTCTTCGCGGCGATGGTGCAATCCTCGTAAATAAGGAAGGCAACCGCTTCTTTAATGAAGTTGGTACGCGTGATGCTGTATCGAATGCTGAAAACGAGCAGACGGACGGTCAGGCATGGCTCGTCATCGACCAGGCGATGGTAGATGCTTCGGCAGTCATTGCCGGATACATCAGCGCCGGCTATACTGTAACCGGTTCGACGTATGAGGAACTGGCGGATGCGATGGGCGTTCCGGCAGATACCTTTGCAGCTACGATGGAAAAGTGGAATGAGTGTGTTGCAAACCAGTCGGATCCGGATTTCAACCGTGTATCCTTCGCAAATCCTCTGGATACAGCTCCGTACTATGCAATCCTTGTTCAGCCGGGCATCCATCATACGATGGGCGGTCTGACCATTGATACTTCCTGCGAAGTTCTCGATGGCGTTCATGGCAATGTGATTCCGGGCCTGTTCGCTGCCGGCGAAGTTACGGGCGGCGTTCATGGCGCAAACCGTCTGGGCGGAAACGCAGTCGCTGACTTCGTTGTCTTCGGCGGAATTGCCGGTGAGTCGGCTGCCGCTTACGTCAAGAAGTAAGCAGTACCGTTTGAATATTCAGGCATGAAAAAGCACCTGTTCGATTGTGGACAGGTGCTTTTCAATTGGCCTGCTGATAAGCCTTTTGTGCATTTTCGATGCGCTGCCTCATCTCTTCCTTCAGACTTTCCGGATAGGTGATGACCACCTTGTCAATGTACTGCTGGGCGAAAATCAACAACCCTGTCCTGGAACCTTTGACACTGATTTCAAAGTGATCGTCATCATATTTGTGCAGTGTCAGCTCCTCCGGTCCAAAGAAATCGATGATCTGATTCAGACAGCTGTTCTGGCAGACGAGGCGGGCGGAAACCGTTTCGTCACTGTACATGAACAGCTTATAGCGCGCATAGTTGTAGATGTCCTTGAACTGCCGGCTCTGCTTTTCATTGAGCGTAGGAACAACCGTATCTTTGTCGATGCGGACTGAGCGCATACGGTCCAGACGGTAGTGTGAGAAATCCGCATGATCCTCTGTCGTTGCCACGACATAGGGACGTGACTCTTCGTAGACGATGCCGCGGGGTTCGATGCAGTAATCCTCTTCACGTCGCGGGACGAGTTTCTTGTCCATCGAATACTTCAGATAGGTGAAGGAAACCGGATGCCCGTCCCTGACCGCCCGGGCGATGAGATCGATCGTCGTCATCAGCTCCTCATTTTCCGTTTTCTGCGGATTGGGCATGTAGACGCTGCTGCGGTAGAGATCCTGCTGGTACCGGTTCAAAAAGGAAAGAAGCTTATTGATCAGGGCTTCGCTTTCATCCTGATTGATGAAATGAGAGGCGTGTACAGCGTTGCACAGCATCAGAATTTCAGAACGGCTGAAGATACGTGAACGCAGGTAGTAGCCTTTGTGCTGCTCGTCCCATGTACTGATGTCATAGCCAAAGCTGCGCAGAAGGTCGATGTTGGCATAGATCGTTCTTCGCTCAGCCTTAAGGTGGTAGCACTTTTCAAGATGGGACATGATATCGGAAATGGAGAGAATATGATTTTCATCGGAAAAGGTTTCCAGTATTTCGAGAATTGCAAAGGGAAGTTCTTTCTTGTCTGCCATTTGGAGAAGATCCTTTCTGACTACAGAAAGTATAAAACAAAACAGCACTCTGCCGAAACAGAGTGCTGAACACGACGAAGATAAATCCTGGAGGAGGGAGAATCAGAGGGAGAATAACATGTCTTCGTAGGTAGGAAGCGGATAGTTTTTCCTGGAAGCGTAAACTTCATAGGTATCAAGAACTGCACGGACAGCTTCCATCTCCGGGCAGATGGTGTAATAGAACTCTTTGCCCGTTTCACCATCGGCAGGCTTCCGGGAGAGAGCGGCGAAGTCCTTTTCCAGCTTGTCGGCCGTCTTGACCAGTTCATCCATACTCTTGGATAGCTCGCTGACATGCTTGGTCAGATACTTCGGAGCCGCTGTGCCGGCTGCTGCAGCTGCCTCACCTGCATCCTTGAGATCCGCGGTCATTGCCGGCAGAATCTGGTGATGCACCATTTCCAGGAGGGTGCGTACCTCGATGCTGATGGTCGAAATGTACTGCTCCGCATAGATGGCCTTGCGGGCGGCAAGCTCAGACTTCGTATAGACGCCGAGCTTCGTAAACATGTCGACGGTCTTGGGATCCGCCAGTACTTCGGTGGATTCGATGAAGGAGTGGACATTCGGCAGGCCGCGCTTCTCAGCTTCCTTGACCCAGGCTTCGGAATAACCGTCGCCCGAGAAGAGGATGCGGGAATGTTCCCGGATGATGCCGCGGCAGATATCCAGTGCCTTGGAGCGGACATCCTGCAGATACTTGATGCCTTCCAGCTGTTTGGCAATATCGTTCAGGGCATCGGCCATGACTGTATTCATGACCGTGTTGACCAGAGCTGCACTCATCGAAGAACCGAGCATACGGAACTCGAAACGGTTGCCGGTGAAGGCGACCGGCGATGTACGGTTGCGGTCGGAGTTGTCATGCGGAATGTAGGCGAGACCGCTGATCGGCGTAAAGTCAGGGACAGCGTCATCGGCAGATTTGCCCGGCTTGTCTTCCATCAGATCCTTGAGCTGATCCTCAATATAGGAGCCCAGGTAAATGGAAATGATTGCAGGCGGAGCTTCGTTGGCACCAAGACGGTGGTCGTTGCCCGGGGAGCTTGCGCTCATGCGAAGCAGCAGAGCATTGTCATCAACAGCCTTGATGAAGGCACACAGGAAGACGAGGAAGCGGATGTTTTCGGAAGGCTTGTCACCCGGAGCGAACAGGTTCTGCCCGTCATCGGTCATGATGGACCAGTTGTTGTGCTTGCCCGATCCGTTAATGCCGTCAAACGGCTTCTCCGCAAGCAGGCATGCCAGGTCATGTTTCTCGGCTTCGCGCTTGAGAATGTCCATGGTCAGCTGGTTCTGATCAACTGCCATATTGCAGGAAGCGTAATCCGGAGCGAGCTCGAACTGTCCCGGAGCAACTTCATTGTGTTCGGTCTTGGCGAAGATGCCGAGCTTCCACAGCTCCTTGTTTACATCCTTCATGAATTCGCCAACGCTGGTAGGAATGGCGCCGAAGTAATGGTCGCTCAGTTCCTGTCCCTTGGCAGCCGGTGCTCCGCACAGGGTGCGGCCGGTCATCTTGAGGTCGGCCCGCTTTTCGTAGTCTTCTTTACGGATCAGGAAATATTCCTGTTCCAGACCGACATAGGAGTTGCAGAACTTGACATCCTTGTCACCAAGCAGGTTGACAACTTCGGTAGCTGCGGCGCTGAGTGCCTTGACGGACTTCAGCAGCGGGCTCTTGCGGTCCAGCGATTCGCCAGTGTAGGAGACGAAGATCGTCGGAATGCACATGGTACCGTCCTTGATGAAGACAGGCGACGTTACGTCCCAATAGGTATAGCCGCGGGCTTCAAAGGTTGCACGCAGGCCGCCGGACGGGAAGCTGGACGCATCCGGTTCATCCTTGATCAGATTCTTGCCGGAGAAATGAGTAATGGCTTCGCCATCAGGTCCCGGATCAACGAAGGCATTGTGCTTCTCAGCTGTAGCTCCGGTCAGCGGCTGGAACCAGTGGGTATAGTGCGTTGCGCCATGCTCCAGAGCCCAGCGTTTCATGGCATGAGCGATGGCATCGGCAGTGGTGCGGTCCAGTGCGCCCTCGTTGGCGACAGTCTTCTTCCACGATGTGTAGACCGGCTTCGGCAGGCGTTCCCGCATCTCTTTTTCATCGAACACGAGTGATCCAAATTCTTCAAACGGTGCTTCCATGTTATCTTTCCTCTTTCTTGTTTTCGTTTATAAATCGAATCGCGGAACTGGTCAATGAAAAATTATTCAGAAAATTATGAAAATGCTGTTTTCTAATAAAACAATGAAAAAATATTCATGAAAGCGATAAAAAATTCCGAATTTCGATCGGAAAGTGAAAAATATCGGGGATATCTACAAATTTTTCGGTTAGCGAATGCTTTCAAACATATGCGATGAGACTGCCCAGTTTTGGATTTACAGGTACACGGGCGCAATCCTGATTGTGGAATTGTGAAGAAAGAAAACTCATTTGACAAATTCACATAATTTGTCCGTTATAATGTTTACCATGCTGAAAAAATCGACAATTGTGATCTGCGCAGCTGTTTCGTCCATGGCACTGGCACTTACACCGGTGCATGCGGAGGACCCGGATTATACGGATACCGATTACTGGAACAAGCTGTGTACGCAGACCGAGAATCTGACTTCCGAGCAGCAGGCCTCCTGTTCTGCCTATATCAGTTATGTTGCTTCCAATAACAGTTCGCTGAAGGCACAGATTGATGCGGCCAACGCAAAGAAGGCGGACATTGAAAAAAATGTAGAGTCCTATGCGACGCAGCTGTCGGACTACAGTACCCAGATTTCGTCGCTGAACGATATGATCAGCGATCTGCAGAGCCAGATTTCAAGTCTCAATACGCAGGCGGAAGACCTGCAATCACAGATTGATGCGGCTCAGGTTCAGATCGATCAGAAACAGACGGAAATCGATGAGCTGAAACAGAAGGTTGCGACCCGCATGGAACAGCAGCAGGAGACGATGCGCCTCAATTCCTACTTTGATGTGCTGACCGGGACGAGGTCGCTGACGGATCTTGTGCGGATCCTCAATGGTCTTGCGGACATTTCGGAACATGATGACACGACGCTGGAGGAGCTGGATACGGCGGTCAGCGATCTGAATACGATGCAGGAATCTCTGCAGACGCAGATGGATCAGTTGAAGGAGACGCAGGACAATCTTTCCACCGGTATGGAAGCCCTTGACAGCCAGCAGGCTTCACTGCTTGCGGCACAGTATCAGACGCAGTTGATCAAGGATACGTACATGACGCAGATGAATGCGACCAACGACGATCTCAATGCGCTTCTTGAGAAGGCGGCTGCTTCTCAGACGGCAGCTCAGGCAACAGCTTCCCCGGATTCCGGCAGTACGAACAGTTCAAGTACCAGCAGCACTGTCAAGCCGATCGCCGGCTACTCGACGCCGGATACGACGGGAGGAAAAAATCCGTATTATGGCGGCTGGGCGAACTGCACCTGGGGTTGCTGGCAGCTGGTTTATGAGACGCTTGGCATTTCACTGCCATGGTTCCCCGGCAATGCGGGCAACTGGCTTGCGGCAGCACAGGCACTTGGCTATTCGACCGGCAGTGAGCCTGCCGTCAATTCGATCTACGTCAATTCTCATCACGTCGCTTTTGTGACAGCGGTAGACGGCGATATGATCTACGTCAAGGAAGGCAATTATCTTGGCCGCTATCATGAGGGCTGGATTTCGAAAACCTATGATGGCTGCATCGGCTACATCTATCTTTAAGAATTAGCCCGAGAATTCTCCCTTACTTGTATGGGAGATGAATCGGGCATTTTTAATACTATATGTAATGTCAAATAATAACCAGATACATTGATATTTATGAGCTTTTACGATATACTATATGTATGAACGACGACAAGTATATACATGCGCGTACCTGTGTATACAACATCCACTATCACATTGTCTGGTGTGTCAAATACCGGCGTAAGGTACTGACGCCTGATATTGAGAAGTCATTGCAGCAGATCTTACACGACGTGGCTGTGGAGAATGGCTTCTCACTCGACCAGTGTGAGGTTGGTGAAGCAGATCATGTGCATTGCTTTGTGACCGCTCCTCCAAAGCTGTCAATTACATTTATTGTCAAGCACCTGAAGGGGACATCAGGTCTGCGCCTGTTCAAATTGTATCCTGAGCTCAGAAACCAATTATGGAGAGGCCAGCTGTGGAACGGATCTTATTTCATTGAAACGATAGGATCTACAAGCGAAGAAAACGTAAAACGCTATATTGCCCATCAGCAGAACGTTCAACGCTAACTGGAAAGGAGCGGCAGGTATGTCGAATGGCACAAATGCAAAGAAAAGAAAACCTGGGCAGTGTGCCTCTGCAAATGTTGATCGCATTGCACTGCGTTTTTGCGGCATGCCGACATCCGCTCAAAAGGATTCGTTGAACCAGACGCTTGGCGCCTGCAGATGGCTGTATAATCGCATGCTATATGATCGATCTGCATGCTATAAGCAGACAGGTGAGTCATTAAATCTGACGCCTGCATGGTATAAACGTCTGTCGTGCTGCCCATGGCTGAAGGAGGCCGATTCCCTTGCGCTTGCAAACGTGCATCTACATCTTAATAGAGCATTCGACAACTTCTTCAATGGCAAATCTGCCTATCCAAAGTTCAAAAGAAAAGCGGATCATTACGATTCATACACAACAAATATTGCCTCCAAAGACGCAACCAATCTGCGTTTTCGGATGGGCAAAAGAAAAGCCGGCTTTCTCACCCTTCCCAAGATTGGCGGAGAGATTAAAGTCAGAGCACATCGTGCGGTGCCAGCAGACGGTATACTGAAGTCTGTTACCGTCACGCATGAGCCTGATGGCAAATACTATTTTTCGCTCCTGTACGAAGTGCCGCATGAAGAGATACACCATGACATTGATCCAGACAATGCAATCGGGCTGGATATGTCCATGCACAACTTTTATGTCGATTCCAACGGTAAGCATATCGATTATGGCAAACCATATCATGATATGCAGGACAGAATTGCCAAAGAGCAGAGAAAACTGTCTCATATGAAGAAAGGATCTTCCAACTATCATAAGCAGCGGGTAAAAGTCGCAAAGCTGTGTGCGAAAGCCAAGCATCAGCGCAGCGATGCATTGCATAAGCTGTCAAGACAGTTGGTGGATACCTACGACATTGTTGGAGTAGAGGATCTGAATATGAAGGCAATGTCACAGTCGCTGAACTTCGGCAAATCTGTTGGGGATAAAGGCTGGGAGATGTTTACCCGCATGCTTGCTTATAAAGCACAGAGGGCTGGAAAACGCATCATCAAAGTTGGAAAGCTTTTTCCAAGCAGCCAGATGTGCCATGAATGCGGGACATTGCACAAACTCACAAAAGATTTATCTGTACGTGAGTGGACATGCCCTAACTGCGGACATCCTCATGACCGTGATGAAAATGCAGCACTGAATATTAGAGATGAAGCGGTGCGGATCTACTGCACATGCTGAAAATATGAGTAATAACAACCGCTGGGACAGCGGGGATAGCCTGAAATCACTGCATGGAGAACACAAGACCATGCAGAATACCTACAGCAGAATGCATCGCGCCTCATGGGTAACTGTGANATCTACTGCACATGCTGAAAATATGAGTAATAACAACCGCTGGGACAGCGGGGATAGCCTGAAATCACTGCATGGAGAACACAAGACCATGCAGAATACCTACAGCAGAATGCATCGCGCCTCATGGGTAACTGTGAGATACGTAAACATTCCTAACAGTCTGGAAACACAGGAAAAAAGAAAAGTGGCTTGTGCCACTTTGAAGCTCGGTTACTTGTAGCCGAGTAGTTCACTTCATACAGGATGAAAAAACCGCCGGCGGGCGGTTTTTTCTGCGGTTCAGAAATCATTGCAGATATTGCATCTTGTCTGAAGAAAACTTTAGAGAAAGTTAATGATTTCTGAACGGGAATTTTATACTTGTCTGCTTATATATAGGCAGGAGGAAAATCTATGGGAATCGGAACCGGTATTCTTGCCTGCTCGCTTGTTGTGTTTACGATGATGGGTCTGCTGGATTTTCATGCCCGGTATTAAGATATCGGCTTCGCTTTTGCAATCATCCTTATTTATCTTTGGCAGGCTGCGGAGAAATCCGCAGTTTTCATAAGGCAGGAAAAGAAAACCCCTGCACTCGGCAGGGGAACAGTTCAATATCTCAATACCAGGAATAGCTGTCCGGCGTAGCGTTGAGGTCGGGCTCTTCCATCTTGACTTCCTTGACTTCCGGAATTTCATCCATCAGGATTGCCTGAACGCCCTGGGTCAGGGTTGTATCAATGGCGATACAGCCGGCACACGCCCCGAGCATGCGTACGGTTACGACGCCGTCCTTGTAGTCGACCAGCTGAACGTCGCCGCCATCGGCCTGAATATACGGACGAATCTTGTTAATGGTCTTTTCAATCCGCTCCAGAAGGTCAGGGGATACAGCTGCTTCCGTCTCGTTCTTTTCTTCGTTCTTTACTTCTTCACTCATGGAATGCCTCTTTTCTAGATGCAGAAATGGAAGATCAGGGCGATTGCTGCGCCGAGGATCATTCCGCAGAATACTTCAACCCAGCGATGACCGAGCACATCCTTCAGCTTGATGTTGTAGATGGGGTTGATCAGCTGGTTGTTGCTGAGCTTCTGAACATCTTTGACTAATTGTTGCGTAACTCTCGCGTTTTGTCCACTGTAATACCTCACATTCGCCGCGTCATAGATGACGATGCAGGAGAAGGTGAAGGTGACTGCGAACAGAAGGGAAGAGAAGCCTTCCTGCAGGCCGACGGAAACGGCCAGAGCGGTGACCATGGCAGTGTGCGATGAGGGCATGCCTCCGGAGTCTTTGCAATGGCTCCAGGACCATTCTTTATGTACCGCATAATATGTGATCGGCTTCAGCAGCTGGGCGAGCGCTGCAGCCAGAATTGCTGACCAGAATGGAAACAGTTCACGACTCATAGATCCCTCCATATTCTTCCAAGCATTTTAGCATAGGCTTGTAAAGCCGTGATAAAATGAGCCTCGGAAGCGGTCGTAAGCGAATATGTATCAGGTCGGTCAGATTGTGGAAGGAAAAGTGACAGGGATTCAGCCGTATGGTGCCTTTGTTGCTCTGGATCCGCATACCAGCGGACTGATTCATATCTCGGAAATTTCCGATGGCTATGTGCGCGACATTTCGCGCTATGTGAATGTCGGTGATACGGTTCAGGTAAAGATCATCGACTTTGATCCGCGTACCCATCAGGCGCGGCTGTCCTTGAAGGCGCTTCATCCGGGCCGTCCGCGCGGAAGAAGGCGGCCGCAGTACCGCAAGGCAGTATTGCCGCCGATGAAACTGGGATTTACGACCATTGCCTCCCATCTGGAGGGATGGGTTGAAGAAGCGGAACAGGAGGAAAAAACAAATGATTAGCTTTGATGCAGAACACGGGTTCCTGAAAGAGGATATCCTCTCCTATCAGTCGGATGTGACGCGCATCCACCACATGATCCATGAGAAGACCGGTGCGGGAAATGATTTTCTTGGCTGGGTTGACCTTCCCAGGGATTACAACAAGGAAGAGTTCGACAGAATTCAGCAGCTCGCGGCAAAGCTGAAGGGCAAGTATGATACGCTGATTGTCTGCGGCATCGGCGGTTCCTATCTTGGTGCTGCCGCTGCGATCGATATGATCCGCGGCCTGTATCCGGAAGAGGGACCGGAAGTGTTGTTTACGGGCAACACATTCTCGAGCACCTATATGTCCCAGATTCTGAAGCATATCGAGAACAAGTCGGTCGTGCTGGACGTTGTATCGAAATCCGGTACGACGACGGAGACGGCGCTTGCCTTCCGTATGCTCCGGGAGTTCATGGAGAAGAAGTACGGCAAGGAAGAGTGCAAGTGGCGGATCGTTGTGACGACGGACCGGGCCAAGGGGACACTGAAAGCACTGGCCGATCAGGAGGGCTATGAAGAATTCGTAGTTCCGGATGATATCGGCGGCCGTTATTCGGTTCTTTCGGCAGTCGGTCTGGTACCGATGGCGCTGGCCGGCATTGACATCAACAAGGTGATGGAAGGCTTTGCAGCAGCCTACAAGGATCTGGACACCGATGATCTGAAGAAGAATCCGGCCTACCGGTATGGCGTAACACGCCGCATTCTTCAGAATCAGGGCTATAACGTTGAAATGTTTGTGACCTATGAGCCGCAGATGCGTCTTGTCGGCGAGTGGTGGAAGCAGCTGTTCGGCGAGTCGGAAGGCAAGGACGGCAAGGGCATTCTGCCGGATTCCGTAACGTTCTCAACCGATCTGCATTCGATGGGACAGTTCATTCAGCAGGGCAACAAGCTGCTGTTTGAAACAGGCATCAAGGTCAATCATCCGACGGAGAATCTGACGATTCCGGATGATCCTGCAAACTTCGATCAGATGAACTATCTGTCCGGAAAGGATCTGGACTGGGTCAACAAGATGGCGCAGGAAGGTACGCTGCAGGCTCATGTAGAGGACGGCCATGTTCCGAACCTGATGATTACGCTGGATGACATGAAGGAATATACGTTCGGCTATATGTGCTATTTCTTCTTCCTGGCATGTGCAATGACCTGCTACATGCTGGACATCAACCCGTTCAATCAGCCGGGTGTTGAAATCTATAAGCGCAACATGTTCCATCTGCTTGGCAAGCCGGGCTACGAGAAGTAAGAAGAGAAGACTTGGAGAAGAAAGATGAAGGATTTTGATAAGATCACCATCGACGGGACGCGCTATGTAGTCCTGGGCAATACGGATGATGGCCGCGTAGAACTGGTTGATGATACGCGCATGGATTATGCGGTTGGCATGTTTGCCTTCAAGCTGACCTGCCCGAAGTGCGGCAGCATGTTCTATGTACTGGATGATGGCAAGACGACGTCGTTCAAGTGCCCGACCTGCGGCGAAGAAGTGACGATCGACAGGGAACGGAAGCCGCTCTGATTTTCTGAAGCTGTGCGTTACAATGGACTCCTGAAAAGGGGTCTTTTTTTATGGTGGAGAATGCACAGGCGGAAGCACAGTATCGGAAGATGACGGAGACGAAGGTATCCCGCCTGATTATCGGTCTGAGCATTCCGACGATCATTTCGATGCTGGTGACGTCCATCTATAATCTGGCCGATACATATTTTGTCAGCGGCCTGGGCACGTCGCAATCCGCGGCGACCGGTGTCGTTGCCGGTCTGATGTCGATTCTGCAGGCGTTCGGCTTCATGTTCGGCCATGGGGCCGGCAGTAACATTTCGCGTCATCTTGGCTCACGCAACATCCGGGAAGCGCGGGAATATGCTTCGACAAGCTTCTATTATTCGATTCTGGCGGGTGCGCTGGTGATGGTTGTGGGCCTGGTGTTCATGGATCCTTTGATGCGCCTGCTCGGCAGTACGGATACGATTCTTCCGTATGCGCGGCAGTATGCACTGTGGATTTTGCTTGCCGGTCCGGCGATGACATCAAGTTGTGTAATGAACAACATTCTTCGCTATGAAGGAAAGGCAGTCTTTGCAATGTTCGGCCTCACTGCCGGCGGCATTCTGAACATCTTCGGCGATGCGCTGCTGATCCGCGTGTTCCATATGGGCATCTGGGGAGCTGGTATTTCGACGGCAGTGACGCAGTACATTTCGATGTTCATTCTTGCGCTGCCGTTTCTGCGGGGAAAGACGCAGAGTGCCTTTGCCGTCAAGGATATTTCGAAGCGTCCAGTTGTTTTTTCGAACATCTTCTCGTGTGGGGCTCCCTCTCTTGTCCGCCAGGGCCTGAACTCCATTTCGATGATGGTGCTGAATCAGACGGCAGGTCTCTATGGTGATGCGGCGATTGCGGCCATCTCGATCTCGAACCGCATCGTTCAGTTCCTCTTCTGCATTGCGATCGGCATCGGCCAGGGTCTGCAGCCGGTGTCGGCGTTCAACTTTGGTGCCAGGAAGTATACCCGTGTCAGAGATGCGTTCCGCTTTACGATGATCATGGGGACGATGATCATGGCTGTGCTTGGCGTGATCGGTTATTTCAATGCCGGATCACTGATCGGCATGTTCCGCGACGATCCGGATGTTCTTGCGATCGGCATTCCGACGCTGCATGCCCAGTCGGCGGTTCTCTGCCTGATGCCGACGACGATGTATGGAAACATGCTGTTTCAGAGTACGGGTCAGGGGAAGGCGGCCAGCTTTCTTGCGGCGCTGCGCTCGGGTCTTGTACTGATGCCGGCGATCTGGATCTGCAACACGTTCTTCGGCCTGGGCGGTCTGGAACATGCAAGCGCATGGTCGGAGATGATTTCGGCACTGATCTGCGTCCCGTTCATCGTTGCTTACTTCCATAAGATGCCGGCGGATGGCAAAGAGTGGCCGGCCTGAAGATACATAAAGAAAACCGGACCGGTTTCATACCGGTCCGGTCAGAGATAATTGTTCAATCGTTGATCATTCAATCCAGTTGATGGCCCCATCAAGGCCTGCGGTGTAGACAACAGTATAGCTGCCTACATCCTTTTTATATTCGGCGTCATCGGGCGCCTTGTCCTTGTCCATGATCCAGACAACTTCAAGCGTTTCATCGGGATGGGCAGCCTTATAGTCATTGATCAGCTGAACACCTTCGTCATAATCCATGGTAAACAGGGTCGTACTGAGGCAGTCCGCCGTTCCCGAATCCCTGGTAATGATGGAAACGGAATGATAATACGTTGCCGGAAACAGGGTTTTGGGATCAATGATGTGGGAATAGGTTACACCGTCGTCTGCCGTATAGGCACGTTCATAGTCGCCTGATGTGACAAAGGAGCCTTCCGTGTTCGAATCAATGACGAAGAGGCTTCCGCTTCCCGAAGGATTCTGGATGCCGATGCGCCATGGTGTTCCATCGGACTTGATGCCGAGCGTACGCACATTTCCGCCGGCGTTGACGGCAGCTGTCTTCGTGCCGTCTTCGGCAAGCTTTGCGGCGATCTTTTCGGTCGCAAAGCCCTTGGCAATGCCGCCGACGTCGAGAGAAACATCCGGATCCGTAATGTATACGGTGCTGTTTTCTTCGTCGATTTCAACGGCATCCCAGCCATGGTGGGTGGCGGCTTCCTGCAGCTCGCTTTCGGGAGGTACCTTGCCATAGCTGCCGTTTTCGTTGGCTGTCATGCCTTCTTCCCGGTACTTGTGCCAGACGCTGAGAAGGGCACCCTGGGTAATGTCGAATTCGCCCCCGCTGAGGTCATAGAACTCCTTTGCCTTCTGCAGCAGCTCGATGACGACCGGATCGACCTTGACCGGCGCAATACCGGCATTATCGTTGATCGTCTTCAGGTTGTTGAGCCCGTCGTAGTTGTTGTAAATGTCGAAGAGATTGTTGTAGTAAGTGAAGAGATCCGCCGCCTCCTGATAGGAAGTGTTGAATTCATCCTGGCTGACGTCGTAAACGCGCAGTGAGAAGACCGTGTCGAAGCCACAGTCAAGACACGAGTTCGCGTAGGATGACTGCGTCTGTGCAGATGCGGTGGCGGCAGAAGCCGTGGACTGGGTGGAGGCGCCTGCGCATCCGGTCAACAGTACAGCCGCAAGAGCGGCCGAAATCAATGTTTTTGTTTTCATAGCTTCCCTATTATAACAATGGCGGCCTGTTCGTCTACTGCCAAAGAGGGGGTACGGGATGGAAACAGGATACCTTTTCTGCCATATTTTATGGCACAGAAAAGATCGCGAATGCCGTCTTTTGAATGCGTTGAATTTTTCTTCCGGAAACTGGTGTTCTCATTTGTGAAAAAACGGGAAAGAATACAGTTTGATGATATAATCATTGCGTTTAGAAGGAAGGGGTTGGATAGTATGTCATTTTTAACCGGACCGATGCATGAGCATCTGAACGGGCATAAGGACCTGACCTGCGACAAGGAAGTCCTGACACTGCCTGAACCAGATGACCTTTATGTTCCGCTGGTCAACGGCCGTGCTGAGTGCAAGCCGCTGGTAGCTGCGGGGGATACGGTCAAAGCTGGCCAGAAGATTGGCGAGCCGACCAGTGCATTCTGGTATGTACCGGTGTTCTCACCTGTTTCCGGAACGGTTGTCGGCGTTGAGAAACGCATGTCTTCCGGACTGAAGCCGGTGGATCATCTGCACATCAAGAATGATCACAAGCAGGAGACGGTACGTGCCTTTGCTCCGTTTGACTGGGAGAAAGCGACGCGTGAGGAGCTGCTGAACTTTGTCAAGGAGGCTGGTATGGCCGGTCTTGGTGGCGCCGGGTTCCCGACATTCAACAAATATACGAAGGTCGATGGGATTGATCTCCTTATTATTAATGATGTTGAATGCGAGCCGTATCTGACGGCAGACCTTGCCAATACGCGTGCGCATCTGGATCTGCTCAAGGTCGGTGTGCTGGCGCTGCAGAAGCTGGCCGGCAATCCAAAGACCAAGGTTGCGATCAAGGCACACTGGACGAAGGATGTCGAAGCTCTGAAGAAGCTGTTCGAAGGTACGACGGTTGAAGTTGCGCCGATGGAAGATCTGTATCCGATGGGATGGGAGCGTACGCTGGTGTATCAGCTGACGGGCAAGCGGTATGACCGTCTGCCGGCAGAGGCTGGATGTGCTCTGAATAACGTGTCGACGGCCATTGCGCTTGGCAATGCGCTGGTCAACGGTGCTCCGATCACCAAAAAGATGGTTACGGTTTCCGGCGATGCGGTGAAGGATCCGCACAATGTGCTGATCACGATCGGTACGCCGGCGGTGGAAGCTGTCAAGGCATGCGGAGGCTATACGAAGGATGATTGCCTGATCATTGCCGGCGGCCCGATGATGGGTTCCACGGTTCCGAATGATCAGTTCGTGATCGGTCTTTCCAATAACGGTCTCACGGTTCTTGAGAACAAGCCGCTGCAGGAAGTGAAGTGCCTGCGGTGCGGCAAGTGCACGGAAGTCTGCCCGGCCGGTCTGGAGCCGGTTCGGATCAACTTTGCCGAAAAGACCAAGAACATCGAGGATCTGAAGAAGCTCGATGTCAACAGCTGCATCCAGTGCGGTCTTTGCAGCTATATCTGCCCGTCGAAGATCGGCGTGACGGAAGGTGTTGTCAGAGCGAAGCGCTATATGGCTCTGGTAACCAAGAAGTGAGAGGGAGGAAACAGAGATGAAGCTGAGTTTTAAGGCCTCGCCGAACTACCGGTCGTCCCAGAGCACTTCTTCCATCATGCGGGATCTGACTCTGTGTCTGCTGGCAGTCACGGTGTTTGCGGCGGTATGGTATTTCAACGCTTATGGTTCTGCCTATGGTCTGCGGGTCATCGGCCTGACCTGTGCAGCGGTTGTTACGGCTCTTGTCGTTGACGCGCTGTGGTTCAAGGCGATGAAGCAGGATGTCAAGGCATCAATCCTGAGCAACTATTCCTGGGTGACAGCACTGATTCTGGTGCTGATCTCTCCGGTCAAGACAAGCTATTATGCGATGATCGTCTGCACGGCGATTGCCATCATCTTCGGTAAGATGGTGTTCGGCGGCTTCGGTCAGAATATCTTCAATCCGGCAGCCTTTGGTGAGGCGCTGCTGATGACGAACTTCGCCTCGACACAGAGTGCTGACTTCGTTACAAGCGCCACGCCGACGGTGACGGCAAACTCCTACGGCTGGCTGATGACGGCCGAGGATCTTGGGTCGCTGCCGACGATCGGTGCGCTGTTTACGGGCAACTATCCCTCGACGATCGGAAGCACCTGTGCAATTCTTCTGATTCTGTGCTTCGTGTTCCTTGTGATGCGCAAGGACATTGACTGGCAGACGAGTGTTGTCTATGTTGCGACGATTTTTGTGGAAGGTACGCTTATCGGCCTGACGCGTGGTGCTTCGGCTTCGCTGGGTCTGATCCAGGTTCTGACGGGTGGTGTTCTGTTTGGAGCCGTATTCATGTTGACGGATCCGGTCACTTCGCCGGTTACGCTGCCGGGACGTGTTGTGTTTGCAGCCGGTGCTGCAAGTCTGACACTTCTGTTCCGTCTGCGTTCCAATCTTGCGGATGGAGTGCTGTTCTCGATTCTTCTTATGAATGCGCTGACGCCGGCAATTGACAAGATGTTCGACGGCAACCAGATTCGCGATGCGAAGAAGTTTGCAAAGAAGGTATGGTGCACGCTGGTTGTTCTGCTGGCACTGATGTTTGCGATCGGCTTCACCTGCTCGCATAAGGAGCCGGCGGCAGCTTCTGCCGGTTCTTCGTCCTCTGCTTCTTCATCATCGGCTTCCGAGGTGCTGGGCGATGCGGATTATTCTTCCGCAAATCCGACGGCTACCGACAACGGGGATGGTACGTACTCTGTTTCGGCCAAGGGGTTCGGCGGTGAGCTGACGGCGACGATCGGCGTTGAAAACGGTGCGATCACCAGCTATACGGATCTTTCCGGCAGTGACAACGGTGATGGCATTGGTGACGATTTCTTCACGGACGGCTATCTGGATAAATATCAGGGTGTGACGCTGGATTCGGAAGTGGATTCGATTTCCGGTGCAACGTTCACGTCGAAGGCTGTCAATGGTATGGCGCAGGCGGCTCTTCGTGCTGCCAGCGGCGAAGATATGAGCGGGGCTGCAGCTTCATCCTCTGCTTCTGCTGCGACGCTTGGAACGGAGGATCTCTCTTCCGCCAATGCAGTGGCAACGGATAACGGTGACGGTACCTATGCTGTGACGGCCAAGGGCTTCAATGGTGAGCTGACGGCTACGATCGGCGTTGAAAACGGTGCGATCACAAGCTTTACGGATCTTGCCGGCGGAGACGATGGCGATGGTATCGGTGATAACTACTTCGCGGATGGCGGTCTGGATGGATTCGTCGGGGCGACGCTTGATTCGAGCATCGATGGTACGTCCGGTGCTACCTATACGTCAACGGCAGTGAAGGCAATGGCGCAGGCAGCTCTCAAGGCTGCGGCCGGCGGTGATACAGGTGCTGCGACGCTTGGCAGTGAGGATCTTTCCTCGGCCAAGGCAACGGCAACTGCCAACGGCGATGGAACCTATGCTGTAACAGCCAAGGGTTTCAATGGTGAGCTGACGGCGACAATCGCCGTTGAAAACGGTGCGATCACAAGCTTTACGGATCTTGCCGGCGGTGACAACGGCGATGGTATCGGTGATAACTACTTCGCAGATGGCGGTCTGGATGAATTCGTCGGTGCGACGCTTGATTCGAGCATCGATGGTACGTCCGGTGCTACCTATACGTCGACGGCTGTGAAGGCGATGGCGCAGGCGGCTCTGAAGGCTGCGGCTGAGTGAGGAGGCTGAACGATGAAAAAGGATTCGACAGGATATAAGGTCGTTCTTCTTGGCGTTCTGTGTGCGATCTGCGGATTACTGCTTGCGGTTGTCAACAGTCTGACGGCGCCGGTAATTGCGGAGCGTTCGCTGGCGGCTGAGAAGGAAAATCTGGATAAGATCTATCCGGGTGCTGAGTTCACGGAAGTGACCAACTTCAAGGATGATACGGGACTTGTGCAGAGTGTGTTCCAGGCGGAAGGCAAGGGCTATGTGTTCAAGGTTTCCGGCATGGGCTACAACTCCAACGGTTTCACGTTCATGATTGCGTTCAATAACGATGGTACGTGCGGCGGATTTACTGCTGTTGAGCAGAGTGAGTCGCCGGGCATCGGTGCACGTGCCTTTGAGGATGATTACGTTTCGCAGATTTCGCAGATTACGGCTACGGAAGATGCGCCGCTTCTCTCGGGTGCGACGCTGACGACGACAGCCATCCGCAAGGGTGTTGCGGCGGCTGAAGCTGTGTTTGCGCAGCTGAATTGAGGAGGACGGATATGAGCGAATCTAAGAAGAAGATGAGCTTTGGCAAAGAGCTCATTGTGAACAATCCGGTCTTCGGGCTGTACCTGGGCATCTGCTCGACGCTGGGCATTACGACGGCGCTGGACAATGCGATCGGTATGGGCATGGCCGTTATTGTGATTCTGGTGCTTTCCAATGTTGTGATTTCTCTGATTGCAAAGATTACGCCGGACGAGATTCATATTCCGGTTTACATCGTGATCATTGCGACCCTGGTTACCATCGTTGAGCTGCTGATGCAGGCATATATGCCGACGCTGTTCTCGACGCTGGGTGCCTTCGTTGATCTGATTGTTGTAAACTGCATTATTCTGGGCCGTGCGGAAGCGTATGCGTGCAACCACAATGTTGCGGAAAGTGCGCGTGACGGCTTCATGATGGGTCTTGCGTATACGTGCTCGCTGCTGGCGATGAGCATCATCCGTCAGATTCTGGGTACTGGTGTTCTTTCCATGAGCAATCCGTTTACGCAGGCAACGATCTTCTCGCTTCGTCTGATTCCGGATGCCTACACGATTCCGGTATTTACGAGTCAGACCGGCGCGTTCCTGACGTTCGCAGTTTTGGCGGCAGTTGTCGCTACCATCAAGAACAAGGATGCGGACAAGGAAGAAGCAGCTGCGAAGGCTGCCAAGATTGAGGCAGCCAAGAAGGCAGCGGCTGCCAAGGGGGCTAAGGCATGACAGCAGCATCTCTGTTTACGCTGTTCATCAGCGGTGTTCTGGTAAACAACATCATTCTGGCGCGCTTCATCGGTATGTGCCCGTTCATGGGAGTTTCGACGAAGCTGTCCTCTGCCATCGGCATGGGACTTGCCGTTATCTTCGTTATCTTCGGTGCTTCGGTACTTTCGTGGCTTCTGTACTACTATGTCCTGGTACCGCTGGACATTACGTATATGAAGTTGATCTGCTTCATTCTTCTGATTGCGTCGTTCGTTCAGTTTGTTGAGATGTTCATCAAGAAGCAGAGCCCGTCGCTGTATAAGTCGCTCGGCATTTATCTGCCGCTGATTACGACGAACTGCGCGGTTCTGTATGTGGCTCTCGATAACATTTCGCAGGAATACAATCTGATTCAGACGATGGTGAATTCGATTGCGGTTCCGCTGGGATTCATGCTTGTGCTGGTTCTGTTCGCGACCATCCGTGAACGTCTGGCCGGCAATGATATTCCGCGTGCATTCAAGGGCAATCCGATTGCCTTCGTTGTGGCGGCGATTCTGGCGGTAGCGTTCTCGGCTTTCGCAGGCATTGCGTAATGAGCGGACTTTATGCTTTATTGATCGGAGCTGTGCTGGCTGGTCTGGCAGGGTTTCTGACAGTGAAGAATCATCGTACGCCGGTGCCGGAGGGCTGTGAGAATCTGAAGCCTGACTGCAAGGGGTGCGGTATTGCGGATTGCGCTGTGCGTCAGTCCGATGCGAAGAAGGAAAACAAAGGAGAAACAGTATGCTGAAAGCGGCATTGATGATGCTGGTACTTGGCGGTGTGTGCGGCCTGATCCTTGGCTTTGCGTCCGTAAAGTTCCATGTGGAAGTAGATACGCGGGAACAGGATCTTCTCGCGATGCTGCCGGGATATAACTGCGGCGGCTGCGGCTATCCGGGCTGCGCCGGTATGGCGGCTGCGCTTGCAGACGGTACGGGCGACATCGAAAAGTGCAAGCCTTCGAAGCCTGAAAAGAAGGCTGAAATCAAGCAGTGGCTCAAGGATCATCCGAAGCAGGCGTAATCTGCCGGTGATCTGAAAAAGGAAACAGGGTCGGGTTCTTCGGAATCCGGCCTTTTTCTGTCTATGGAATCGTGGAGGCATTGTGTTTATGAAGATGGATATTGTAAGAAAGGTGTTTGGTGTCGTTGCTTTGTCGCTGGCTCTTCTTCTGACGCTGCATCAGGCGGTTGGAATGCTGGCGGAAAAGAAGATGGAACTTGTGACTACCTTTGTGGCGGCGCGGGATATTCCACCCCGCACCAAAATTGAGGAGGCGGATCTTCTGGAGATGCAGGTGCCGCAGGCCTACCTGATGGAATATGCATGTACACAGAAGGAGGAAATCATCGGCCGCTATACGGAGATTGCGGGGATGATACCGGCCGGATCGCCATTCTACAGGACGATGCTCTTTGAGGAAAGTGAGCTTCCGGATTATCCGGCAACACTGCTGCGGGAGGGGCAGTCTGCCTATTCGCTGGCGGTAGATCTGACCAGGGCGGGCGGAAGTCCGGCTGCGGGAATGTATGTGGATGTGTTTGGTACGGTGACAGGAAGGGACGGGACCATGGTGAGCGGTGCGCTACTTGAACATGTGCGCATTTTGAGTGTGAAGGATGCGCAGGGTCTTTCCATTGCGGATCCTAACAGCAGCGGTCTGCCCTATGTGGTGCTGCTGGCGGTTAAGTCAAGGGATGTCGCGATGCTGACACAGATTGAAAAGGCTGGTGAGCTGCGGCTGTTTGCTTCGTCGGAAAGCTATGGGAGTGGGCAGGAGGCAGTCAAGGCTGCGGATTCGCCATTGGTGGAATGGTATGAGGCATTGGATGTAGAATAAGTCCGTGCTGAAAAAGATATTGCGTTATCTGCGTTACATTGTGATTGCGGTATTGGCTGTTTTTTGTGTTTTTGCGCTGGTGATGGTTGATCGTGGTCGGAAGCTGGCTTCCAGCGTGATGGAAGAGACGCCGATCAGTGCGGCGGTGGAACCGTATTTTTCCATGTCTACGTGGACGGACTATGAGGATCTGGATCCGAAGTTTGTTGAAGCCGTCGTTTCGGTGGAGGATCAGCGGTATTTTAAGCGCTACGGCTTTGACTGGCCGGCGTTGATCCGGGCCGTATTCAACAATATGATGGCACGTTCCTTTGTGGAGGGCGGAAGTACGATTTCGCAGCAGATTGCGAAAAATCTGTATTTTCAGTCGGCTCCGCGCGGGGTGACAGAGAAAATTGCAGAAGTTTATATCATGTACCGGCTGGAGGCGACGTATTCGAAGCAGACGCTGTTCGCTCTCTATGTGAATATGAACTATTACGGCGATGGCTATTGGGGGATCCGGGAGGCAAGTGAAGGCTATTATGGCGTGGAACCGGATGATCTGACGCTGGGGCAGGCGGCGATGCTTGCGGGAATTCCCAATGCGCCGGGATACTATCAGCTTTCGACGGGCTATGATGCGGCGCTGCGGCGGATGCATAAAGTGCTGAACCGTATGCGGCAGGAAAGCTATATCACCGATGATGAGCGCCAGGGGGTGATGGAGGAAGACATGCGTCCGCTGTCGGTGAAGCAGAGTGATACTTCTGCGGAAACATTGGAGCCAACAGACGGCCTGACGTTGGATACAAATTTTGATTTATCATTATTCATAAAACAAAAGAAAACCACATTATTATGCGGTTTTCTTTTTTGACTTACAGGGCGGCTAAATGCTTCATCGTTCGATTGACGTTCGATGACGTTTGTTGCTGTTTAAGGCTTCGTTATCGCATTATCTGGCATTCTGCTGGCATTGATAAATGCGTTTCAATGGCGTTCACATGCAGATTATTGCATCCAAAAGATGTAACTTTGATGTAACTTTACGACATCTTCCGGATGTCAACAGCATGACGCTTCTCGTCTTCTGTGGATCTGTCATAGCTGATGGTCATGTTGTACGACGTATGACCGAGAATGTCCTGCTGTACTCTGGGTGATACGTCAGCTTCACGAAGACTGTGCACCATCGTGTGCCGCAGCATGTAGAGATGGAAGTCAATACCGCACTTCTTGGCTGTGCGTCTGACATAATTCGACAGGAAGTCGATCTCGAATGGTAAGCCATCGTAGTCATAGAGCGGATGCTTCTTTGGAAGATCCACCATCATTTGACGCAAGATCGGGTCCAGTGCATCGCTGATCGGAACCATCCGCACCGATGCAGCTGTCTTCGTGGTGACGATCTGTCGGCGGGCTGTCGCTGTCGATCCAACAGCCTTTGTAACGCTGATCGTGTGCTGATCGAGATCAATGTCACTCCATTCCAAGGCCATCGCTTCTGCTGGGCGCATTCCGGTATGATAGAGGATCATCAGAATGTAATAGATGCGCTTACGTCTGAACTTGCCTGCCTCATCCTGCACATACTTGTCAGATAACAGAAGGAAGTTGATGTACTTTTGAAAGTCTTCCGCAGAGATCAGCACAGGCTTCTTCTTCGCAGCGGGGTGCTTGTCACGTGGCATCTGCACAACGGCAGTCAGATCTGGAACCATGACACCATCCATCACAGCGGCCTTGTAGATTTGTCGCCAGACGGCAATCACACGTTCTGTGGCGTCAGCGCTGTACTTGTTTATACTCTCATTCAAAGACTGTTGGATGTCGGCAGCTTTGACCGCAGATATTTCCTTGTTACCATACGGCTTGATCGAGTGTTCATACGCAAGCCGATGGCGCTTCCAAGTCGGAATGGTGATATTGAACAGGGTCTTCGTTCTCTCGAACAGCTCTGCGACTGTTGGTGTATGCTTTACCAGTCTCCCGATCCGCAGATCCGCAACAGCCTTGTCTCGCACAACGATCGCTGCTTTCAATGCTTCCGATGGCGTTGTGTAGTCAGCCAGGTTGATCAGCTTCGTCCAATACTTGACCGCTTCACCATCCTTGTACTTGATCTGCACTTGGAGGTAGCGGCTCGATCCTTTGCGGATCTCACGGATGTATCGTTCCTTCTTCATTTTTTCAGCAGCGCATCAAGTTCTCGAATGATGATGAAGTTCTGCTCCATGATCGCTCTCAGATAGTAGACAGGAAGAGCATCTTCCGGCTTCGCTCCCATCGACAGCTTCATACCTGTCTCCATCATTCCGGTTCCGGCGAGCTCTGCGGCGATTTTTTTGACAGCATCCGCATACTCTGGGGAGACATCACCAAGCCCGTACTTCTCCATCAGCTCCTGCTCCTTGCGTGCCTGCTTGTCTTCCTTCGATTCCTTGTCTTTTCCGAACATACTTATATCCTCCTTACGCTCTGTGGCGTTATTTCCTTATAGATTGACGAGCTCTTGCATCTCATCACGAGTAAGACCGATGACTTGGCAATACCGCAGGAACTGGTCAGCATATATTGTCCGCTTGCCATTCTCCCAACGGCTTACCATCGACTTGGCCATGCCAAGCTGATCTGCAACCTGCTGCTGAGTGAACCCGTGTTCTTTTCTCTTTTCGCACAACCACATCCCGATCTTCTCATTGTCTGTCATTTCTGTTGTCCTCTTGTTTCCTGTTAGGTAACTAGATAATACATCTAAAATCACACCGAAAGTGTAAAATCAGCAAAAAAAGTGTTGACATGTTCCCTAATAGGGAATAAAGTGTAGCCGGAGTTACCCGAAAGGGAACTTGAAAGGAGCAGAGATGGGCGAAACGAAGTTCAGTGTTAAGGCACTCGCAGCACTCAAGGGCCTGACTCTTAACGATCTTGCAGATGAAGCCGGAATCAGTCAGGACCACATGAAGAGCCTATCGGTTGGCAGGGTACGAATGACAGCAGATGATCTCAAAAAGCTGTCGAAAGCAACCAACATTCCGATGGACCTGATTCAGTTCTAATTTTTTTAGACAGAAAGTTTCCTTTGAGGGAACAAACGGAAGGAGGTTATGACAGACGATTACCTGACAGCATCAGAAGCGGCTCAGATCCTTCGATGCAGTGCACGCAAGATCGGAGAACTTCGATCTGGCGGATTGCTCAAAGGTCTAAGGGTCGGAAAAACGTACATCTATCGAAGACGAGACATAGACACATTCTTCGATGATTACGCTGGCTTCGATCTGGGGAACGCTTCGAAGATCCGACTTGCACAACAGATCCAAAACAAAAAGAGCGCCTAGCCTTGGACGGGAAGCGCTCAGATGGCAGATCAATGCCATCTCCATTCTAACAGAAAAGGAGATTTATGAACGATATTACACCAATCAAAATTTCAAGCAACTCTGATCGTGTGACAGTCTCTGCGAGAGAATTACACGACGCACTCCAGATTCAAACTGATTATCCCCACTGGTTCGGCCGAATGACTGAATACGGATTTGTGGAAGGAGAAGACTATCAGACATTTTTGTCCGATAGGTCTGACGGTCTTCCAGGGAAACCAAAGCAGGACGCTGAGATAACTCTCGAAATGGCGAAACAGATCTGCATGATTCAGCGCACTGACATCGGCAGGCAGTACCGAGAATACTTCCTTCAGCTTGAAAAGGAATGGAACAGTCCTGAAAAAGTGATGGCACGAGCGCTGGACTATGCACACAAGACCATTGCCAATCTTTCAAACCAGATCGCAGAGCAGAAGCCGAAAGTCATCTTCGCTGAAGCGGTATCCGCATCCAAAACTTCAATCTTGATCGGCGATCTTGCCAAGATCCTGAAACAGAACGGGATCGACATCGGGCAGAAGCGCTTGTTCGCATGGCTGAGAGACAACGGATACCTGATCAAAGGCGGAGCTTCGAAGAACATGCCAACACAGCGTGCAATGGAAATGGGATTGTTCGTTGTCAAAGAAGGGTCCTACGTCAACGGCGAAGGTGTGAATGTAACGACTAAGACCACAAAGGTTACCGGCAAAGGCCAGATCTATTTCATTAACAAATTCAAGGGAACAGAGGAAATCGAAAATGATGAATCAAGTAAATGACTTTTTTAACTACTGGATCGGCCCCGAATGGAAGGATCTCGCCATCCAGTCAATGCTGATCGGGTTCGGGCTCTCGTGCTTGGTGTTTCTCTTCACCGTGATGGTGTGCAGCGGGATCTGAGCATGACGGAAAAGGAAAGAAGAGAAGTATTCAACGATCCGGATAACTGGTCACCATCATTGGAGTTTCCATCCAATGGCAT
>NZ_LT964742.1 GCF_900240265.1 Galactobacillus timonensis
CCTTTACTCACGCCATTGCCATAGGTGCCATCCGTGAAGTGCACCACGAAAGCCTGATACCAGGCTGAGGTGTAAGCCTTGGAACCGCGATAGTGCGCATAGCGGATACCGTCGGCAGAGAAGATCGCCTGCGGCGAGCACATGTAGGCGATGCCGGCCGGATCACGATACTTACCGTCCCACTCGCCATGTGTCAGCTTGCCGTCCTTGCCTACCTGGAAGAACAGGTAGTTCGTTGCGTCTGCCGGCTGGCCTGCTTTGCCATCGATCGAGCAGTAGGGGCCATAAATCGTTCCATAGGCGTTGCCGCCTGATCCACCCATCTCGAAGAGGTCATTGCCTGCCTTGGAAAGGATATAGACCGATGCGTCCATGTCCTTTAACTGCGCCGGCTTGTCCGGTACGATCAGGCCGATGTACTTGCCCTTGTAAACGCCGCAGGTCACCCCGCCGGCCTGAAACTCTGTAAAACCGTTTGCAATCATTGTTGTCTCCCAATATTTGTACCTGAGCGCCCCTAGCGCATCGCTCCAATTACACGGCTTATCGCAGGCCCGTCTTCCCATCTTGCTGTCGTGCTGATTGGTGCCAAACTGTTGGCCGTTGAAGTAGAAGCACACATGTGACAGCTTGTGTGTGGTTCCACCTCGCTTGGCATGCGGGAACAGGACGATGTCACCATCCCGAAACTGTCCGGCGGGAACGAAATCGAACCATTGCGCCCACCGTTTCCTGTTGTACCAGATGTTGTCTGCGTAGCCATCACCGCCGATAGGTGACTTGTAAGTAGGACAGCCAATAATGCGTAGAAACTCCTTGTATAAATCGACGCACTGGATACCGGCTACTCCATCAATGTCTTTGCCCCATCCGGAATACTTAGTGTGAAATTCTGAAGGTGTCATATGCCTCCTTTCGCGCATGAAAAAAGCCCCGATGGGGCTTTTGCATATTTATTTAAGCCTGTAAATCACGACAAGTGATCTACCATAACTGTTTGGCCCGCGAGCGGCTCCGCTAATGGTTTGCCCGACTTGCAAATAGGCAATAATAACTTGATAGCTAATCCGCGGATGACCTTGTAGGTGATGCTCCCGTACTGGATCGTCTCGACCATGGTTATCTCAGCTCCTTGATCCGGTCACGGATCTCTTCACTGCGCTTCGTGTACTGGTCGACGTCCTCGTACTTGGAAAGCTCCCGCACCAGGATCTCGATCAGATCCAGCATGTCAGCAACGACTCCCAGGAGCGCCATCAGTCGCCGCCTTCTTTCCTGCCGTCGGTGATCCGCTTCGGCTGTTCCGTCGTGGAATAGCGCCCGTTCATGTTGTTCGTTACCGATCCGATGGACACCTGCCAGTAGTAGGCGATGGCCTCCTTGATCTCCGGAATGCTCAGCCCGTAGCTGATCTCAGGCATTGAATGCCTCTCCTGTGATCTCTTCGTACTGTTCCGCAGTGATGAACTTCGGAACATAGACCTTGATGGCTTCCTTGGCAGCTTCTTCGCCCTTTTCACGCTTCAGGCGTGCGTAATAGTTCTTCACGAAATTGAAAAACATCAGTTAGTACCTCCTGTCTGCAGTGCGGCGATCATTTCCATCAGCCCGGCGATCGCGTCCTCATTCGCCTGGATGCGCTCCGTCTGATCCGGCTGAGCACTGTGGTCGATGACATTTCCCTGCGCATCCTTGTCCGGTTTTTCTGTCCATGTCGTGAAGACCAGCTCGTCCGGCTTGCTACCAGGGAGTAGACGTCCGTCGTCTCTCTGCCACTCTTCCGGCTTCTTCAGTTCCTTGCCTGCTGTGTTGAAGATTTTCATCGTGTTCTTTCCTCTTTTCTTTCTGAGTCCTGAAATCTGCACCTGGAAACAGCTCAGCGAAGAGCTGGTCCATGCGGTTCACTCTGAAGTAGTTGTTCGGTATCCGGAGAACCGTCCCGCGCCAGGAGCGATAGCACTCCGCCGCACGTTCCGGCTCCATCCCGATCCGCTTGAAGGTTCGGCCAAATGTCGTACTCATAGCGCTGGACCGATTCCTTCCAGTCTGATCCCTGCTTTGACTTCTGGAACGCTTCATAGAGCGCGCCCATGTTGGATACCTTTTCGATGCCCTGCATATAAAACAAACAAAAAACTCGGAGGCTGACAGGCTGCCGGACGTATCCGGCGCCGTCCTCCGCACATATTCGGCTGAATGAGCCGGGACAGTGGCTCCTTTCGGTCTGAATCCGCCCGCTGATCGCGGTCGGGATTCTGGATTTACTTGCAGATACCGAAAGCGGGACGGACCCCAAGCGAGTAGCTCGCGCCGGCGTAGCCGGCAATGCCGTTGTTGCCCACGTGAGCGAAATCCGCAGAGCTGACAACGTCGCGAAGCCACCAGGTGGTGCGGTTGATGATACGGCTGTGGTCAAGCCGGAACAGCGGGAGCTGTGACTTGTCGATGCTGTACCAGTTCGGCATGTTTTTCCCGTCATTCATGGCTGATCCGTGGAAATAATCGCATCCGTAAACCATGCGCTCATTCATCAGCTCGACCGTGCTGTCGTACCATGTTCCGCCTGACTCAGAGTTTCCGGAAACAGCGTTCTGCAGATGCTCGCGATGGTTCAGAATGTGATCACCGAATGCTGTCTTGATCGTGGTCTTTGCCTGTGCCAGGTTGGACGTGTACATTGCAGAGCCAACATACGCGCCGGTCGTGACGTTGCTGGTATTCATCTGCGCGCTGTAGAGAATCGTGTCCGGGACAATGACAAGATGGTGCGTCGTGCACTCCGTGTCTCCGGTATGCAGCCAGTAGTCGAATCCGGCGATCCGCCAGTTCACGTCTCCGATTGTCCAGTAGTCTCCGATGTAAAGATCCTTGAACGTTCCGGCTTCGATCTCAGCCAGCTGTTCATCCGTGACAGCATTGCCGAGGCTCTTGCCTCTGTAGAGGCTGTTATGGAATCCTGCAGTCTGGAAGTCCAGGAAGTTCGGCAGGTCTGTCAGCTGGAACAGCTTCGTGCCTGCATCTGTGGTGACGAGTGCCTTTGCTGATTTGTCTGTTGTTGTTCCGTAATTCTTCAAAAGTGAATCAGTCATATCTTCTTTTTCCTCCCCACTTAATCACTTTTTTCATTCGTAGATCAGATGCTTCTCGGTGATGATGTTGTTCCCTTCATCGTCCAGAACTTCGTTCCCTTCGTCGTCCTTCAGGATGAAATAAACATATCCGTCGAACCAGCTGAACCCGTGCGCTGTGTCAAATCCGGCAGGGAGAGAAGCGCTCAGTCTGTCGATCTGCAGCTGCAGGCTTCCTGCGACATCAGTTCCCAGCTTGTCCTTGATGGCGTTAAACCATTCGGTAAATTGTGCCTCGTTTTGCGCGTACCACTGCCCAAAATCGGGATTTTTTATCGTCGCTGCCACAATGCCGCAGAGACTTGTGTCCTTGCGCGTGTCGGTGATCGCAGCTTGTGTGATTGCTGTGGCACCAGCTGCGACGTAGATCTGTGCCAAAACAATCTGGTAGATGTTATTAGCTCTTACAGGTGCCGTTGCTGTCGGGCTTGCACTGTATGTGCCTGTGATCGCCTTGATCGTGATTTTCCGATCCGTGTCGTTACGCTCCACGACAATGGTGTCGATGCGCGGATAGGTTGCCCCTGCTGTTGCCAGCGTCAGCCTTGTGGCACTGTCAAAAAAGCGCACCTTGCCGTCGATGTTGGCATAGCCGGAAGAGACGGAAACATCCATCCCACCAGCGGATGTCACTTGCAATTCTCCGTCGAAAACACCGGTCGTGAAGAACTTTCGCAGCCACTCCGCAAAGCTGTCAGCGTCATACAGTCTGTCGCTGTCTACGCTATTCCAAAAAAGCCCATACTGATCACTCATGAGATACCTCCGAAACTGTAAAGAAGCGCACATCCGGATTGTTAATGAGGCGCGTCGTTACGAAAAAAGTTTGCCCTGATAAGTCGATGTATTCGCCTCTCTTAAAATCAACTGCAATCACGCGCTTTTCAGCCTGTAAAGCATCAAAAACGGCTGAGGATTCGATTTGTTTGATTTCCATGTTTTTCTCCTATGCGATTCTCACCCACATATAAACAGCCAAGTACGGAGGCAGATTGTTATGCGGCTGACCGCCGCCTACCCATGAAGTTCTTACAGCGCCGTTTTCTCCTGTTGTCGGTTCGTTATTATTAACTGCGCCGCCGTTAACCCATGTGCAGTAATCATTATTTCCGGTAGTGTTAACCGGATATCCGACCTGATAGGAGCCTGATGAGTGCCTATGCTTTGGCATTTCCGCTTTTGTTAGCGTGTGCTGTGCTTCTCCACCTGTTGATCCTGCGGCGTAAGTATCACCTGCCGCTAGCAGAAAACGATCCTTCAGGCGCTCCCATGTGCCTCCAAAATGAACAGATGGATTTGTAGCATCAATCGATAAGTAAATGCTCCCGATCGGCATCCGATCAGCCTGCATTGTCTTGATTTTTTCAGCCATACGCCACTCCTGTCACTAAGATCGCAAAGTCTGATGAGACCGCTTTTGTGCAGTAAAAATTGATCGTTTTTCCACCTGCATCGTCAACGCCGTAAAACTTAATCAATTGGAAATTAGCAAGCTCTGTATTCGTCGGTACTTGACTCGATCCGGTCGGATAAGCGCTGACATCGACCGTGTCCCACTGGTACGCATTGGCCATCGTTTTGGAATACTTTTGATAACCCACCCCATTGATCGTCTCCGATGTGTGTGCATCCGATGTGCTGACCGCGATGACTTCGCTTGCATGCTTTGATCCGCCAACACTGACACCGCCTCCGCCTGTGCTGGTCATCGTTCCCAGCAGGTTCTTGACCGTCAGACCTTCGCCAAACTTCGGCTCAATCTTATAGATGCCATTTTCATAAACTTCTGAAATCTCCGTGATTCTGAGGTTCTGCGTGATTCCGTAAGCTTCTTTTTGGACCGTTACAATATCGCCAAGATCGTAGTCTACAAGGTACTTAAAATTCCCATCCGGATTGACTGACGCATCGAAAGACGATGCCAGGATCGAATTTGAAAGAGCGACATTCCCACGCTGTTTAAGCGCATCTTTGTATTGATCGGCAGTAATCTTATCGCTCTGCACATCCGTCGCAGACAAAAAGCTCTCGCGTCTCTCTAAGCCTGTGGAATCGGTCGCTCCAACCTCAACGATTGTGCGATCCGATCCCTCGCCCTGCCCGCCAACATAGCAGACGTTTTTATAGATCTGTTCGTTTTCTTCATACGTCGCGCTGTCAAGATTTGCAAAGCCATCTGAAAAGATGACACGCTCCCGATCTGACTGCGTGATGGAGTGATCCAAGCCTCGATAAAACTCAAAATAGATCTTCTTGTTTACAAAATCAGGACGGAACCGGAAACCTGTTGCCATCCCAGCACAGATCTCTTCCACCTTAGCCAAAAGACTTTGATAGGTCGCTTGGAAGGTAACTGTCTCCGTGTAGCCATTCAGCGGTCCAAGCTCAACCTGGGGAATTGCCGCTGCATTGCTATAGATCTCCCTGATCGCCAGCTCTGCCTTTTTCCCGTAGCAGGCGTAAAAAGGGCGAATCAGCCGACGATCCATATAGGATGACAAAAAGCGGCCTTTGGCTGTGATCTCAGCTTTCTTTGCCGTTTCTTCAAGCTTTAGATCCTCGATCACGCCTGCTTCTTTCGCACCTTTCTTCCAGACCAAAGAGCCACGCCGCAGCAGTGCAGTATTGGCTTCTGTGATCGGGCAGTGCAGTTCGAAAGATCCTGGTTCTGAGTATTTCCGGTTCCATTGCAGGCTCGAAAAATTGTCTACAATACCGGCAAAATCCATGCTTGCAGTATAAATCCTAACTTCGATCATACACTGGTGTACCTCTGACGGTAACTGATCCCGATGATCATGCTGTCAACGCCTTCATCCGCACTGTAACCGATGCTGTTTGTTCCTCTCGACAGCTGCAAAAAAGTCGAATCTTCGCTCAGATACTGGTTGATGCTGGACGTGTTCCCATCGTGTGTCAGCATAACCTTTTTATTGCCGTTGTCCGTCGTCACCGTCACAACGTCCCCAGCCACTAGGCTAAGCGGTTTTGCCGTTGTCCCGATGGAGATGTGCGCATGATCCTCGACGCGCGTAATGGACGGGTTTTTTACCGATCCATTGCATGTAATCTGGATCGTCATTCCTGTACCATCAATGCTCTGTTCATTCCGAATAACTTTTATCTTTTCTTTTTGGCGATAACCAAGCTCCTCTTTGGCCACCGTAAAAGCATGCTTGAAAGAGAAGGATGGCATAAATGAGGACATCGTAAAGCTTGTGTCGTAAAGATCATAAAAGTAAGGATCTGGGCAGATCAAAGAGACTTGATGTGTACGATATGCGTTAATCCCGTCCGAAGTTACTTTCTCGACAATGTACTCAATCTTGCGCTCTTCACTCCCATCTCTGATCAGCAGTTCTCCTAATGTCTTTTCCTCAAAAAGCGCATTCAGAAAAGCACGGTTTTCAACATAATTCCCGATGTCTTTCAATGTCAAAACAATATTGCGCTGTTTCAGCGATGACGAATGATAAACAGATCCATCAACACCAGTGTTGGATGAAGTGTTGACGTTCATTGTTTTGGAATACAATCCATCCGCATCAGCCAAAAGAAAGGGCGAGAATCCGCCCTCTCCAAATGTACAAATTAAGCCGCTTTTATTTGTGCATGTGATTGACCGCATTAGACACCTCTCAATGACAGCAGCAGCTCACGCGTCGAGTTGCGTGTCTGCCGTGCAATCTCACTGGGATCAAGCTCAGACGGTGCGTTTATGGTGATGTTCTGATTGAACGTCTGTGAAGAATTGGAGACCATGTTCCGCATATAGTCCTCCGACATAATGACCTCACGTCCGGCCTCCCCGCCGCCAAGCAGATTGCTGCCGTTTGTCCCGAAAATCGTCGCACCTTCCAGAATAATCGGCTGATCCATAGCTTTGCTATACCAGTTAACAGAAACAGAAGGAACACCGCCGTTTGCATTAAAGCCACCGCTCATTGAGAAGTGGGGAATCGCAATATGCTGGTTGAACTCGAATTTCGTGTTTTTGAACTTCCTTGCCATTTCATCGATACTTTCGATGACTTTTTTCTTCATCGTATCCATCGTTTTGGAAATGGATGTATCAGCATCCGTGAAGCTCTTCTGCATTGTCGATAGATCTGTTTTTAGCCCGGAAATCCCTGTTTTGATTTTCGGGAACTGAAGAATCAGCTTATCGAAGTGCTTCGTCATAGTTTTCATGGCTGGATTAAAAACAAGGCTTGCCGCCGAAACAACCCCCATATTCACGGACATGTCCAGAAGGCCAAGGCCTAAAGCCACCGCTCCGGCTGCCCCCGCAGCAGAGCCAAGCCCAAACGTTGTCAATCCTCCAGCCAACTCAAGAAATGCCAGTGCAGACGACGATCCATATTCCGAAACAATCGGAAGCTGTTCCGCCAGCTTAGCCATTCCCGAAGCGGCAAGATCAACACCAGCACCAATGCCAAGAACAGCGGCTCCAAAGGCAACGAATCCAACTGCTCCAGCTGTTAACGCCGGTCCTAACATTGCGGCACCAGCTGCTAAGCCAGCAATTGACACAACCATCAATGCCATTGCCGTTCCTGCTCCCGGGCCAGCCTGTGTTACTTTTACAGCTGCATCCGCAACCTGTTTGATCCCAACACCAGCAAGAGCAATTCCACCGCCAAGTGCAACTAGGGAAAGAGCCTGCCCTGCCAGCTGACCAAACGAGGTAGATGCCTGTGTCACTCCTGGTGCCGCTTGCGCAGCAGATGTTCCAAGACCGGTAAGTTTTGAGGCAAACCCGCCTGCTTTTGTGGCCACATTGCCAAAATGTGATGTAAGACTTGCGGCTCCTGAAATTAATTTCCCGCCAGTGCTGATAACCGGTCCGGCAGCGGCTGATAAAAGAGCAGCCTTAATAATCAGATCTCGCGTTGACGGGTTCAAACCTTCCCAGATTTCGCTTCCCTTCTGCAGAATCGGTACAAGTGTCTGCACCGCCGACGTGATAGATGGCATGACTGCCTCGCCGATCTGATACCCAAGCACCATCAGGTTATTGAGCACTGTTTGCCACTGATCGGCAGGATTCTGCATTGCGTCAAAGGTATCAGCTGTAGACCCTAGTGCATCCTGCAGACTTGTCTGCGATTGCGTAAACATGTCCGCGTTCAATGTTCCATTGTTAAACAGCTCATACAGCTTTGCTCCTGCTCGTGTCCCGAAGATGGCAACAGCATCATCGGAGCTCCCTACTGCCTTCTGGAACTCCTCCTGCATGCTGACACCATCCTGCATAGCGGATGCCTGCACACGCGTAAGCCCCATCATGACCGTCTGCACATCAGCTCCGGATTTCTCTAACTGACCAAGGAGCACAGCAGAATCCGAAGCATTCAATCCCATGCTCTGCAGCGCGGTGCTGTTCTGCACCATCAGCTGTTCCAGAGTGTCCATGCTGATGCCGGTATCCTGACCAACCTTATTTAAGGTGTCAAGCATTGCGCCAGCGTCGTCAGCTGTAAGCCCAAAGGCAGACATTGCCTTCTGCACATTATCAATGGAACTGTTTACATCAACATTGTTGATCTGTGCAAACTTTAGGAATTGCTGTGACATTTCCTCCAGCTGCTCCCCTGTTGCACCAAATCGGGTATTGATTTCACCAACGGCTGTTCCCGCATCTGCAAAGCTGACCGGCATTGTTGTTGCCAGATCCTTAACCGTCTGCTGCATCTTTTCAAGGGCTTCGCCGGAAGCTCCTGTTTTCTGCACAACAATGTCAAGACCGTTATCAACCTTGGACCACGAAGCCATCGCAGCCGTGATTCCGGCCGTAATCGGAACGGAGACTTTCTTAGAAAACTCATCACCGAATTTTGTTACGTTCTTTCCAAACGAATCGGAAAAGCCTGATCCTGCTTTCTTACCGGCATTCTTTCCGGATTCTTCGGATGGATCTTCAAGCGCTGTTTTAAGGTTCCCGCTAATATCTTCTGTTGTTGGTACAATCCGCACGTAGGCGGTTGCCAGTTCTATTCCTTCTGCCATTTCTTCCCTCCATAACGTGCTTCAAAAAACTCTTCCGCGCTGCTGAACTGCTTAACGCCTTTCTGCTGCACATGTTCCGCCTCTCTACCAAGCACCCAGTCGACTAACCTTGGCGGATAGTCATTACCTGAATTATTTGAAAGAAGCCAGCATACATTTGTGAGCTTATCGATGATCATGGCACATGCCAGTGATTCTGGAAGCTCATTTTTTACACCTGAGATCTTCTTCTTTGTTCTCGAATCAGCCCTGAAACCGGAAACAAGCACCGCCACCTTGGATGGCGGCAGTGCTGTCATATCGAATAAATGATACGTTTCCGCCAGATCACACACAACCTCATCGTGGTAATCCCGCAGAGTTCCGGCAAGGGCAATCAGTTTTTTCCTTCGCTGATCGAATTGAGGAACGAAAGAAACTCCGAAGACATGGATGTGCTGTGCACAATTCCATCCTTCGACAGACCGCGCACATGTTCTTTCAATGCGGCATAGCCTTCCTCGCCAAGAGTCATCTTCATCCCCTGAATGAGCGCAGATGATTTTCCTTTGTCCGCTTCCGTCAGGATCTCGACCAGTTCCCAGTTATCAACGGCGGTCACATTGACTTCCCATTCGAAGCCTGTTTTTGTCTTGCCCTTCATTGCATTCACCCATTATGCCTTCGACTTGATGTAGTCGGTCGAGGTAAGGCCGGTTCCATCGCCAAGAGCGGTGATAGTTACGCCATAGCCAATAGCTTCATCCACCTTGTAAGATACATCGCCCAGCTCAGTGATCTTGCCATGTGGAATCACGATGCGCATCAGGCTCCCGTCATCAAGGATCTGATCAATCACCCATGCATGCTCAACGGGCTCTGCAGAGTTATGCGACACAGACATGCCGGTTGACACATCCGTCTTGACGTTATCTTCACCGTATGCAACCTTCTGCACATCAACGTTCAAGGCTTCAATCATCGTAAAGCCAAATGTTTCTGTGACATCCGTCTGCATTACCTTGACCGTATTTCCGCCCCAATCCTTGATCCCCTTCGTGGAACGCTTGATCTTGCGCGTCAGGCCATCATCACCAATCGTACCGACACAAACAAACGCTTTATCCAAATCAGCATCTGCAGATGTCGGAAGCGTAGACCCTGCCGGCGCATAGAAAATTGCGCCAGTGCTCTTAGGCTTGCCAACAGCGATGTTTGCAGTATTGTTTCCCATTTTTTAACCTCCTATATCTCTTTCGAGACAACCGAAAAGACCGCCTGATAGCGATATTGCTTGGCGGCCATGTTTGTAAAATTGTAATCACTCACCAGCTTTATTGATGTGATGCCATCAATCTCAGCCTGCAGCAGAATGCGCTTCATGTGATCATTCAGAGCAGCTGCATCCGCAAGACGTGGTGCAATCGACTGTACAGCAATCGTGCAGGTTGTAATCCAGTTTCGACTTGTAGAGCCCGTGCGCTCAACGATACAGTACTCATCCGGCACATTCTCAGGGCGCTCCATGTATGTTTTGATGCCGCTGGAATTAAGCAGCTTCCTGATTTCATTTTCCGGAATCATCCGCCCACTCCTTTCAGCACCGTGTTATTGTCGAGATTATCCTGTTTTGCCTTGTCAGTATCAGGATAAACATACGACGTAACACGCCCGTCTTTGCTGGAATAGTTGATGTTCACTTTGTATCCATCTCCCATTGCAGCGGCTTTCTGATTTGCGAAATTCTGCACCATTGCCCTTGTTTCCGGCGCTTTGAGCAGTTTATTTACACCGGCTTTGTTCAAAACAAGTTCGAAGTCACGCATATAGCTCAACCTGGTATTTATCGTTCCATTCTAACGGAACAAGAGTATCGATACCCTTCTGCGACAGTGTGAACACATGCCAGCGCTTGCCGAAAAACTTAACAATTGCGTTTTCCCAGACATGCGTGTCACCTTTCGGAATTGCGATCTGATAAACAGCTTTCTTGCCGTACAGATTCAGAGTTTCCAGAAGTTCCTGCGAAGACAGCGGAGCCACAAGAACGTTGTGCACCGTCTCCTCTGTTTCTTCATAGATCGGAGCTCCAAAATCATCCTCACCCGTCTGGACACGCGTCACAATCTGAACATCAATTCCCTGCAATGCCATACAGATCCACCAATCCATACCGCTGGCGTGTCAGCCCTAAACGCTTCAGATCCTTGTTGAGGATACTGATTCCGCCACCAGTATTCGCATATGTTCCAGACCACGAATACCCAAGTGCCGACTGCGATTCCTGAGATAAAGTGCTTGACCGATTGGCGCTCACGTTTTCAAGATAGCGAGAGACAATGTCAACGGTTACGGACTTGACGACCGACGCATATACAGCTCCGTTTGCGATCATGGCATCAAGATCCTGACCTGTTTTCTTAGCTTCCATCCGCAGGCTGTCAGAAACGATGGGGAGAAGATCCCTTGCCATTTCCTGCTGCTCATTGGTCAATGTCTTCCAAAGTGCAGACACATCGTCTACCGTTGCATAAGCATCAGTTTTTGCTGTTCCGTCTGCCATTGCGTGTGCCTCCACGTTTCTTAGCTGGTGTAGCCGTGTCAGTATGATCCGAAACGAAAGATGTATTGGGAGACTGCTTAACAGCCTCCCAATCTCCACTCAGTTCAGACGCAACATCAATCACGGCTCCCGTCTTGGTGTTGCGGAACAGCATTACTCCGTCTCCTTGACGATAGCGAAGTATTCCGGCGCGAGGATGCCCCAGCCAATGTATGCTTCTGCGCGCAGATAAACCTGATTGTGGCCCTTCAGATCGCCCAGAGACGTGTCGTTGTCGGGGTTGCCGTACTCGATTACCTCCAGCGGGATCTGCTTCGCATAGCCCCATTTGAAGGCAGTAAAGTCACCGATCAGCGCATGGTCCTTGCTGGATGCACCGGAAACCGTCGAGTTAACATCAAGACCCATTGCGCCGATGGTTGCAGGGCGTCCGCCGAATGCGAATTCCGGATACTTTCGCGCTCCATTAACAGTCAGCGCGGCAATAGCGCTGCGCATTGCCGGCGACATTGCAATACCGTTTGCGTTGCCGTCTGCCGATTCAATCGCTGCCAGTGCAGCATCAATGTTCACATCAGCAGTAGCAGCAGCATACTTCACGATGTTTGTAATCTTGGCATCGAAGTTATTATCCCCAACAACCGCCGAAGAAGTGCCTGTACGCGGGTTCACGCCATGCAGTGCTGCCAGATCAAGGCCGCGTGCGAACTTCGTTGCAGCAGCCTCGGTAAACTGTGTCAGCACATCAACGCGTGCTTCTTCCGTTCCATAAAGGAATTCATCCGAGACGCGAGCGCCATACTCAAACTTGATCGGGATGATCGTGACAGGCTTAACCGTTGCGCCGCCTACAGTCTTTGCACCATTTTCAGCGACAATATCAGCCTCCTTATCGAGCGTAAACGTCATTTCCTTGTTGCCATTAAAGGCAATTGCAGACATTGGGCAAAGGGCCGCTAGTGCGCTGTGTCCCTTCACCTTGTTAAACATTTCGGTAACCAGTACCGGATCGAGCATTGTTCCTCTTTCGAGCATTTTTTATTCCCTCCGTTTTTCTATTTTTTAAGCTTTTCGCTCAGTTGCTTGACAGCCGTCTTAACTTTGTCTTCCGTAGTTTCAGACGATGCAAGCGGTGCAGTTTGATGGCCTTTACCAATCAATCCAACCAGTGATTCGGCATCCTTGCGGATGTCATCTTCAGTATCCCCAGACAGCCGGCCGGAAAGCTCATACGGTAAGCCAACTTCATGGGCAATTCGCGTTTTTACCGAGTCGGACTCGTAACCCTTAATCTTGGCATCCCTTTCTGAAAGCTGCTTATCATAGTCTGCATATTTCTTGGCTTTTGCCTCAGCATCCTTGGTAAGCGAAGCGATCTGCGAATCATAGTCTTTCTTGATCTTTTCCAGATCTGCGGGACTGGTGTAGCCTTCATATTTCTTGGCTTCCCGGCCAATTCTTTCCTTGATTGCAGATTCAAATTCTTCCTGTGTAGTGATCGGTGTAAAGTTTTCCGCCATAATGTTTTGAAATCTCCTTTTCCCTCTTCAATCCGTGAGGTATACGTCATTTGAAACTATCTAAAAAGCCGGCCATTTCTGACCGACTTAATAGAACACTCTCTGCTTCCGGCGCTCTTTCGTCTTTCGACAGCTCCAGAAGGCAAAAATCATTGATTCCATCAGGGATACATCAACGTTTTCCTTGATGGATTTGTAGCCAAAACCACCGTTTGATCCAATTGCACGGCGCTGGACGTTCGTGACCGACTGCGTGAGCGATGGCTGTCCTCTGTGACATATCAGTTTCTGATCGAGATTCTGCTGGAACAATGCGTTTGCCTCAATGACTTCACTGACCTTTGGAATGATCGGCGGCTTCTTGATGCCAGCGTCTTTCATCGCATCCATGAGCATCTGCTGTCCGCTTTGGCCATCGATCACGACGTTCTCAAGATCAGCTTTCTTCAGGAAACGAATTATCCAACCAAGACCATTGCGCTGCGGCTGACAGTCAATGCCTTCAACGAAGATCGCATCACTGTATGTTTTCACTGCAATGCTCAGGGAAACATTCTTCCCATCTGCACTGAAGCGGATTCCGGCATACAGCTTTCCTCTGAACTTCGGCAACGTGTCTACTTTCAGCTCATTCCACTGATTCTCAGAGATTGCTGATCTCAGGTTCTGTGTTGTCCAGTACCCAAGACGCTGGATGTTGAAATCAAGCTCATTCGTTCCGATCTCATCAGCAATGATGCGCTCGGTCAGGATCGTTCCGAGCGATGGATTTGTTTCGTACCAGGCATCGACATCGTGAACATCTGTCAGATGGTCAACAGACCATTCCTCCCAGCAGGCGTCTTTCTTATCTCCCGAAAAGATCGCCTTCCGTAGATTCATGAATACCGTACCTGATGATACCGGTGTAGGCGGTGTCCCGCATAGCAAAGTCTGTGGATTATGGGAGGACGATATAACATACTTCAGCGTTGTTTCCTGATCGTCCTGATATTCCTGGGCTTCATCAATCACCAGAAGATCGAATCCTTCACCAAGGCCTCCCTTTGACGTTCGTGTGCGAAAGCTGCATTTCCCTTTCGTGCCTATCATCTCGATACGTTCAAGGCCATACTGCCGGTAGGAATCGAAGTCTTCTTTTTCCTTGTAACCGCAGGCTGTCAAAGCATCATACAGACGCTGGAATGCGCTGGAAGACGTTGGAGTGCGATGTGCTGTATGCAGAATGGTTTCTCCATTCATCAATCCGTACAGCTCGCGCATGACAACGACTTCGTTCTTTCCGTTTCGACGTGGAACAGCATATCCAAACTTAGTATGCACCCACAGATCTTCGGAATTGTAAGCCAGCATGTCATAGATCAGAAGCCTCTGCCAGTCCATAGCCTTGCGGCCTGTCTTCTCGTACAGATCAACAGCTTCCTGTCCGTGCGTTTGCGTATATGGAAGAACAACGGATGCGGTGGGAGTCTGGCGACCTAATCGCTTAGGTGCTGCCATCGTTCCTCCTATCCGTTATCCGTTTCCTTCGGTGGTCTGAATATCTTTCTCATATTCCTCCTTGATATACTTTTTGTGAATTGGAGAATGTACTATGACCAAATCGATATCATCAAGAAAAATTGATAGAGTCATGGATAAGATTATTCAAAATCCGCAAATGACAATTGAGGATTTAAATGACATTGCCGCAACACCAGATGGCAAAAGATCACTCGAAACGCTGAAGGCAATGCATGCAATCAGCTATAAAGTTTCTTTCAGCGGCCCTATTTATGACTTGAAAATTCTTGATGAAGGAATTCTTTACTTTTATAAGAAAAGGCAGCAGATGATGGGGTTCTGGAAAGGCTTTCTTACTGGTATCATTTCTACTGTTACAGCCGGGATCATAATGAACCTGATCATGAAAGTCATCACTGCCATATTTTGATTGTCACCAGAACACAAAAAGGAACTGAGACCGCAAATCCCAGCAATAACCCAATTGCCCAGTATATTTTTTGCTTTCTGTTCTCCATATCTTCATCCATCAAAAAAGCACCCGAAGGTGCTCAATTTATTAACTTTTGAATCATCTAATGCAATATTATGCAGGTTCTACTCTATCAATTTCAGCTTTCAATTCCTTATACAATTCATCGACAGGTGTTTTGTCCCAAAAAGATTCACCCGGATCAAAATCATATCCTTCTTTTGCTTTTTCGATGCTCGGACAGTATTCAGCAGTAATTACTTCGATTGGACTTAAATGGAGTACATGAAAAAGTGCACCATGTTTATTAACAAACGTTGCAAGGTCTCCACCGATATCAATTTCTTGATAATCATTTCTTATTCGTTGCGCCAATTCCGCCATTGTGTCCATCGAATTCTACTCCATCTAAAGTATACCATTTCTGCACATCTTGTTTGCTTAATCTGTAATAAGCTCCTCCGTGATGAGATCTTTCACTTGGATGATATCTGAATGTACCGTCGCCTCCAAAGAGCGCGCGATACCCTCCTCCGCTTTCAAAAGGAACTCCTTTGTAATCTCCCTGCCCAAGCGAGTCAAGTACAGTCACACCATGTGATTCTAAAGCTGTCTTTAGGGATGAAGGTGTATAGTCTGCCAAAACGGTTGGATCCTGCAAAATAACATCATGAAGACGATTAGCTCCCTGCCGTGTTAACTCGGCTTCAAACTCTCTTTGACGTGGTGTTCTTAAACTGGATCCGATGTTATCTCCAGATTGAGCGAAACTGATTCTTTGATTTCTTTCCGTTTCTGTGATATCGCTCCAGCTGTTGGCCTGCCAGTCGCCTTTACCCTGCCGAAATACGCCTCTCTTGGTTTTGTAGGTAATGATGCACCCGCATCCCGGATGACGCTCAAACATACCTCTGGCATAGGCTTCTTTATACGGAACATCGGTACCACATCTTGCCTTGCACCACTGGCAGTCTTCCCCGCCGCCCTTATCCGTTGTATGCACTCCTACATCGTCGTACTCTCTGGAAACAAGTACTTCAACACCTGAATTGCTGGCGAAGTCTGCGCTTCTTCGTTCGCTGTCATCTGCGTAGCGCTGTGATTGAAGAACAATGTCATACTTCAGCGCATTCAACCCTTCCTGAACATCTTCATACCCACTCAACTTGGTTGCAAAAACAGCCGCAGTACTTACGTATGCAGCTGTCGAAGGATTCAAACCAAAACCGGAAGATTCGTTCGCGGATTTCTGCGCTGTTTGCGATGCGTTCTCAACCGCCTGATAATTTTCACGGAAAACGGTATCAAGCATTTCTTCTTCGGAGCCGCCCAGATCATCCGCTCTATCCTGCAGCGTTTCAACCGACAGCTCACCAGCGCGAATACTGTATTTCTGCAATGCTGAAAGATCTCCGCCTGCAACCGTCTTCCGTATCTGCTTTAACTGACTGTCATTCTGCAGCTTGCGGCGGTATGCTTCTCGAATTTCATTTGCATCCATCAGAAGCCACCGTTATTTGTGTTATCTGAATCCAACCCGGTAAGATCGCGCATGTTCTGATCGCCAAAATAGCCTGGGACAGCCTGATTAACTTTAACAGCCGCATCCCCAATCGCCGCAATAGCCGCCGCATCCGGTTCGAATACCGGCTCCCACATTGGTGTTGTCTGATACAGCTGGTTACGCTTATACGGATATTTATCTCGTATGCATGCGGCAAGATAACCGGCATTAAGGAAGCCGACACCAAACGAGCGCTCTGCTTTCTTTGCCATCAGGCGGAGACTTTCATGTGATGCCTTGATCGCATCATAGCTTGAAGGATTCGCTGTGCTGAATCCAAGATCATCAAGCGTTAGCCCTGTCTCGCCGGCGAACAGAGACGCATACGTTCTGATTTCATCAGCATAAGGCGTTAGCTGCGCCTGTTGGAACTGACCGATTGTAGGATTCGGAACGCTCTGATCCTCACTGCGGAAAATCTGTAGGAAACTAGAAAGAGACGCAACCTGCTTATCCATTGGAACAGAATCAGGGTCCATACCAACAAGATATTTCTGAGGGAAGCTCGCAACTTCAGAACAGATGCACATGTTCATCAGCGCATCCTTCGTGTTATCCTGATAGCTCATGCATGCCCGTGAAATGCGGCTGTGGCCAAACGGCCGAACCGAATCCGGGCGATTGATAATTGGAACCAGCAGCGGATATGGTGCGACATTTGTGAGCTCATAGGGAAGTAATCCACGCTCATAAATTTCTGTGACGCCTGCCGTAAAGTATGCCTCAATCATCGGCACCTCATGATCATCGCGTTTTAATACCGCATATCCTTCCTGCAGCATATTCGTGATCGGGTCGATAACACCAGTTGCATTTGCTCCATCAATCACCTGCAGACGCGGATTTCCATACTCATCTTCAGAGATGTAGATAAAGTCACACGAAGAAATCAGCGCGCCGAGGATCGCAGAATCATAGAGAACGTCGGAATTGTTCATCTCATAGATCTGTGTAAGGTTGAAATTATCATTTCGGAATCCGCGGAACTGAAGACGATCCGCCAGAGAATCAACCGACTTCGTGCACCACCCACTGATCAGATTAAACTTTGACTGCATCGAGTGCGGGACCATCAAATTGCGCGGCGTATGCTGATCCTTCATCTCGTAATACTCATATCTTGTCAGCACCCGGCTGCGCTTACTGGCGAGCTTATTCCTCAGATATCCGATGCCTTTATAGTCCATTGATTGCCTCCGTTCGCTTTGTTAGCGAGAAATATTCGCAGTACCGGGCGCTGTTGCGAGCAGCCCCTGGGATGGGGTCTACCCGCCCCATATCGTAAATGAATGTGTTTATTAATTCTGATCGCTTCGGTAGGACGCCCAGTCCCGGCTCTGGGGAAGAACCCGGTTACCAATCGACTGATCAGGAATGTATTTCTTGTTCAGTACTTTGTCAGCTTTTGCCCTGTTGCATGCAAGATGAGCAAGCTGCATGTTGCCGATGTCTGACGGATGCCCGCCTTTGGCGATCGGGATGATGTGGTCAATCGTCGGAGACATCGGATCTGGGAACTTCAAGGAGAAATCCACTGGCCTTCCGCAGATCGCGCACACTGTCTGCGTCGCATAGATAATCTTCTTGTTCTTATCGAACGCAGCTCTGAAGTGCCCGTCTTTGTCCGGACGATTCCGCTTGTACTTACCCTGTCCCATTTGTACCTCCCCGGGTATCTCTCTAGATTTGCCTTATCCCGTGCTCCCTCTTCCACCACCGGCGGTACGGCTCACAGTTGCCAAACTGGATCATGTCCCAGCACCGCGCCTCGCAAGTAGTGCATGGGCAGGATGCCAGCTGCTCGATGCGCCGGATGGCGTCTCTGTAGTCCGCATCTGACAGATGCGATAGATCATGCTCCTGATCGATGTCGGTCATACGTGCCTCCACAAAAAGAAAGAGGCCGGGAAGACGTATGTCAGAAAAGGTGGATACCGGCCTCTTATCAAAGGAAAACGGCAGCCATCTTTCTGACCGCCGTTCTTCACGATATAAATATAAACCATCTATTTGGAACATTTGGAACAGATTTAAAAAATATCAAAAAA
>NZ_LT964743.1 GCF_900240265.1 Galactobacillus timonensis
TTGATCCGAACTACTATGGAACAATTATCATCGACGAAGCGCATCACGCAATTACCGATGGATATCGACGCATCATTGATCATTTCAGCGATGCAAATGTCCTCGGCGTCACAGCTACGCCGGATCGGGGAGATCAACGTCATCTTGGAGAAGTGTTTGAATCCATTGCGTTTGAATATTCGATCGTCCAGGCGATCAAAGACGGGTATCTCTGCAAGATCGTTGCGCAGACTGTTCCGCTGCAACTGGATATGACAAGCCTTAAAACACAGGCAGGAGACTACACACCTGGTTCCATCGATACAGCTTTGGATCCGTACCTTAATCAGATCGCAGAAGAAATGAAGAAATATTGTCAGGACAGGAAAACAGTCGTATTTCTTCCTTTGATTGCCACCTCTCAGAAATTTCAAAATATCCTGAATTCAAAAGGATTTAAAGCTGCCGAAGTAAATGGGCAGTCTGATAACAGGGAACAGGTTCTGAAGGACTTTGCTGAAGGTAAATACAACGTCATCTGCAACAGCATGCTGCTGACGGAAGGCTGGGATTGCCCGGATGTCGATTGCGTTGTATGCCTGCGCCCTACGAAAGTTAGATCTCTCTATTGCCAGATGGTGGGAAGAGGCACACGAATCTGCAAAGGAAAAGAAAATCTTCTGATCCTAGATTTTCTGTGGATGACAGAAAAGCATGAACTGTGTCGTCCTGCTGACATCATTTGCACGAATGAAGAAGTTTCAAAGCAGATGACTAAGAATCTGGAAGAATCTGCAGGAGAAATGTTCGACATTGAAGAAGCTGAGCAGGAAGCTGCAACAGATGTTATGCAGCAGCGTGAAGCGTCTCTTGCAAAACAGCTTGAAGCGATGCGGAAACGGAAGCGCAAGTTGGTGGATCCGCTGCAATTTGAAATGAGCATCCAGGCAGAAGATCTCGCGTCTTATGAGCCATCGCTCGGATGGGAAATGGGTCCGCCTACACCGAAGCAGCTTGAAGCTTTGGAACGGTACGGAATATTCCCGGATGAAATCGAATGCGCAGGAAAAGCTGAATTGATTCTGGATAAGCTTGCAAAAAGGCGGATGGAGGGACTGGCTACACCGAAGCAGATTCGATTCCTTGAAAGCAGAGGATTCCAACACGTCGGGACATGGCAATTCAATTCAGCAAACAACATGATCAGTCGTATCAGCTATAACAACTGGCGCATTCCTGAAGGAGTTAATCCTTCGACATACAATCCCGGTGGAGCCACCTTATGACAGATGAAAATGAATTAAGAGCAGCACTGGAGTTCATAGATCCCTCATCTTTGTCGTATGGTGACTGGATGCAGATCGGCATGGCCATTAAAGCAGCCGGTGCACCATGTGGACTGTGGGATGAGTGGAGCCGCAGAGATCCTGAACGTTACGACGGAGGATGCTTCAAGAAATGGGAATCCTTCCAGAGCTCAGGAATTACGGAAAACACGTTGTTCAAGATGGCAATTGAGCGTGGATACGGCGGATCATCCAGTGAACACGGAAGAGAAATTCTGGACGATGAAATCGTAAACCTTTCAGATTATCAGTTTCTTGACCGTGACATGATTGATTCAAAAGAAGTCCCAGAGCCAGGGGCTAATTGGGATCAGATCGCAGATATCCGGAATTACATTTCTGCGATATTCGAGCCGGATGATCATGTTTCCTACTGCACGGCCTGTTTCAAAGATGATAAAGGCAAGTATCATCCCGGCAAACGGACCTATGACCGGACAGCGGGGAGACTTCTGGAAGAACTCGACTCTGCTGAGAAAATCGAAGACGTATTCTACGACTACGATCATGAATGCGGAGCTTGGATATCATTCAATCCGATGGATGGCCAAGGCGGAAAAATCGGGAATATTACTGACTATCGATATGCATTGGTAGAGTCAGATACCAATGCAATCGACATGCAGTACGCAATTATGACGGAACTGCAGCTTCCGATCGCCGCTCTAGTGCATTCTGGGAACAAGTCGCTGCATGCGATTGTCCGTGTGGATGCAAACAACGAAAAGGAATACAGCCGTCATGTGGACTATCTTTACAAAATCTGCAAGCAGAACGGGCTTGATGTGGATCCAAGCGCTAAGAATCCGAGCAGACTATCACGAATGCCCGGGTTCTGGCGCGGGAAAAAGAAGCAGTTCCTGATTGCGACGAATATCGGGCAGCCATCCTGGGATGCCTGGACAGAATATATCGAATCAATCAATGACGATCTTCCGGATCCTGAGAATCTTGCATCTGAATGGAATGATATGCCGGATCTGGCGCAGCCATTGATCGAAGGTGTGCTTCGCCAGGGACACAAGATGCTGCTGGCCGGACCATCTAAGGCCGGAAAGTCATTCTCACTGATTGAGCTGTGCATTGCAATTGCTGAAGGAAAGAAGTGGCTGAAATGGCAGTGTGCACAGGGCAAGGTCCTGTACGTCAATTTGGAACTTGATCGTGCAAGCTGCCTGCATCGCTTCAAGGATGTCTACACCGCAATGGGACTACCTCCTAACAATCTGCAGAACATTCAGATCTGGAATCTGAGAGGCAAGTCAGTGCCGATGGATAAACTGGCGCCGAAACTGATCAGGCGCGCACAGAAGGAAAATCTCATCGCTGTTGTGATCGATCCGATTTACAAGGTCATCACAGGCGATGAGAATTCCGCAGAGCAGATGGCAAAATTCACAAATCAATTTGACAAAATAGCTACATCGCTGAATTGTTCCGTGATCTATTGCCACCATCACAGCAAAGGCGCTCAGGGCGGGAAGAGATCTATGGATCGTGCTTCGGGATCCGGAGTATTTGCCAGAGATCCAGACGCAATGATCGACATGATCGAGCTGCCGCTTACTGATGCTGTCATTGATAGGCAGAAGTCAGAATGTGTCTGCCGGGTGATTGGCAGAGAAATTGAGCTAACTGATCCTGAGTACTACCGCACGATCCCATCATCAGACTTGTACAAGCGGAAAGAGCTGATGGGGCATGCCTGGAAGGTGCTGCGCTCAAAATACTCAGATGATGAGATCGACGAGCTTGTCAGAAAAGCTGAAGCCACTGCCGAGACCATGACAGCATGGCGCATCGATATGACACTTCGCGAGTTTCCGAAGCCGGCAGAAATCAATCTGTGGTTTGCTTATCCGATTCACTATTTGGATCGTACCGGCGCACTTGCAGATCTGGATCCGGAGGACGATCTGCCGATGTGGAAGAAAGGCAAGATGGCCCAGAAGTCTCCGGAGGAAAGAAAAAACAAAAGACAAACAGATTTTGAAATAGCATATGAAAATCTGTCACAGGAAAATGAAGAGGTAACAACTGCCATGATGAGTGAGTACATGAATGTGAATACAAGGACGATATGGAACCGTCTCAAAGAAATGCCTGGACGTTTCAAAACAAAAAAGGATGAGGAGGGAAAATCATCAATTATTGTAAGGTGTGATAACTAACCCGCGAAAGAAAAAGTGAAGACTTTTTCGCACGAAAATTAACCCGCGAAAAAGTCTATATATATATAGTTATTTATTTTCGTGGGTTACTTTCGCGGGTGTCAGGCTGTGCAACAAGGGAAGGGCTTAAGCTCCGCCCTTCCCCTTATTGACACGGCCGCCCAACACCTTAAAGAGATTTTCACACTTGGAAATAATATTATGAGAATGATACTGAACATGATTCCGCCTACTACAACGGCGCAAGAGAAAAAAATAAACTCCAAAACAAAAAAGGTTTACTCCGCTCCTGCAGTAGTGGATGCCAAAGCAAAATACAGAGCGCATCTTGCAAAGTATCG
>NZ_LT964744.1 GCF_900240265.1 Galactobacillus timonensis
TTGATCCGAACTACTATGGAACAATTATCATCGACGAAGCGCATCACGCAATTACCGATGGATATCGACGCATCATTGATCATTTCAGCGATGCAAATGTCCTCGGCGTCACAGCTACGCCGGATCGAGGAGATCAACGTCATCTTGGAGAAGTGTTTGAATCCCTTGCGTTTGAATATTCGATCGTCCAGGCGATCAAAGACGGGTATCTGTGTAAGATCGTTGCACAGACCGTTCCGCTGCAGCTGGATATGACAGGTCTGAAGACGCAGGCAGGAGACTACACACCTGGTTCCATTGATACAGCTTTGGATCCGTATCTGGATCAAATCGCAGAAGAAATGAAGAAATACTGTCAGGATAGAAAAACTGTTGTGTTTCTTCCTCTGATTGCTACCTCTAAAAAGTTCCAAGGGATCCTCAACTCAAAAGGATTCCGCGCCGCTGAAGTCAACGGTCAGTCAGAAGATCGTGAACAGGTTCTGAAGGACTTTTCTGCCGGTAAATACAACGTGATCTGCAACAGCATGCTGTTGACAGAAGGATGGGATTGTCCGGATGTCGATTGCGTTGTATGCCTGCGCCCTACGAAAGTGAGATCTCTCTATTGCCAGATGGTGGGAAGAGGCACACGAATCTGCAAAGGAAAAGAAAATCTTCTGATCCTAGATTTTCTGTGGATGACAGAAAAGCATGAGCTGTGCCGCCCTGCTGATATCATCTGCACGAATGAAGAAGTTTCGAAGCAAATGACTAAGAATCTGGAAGAATCTGCCGGAGAAATGTTCGACATTGAAGAAGCTGAACAGGAAGCTGCTACAGATGTCATGCAGCAGCGTGAAGCATCTCTGGCGAAACAGCTTGAAGCAATGCGGAAACGGAAGCGCAAGCTGGTGGACCCGCTGCAATTTGAAATGAGCATCCAGGCTGAAGATCTCTCGTCTTATGAGCCATCACTCGGATGGGAAATGGGACCGGTTACTCAGAAACAGCTTGAAGCTCTTGAGCGTTACGGAATATTCCCGGATGAAATCGAATGCGCAGGAAAAGCTGAACTGATTCTGCATAAGCTGGAGAAAAGACGGATGGAAGGACTGGCTACACCTAAGCAAATTCGTTTTCTGGAAAGCAGAGGATTCCAGCACGTCGGAACATGGCAATTTGATGCCGCTAATAAGATGATTAGTCGAATCAGCTATAACAACTGGCGTATTCCTGAAGGAGTCGTGCCCTCAACCTATACTCCTGGAGCAACCTTATGACAGATGAAAAGGAATTAAGAGCAGCGCTTGAATATATCAATCCAGCTTCTCTGTCATATGGAGATTGGATGCAGATTGGCATGGCCATCAAAGCGGCCGGTGCATCGTGCGAGCTATGGGATGAATGGAGCCGCAGAGATCCGGAACGTTACGATGGCGGATGCTTCAAAAAATGGGAATCATTCCAGAGCTCAGGAATCACGGAAAATACGTTGTTCAAGATGGCAATTGAGCGAGGATACAGTAATTCGTCCGGTGAGCACGGAAGAGAAATTCTTGACGATGAGATTGTAAATCTCTCAGACTATCAGTTTCTTGACCGAGACATGATCGACTCCAAAGAAGTCCCAGAGCCAGGTGCTAATTGGGATCAAATCGCAGACATCCGAAATTACATTTCTGCGGTATTCGAGCCAGATGATCATGTTTCCTACTGTACGTCCTGTTTCAAAGACGATAAAGGAAAGTATCATCCAGGGAAAAGAACTTATGACCGGACAGCCGGAAGACTTCTGGAAGAACTCGATTCCGCACAGAAAATCGAAGACGTATTTTACGACTACGATCACGAATGCGGGGCGTGGATTTCTTTCAACCCGATGGATGGTCAAGGTGGAAAAATCGGAAATATTACTGACTATCGATACGCGCTGGTAGAGTCAGACACCAATGCAATCGACATGCAGTACGCAATCATGACGGAGCTGCAGCTTCCAATCGTCGCTCTGGTACATTCCGGGAACAAGTCACTGCATGCGATTGTGCGTGTGGATGCAAGCAATGAGAAGGAATACAGCCGGCATGTAGATTACTTATACAAAATATGCAAACAGAACGGACTCGATGTAGATCCAAGTGCTAAGAATCCGAGCAGGCTATCACGAATGCCCGGTTTCTGGCGCGGGAAAAAGAAGCAGTTCCTGATTGCGACGAATATCGGGCAGCCATCCTGGGATGCCTGGACAGAATACATCGAATCAATCAATGACGATCTACCGGATCCGGAAAACCTCGCATCTGAATGGAACGACATGCCGGATCTGGCGCAGCCATTGATTGAGGGCGTACTTCGCCAGGGGCACAAGATGCTGCTTGCCGGACCATCCAAGGCCGGAAAATCTTTCTCTTTGATCGAGCTTTGTATTGCTATCGCAGAGGGCAAAAAGTGGCTTTCCTGGCAATGTGCGCAGGGCAAGATCCTATATGTCAATCTGGAACTGGATCGGGCAAGCTGTCTGCACAGATTCAAGGATGTTTATGATGCACTGAAAATTCCTCCGAATAACATCAGAAACATTGAGATCTGGAACCTTAGAGGAAAATCCGTGCCGATGGACAAACTGGCACCCAAGCTGATCCGCAGAGCGTCGAAAGAAAACTTCATCGCAGTCGTGATCGATCCGATCTACAAAGTTATCACCGGAGATGAAAATTCTGCAGAGCAGATGGCAAAGTTCACGAACCAATTTGACAAAATTGCTACATCGCTGAACTGTTCCGTAATTTACTGTCACCATCACAGCAAAGGTGCTCAGGGCGGAAAAAGATCAATGGATCGTGCTTCCGGATCGGGAGTATTTGCCAGAGATCCGGATGCAATGATCGACATGATTGAGCTTCCTCTAAACAACACTGCAATTGATCGCAGGAAAAATGAAGAAGTGTGTCATACAATTCGCAATGAAATTCAGAGCATTGATCCGAATTACTACAACACCATTCCGCAGGATGATCTTTATAAGAGAAAAGAAATTATGCAGCACGCATGGAAGGTGTTACGGAGAAAATACTCAGACAACGAAATTGATGCAATTGTCAGGCAAGCAGAAGAAAAAGCGGAAACAACAACAGCATGGAGAATTGACATGACGCTGCGAGAGTTTCCGAAGCCTGCTGAGACGAACATCTGGTTCTCTTATCCGATCCATGAAGTAGATCGTACAGGCGTACTTGAGGATCTTGATCCTGAGGAAGATATGCCGATGTGGAAGAAGGGCAAAATGGCACAGAAGACTCCGGAAGAGAGGCAAAGCAAGAGACAGACAGAGTTCGAGATTGCGTTTGAGAACCTGTCACAAGAAAACGAAACGGTGACAGTCAAAATGATGGCAGAGTACATGAACGTCTCAGAAAGGACAATCTGGAACAGGTTGAAAGATTTATCAGGCATCTACAAAGCAAAGAGAGAAGACGGCTCAAAAGGTGCAGCAGCACCCGCAATCATCATTAAATGCTGATCTGCCGTGAAGAAAGAAAAAGTCAAGAGTTTTTCACGTGAAGCAAAAGTCTATATAAATATACATTTATTTTCTTCACGACGTGCAGATGAGGGTGTCAGGCTGTGCAACAAGGGAAGGGCTTAAGCTCCGCCCTTCCCCTTATTGACACGGCCGCCCAACACCTTAAGGAGATTTTCACACTTGGAAATAATATTATGAGAATGATATTGAACATGATTCCGCCTACTACAACGGCGCAAGAGAAAAAAATAAACTCCAAAACAAAAAAGGTTTACTCCGCTCCTGCAGTAGTGGATGCCAAAGCAAAATACAGAGCGCATCTTGCAAAGTATCG
>NZ_LT964745.1 GCF_900240265.1 Galactobacillus timonensis
CGACATGGTGTACCTTGTGTGCTCAGATATCCAGGTCCCACTTCCTAACCGAAAACCAAAACAGCTTAGACCCGCATGATCAAAGGAGATTTACTGCTTTTTCAACCATAACGATGCCTGAAGAGCCCTTTTTTTCTGCATTTCTTAGAAATCAAATTTCTTGCACATCGCAGATTCGTGTGTTTGAATGCAACCATAGAGACGAATCCTATGACAACAAAGTTCTACGCTGCCATCTGCTGTACATGTAAGAACACCGCGTCCGGTGCTTCTTTTCCTGTGCAGTGTCAATGATCAGACGTAAGTCTCTTGACGAAAGAAAAAACAGGAATATCGAGTGCCGGGCTGTACACGCCCGGCTTTTTTATAGGAAAATAGAAAAAGGAGAAAACACTATGAAGATCTACAATTCCATCCAGGAGCTGACCGGCCACACGCCGCTCGTTGAGCTCACCCATCTTGAAAAGGACCTTGGCCTCAAGGCCCGCCTCGTCGTCAAAGTTGAGGGAATGAACCCTGCCGGCAGCGTCAAGGACCGCGTCGCCCGCCGCATGGTTGAAGATGCCGAAGAAGCAGGCATCCTCAAGCCCGGTTCCACCATTATCGAGCCGACCTCCGGCAACACAGGCATCGGCCTCTCCATGGTCGCTGCCGCCAAGGGCTATCACATCATCATCGTCATGCCGTCCACCATGTCCCCGGAACGCGTCAAGCTCATGAAAGCATATGGCGCCGAGGTCATTCTTTCCGATGGCGCACTCGGCATGAAGGGAGCGATCGCCAAGGCCAACGAACTCCATGAGGCGACACCGAACTCCTGGATCCCGAGCCAGTTCACCAACCCTTCCAACTGGAAGGCACACTACGCAACGACCGGCCCCGAAATCTGGGAAGATACCGAAGGCAAAGTGGATATGTTTGTTTCCGGAATCGGAACCGGCGGAACCATTACCGGAACCGGCAAATACCTCAAGGAACACAACCCGGCCATTGAAGTCATCGCCGTCGAACCTGCGACTTCCGCAGTCCTCTCCGGCAAGCCTGCGGGCAAGCATATGATCCAGGGCATTGGTGCAGGCTTCATTCCGGAAGTTCTCGACACATCCATTTACAACCGCATCATCACGGTTGAAAACGATGCGGCATTTGAATACGGACAGATGCTCGGAAAGAAGGAAGGCATCCTGGCCGGCATCTCCTCAGGCGCCGCACTCTGGGCAGGAGTCCAGGAGGCAAAGAAAGAAGAAAATGCGGGCAAGCTCATCGTCGTCCTCCTTCCGGATTCGGGCGACCGTTACCTTTCCACCCGCCTGTTCCAGGAGTAATACGTGGACTATAACGAACTGTACAAAGAAATACAGACACTGAATGATCCCGATCTAGAGGCGGGCAGCGTCTGGCCCGATCGCGAAGATGTGCTGCAGATCCTTAAGAAAAGCATCGCCGCCCTCTATCCTTCCTTCTTTCACTATGGAGGCAGTAAGGAGGGAGGCCTCCTGCTGCGCAGCGTCGAAAGTGATCTGACCCATTGCCTCGAGCAGTATCCCCAGTTCGAAGGCGACCCCGAAAAGGCAGCAGATGCCTACCTCGCCGCCTTCCCAGAAGTGAAGCGCCTTTCACTCACGGATCTGCAGGCAATCTATGACGGGGATCCGGCGGCCAAGTCCAAGAGCGAAGTCATCACCTGCTATCCCGGTTTCTATGCCATTCTCGTCTATCGCCTCGCCCATGTCCTGTATCTCAACGGGGCGCCGGCGATGGCACGCATCTTTACCGAGCACGCCCATGCCAAGACCGGCATCGACATCAATCCGGGCGCAGCCATTCAGGAGAGCTTCTGCATCGACCACGGCACCGGCATCGTCATCGGCGAAACAGCCACCATCGGCCGCCACGTCAAGCTCTATCAGGGCGTAACGATCGGGGCCCGCTCCTTCGCCCTCGACGAACACGGCAACCCCGTCAAAAGCGGAAAGCGTCATCCCGACATCGGCAACAATGTCATCATCTATGCCAACGCAACAATCCTGGGCGGAGACACAAAGATCGGAGACAACTGTATTATCGGCGGCAGTTCGTGGATCCTTCACTCTGTGCCTGCAAATACGACGGTTAAGAGCTGAACATTCCACCAGCAAACCACTTGAAAGGCGGGAGCCATCGACTCCCGCCTTTTTCTATTTTCTTAAATTTCGACTATCTAAAAATAGATGGGGTCTCGGGGTGCCTCTAAGAAATCCTGGGGTTGACTATCCGGGAGAAGAAAAACAGCTCCAAACTTACATGGGGAGGCACTCAGGCCTTCTCTTTTTCGTAT
>NZ_LT964746.1 GCF_900240265.1 Galactobacillus timonensis
CGATCCGGCGTAGCTGTGACGCCGAGGACATTTGCATCGCTGAAATGATCAATGATGCGTCGATATCCATCGGTAATTGCGTGATGCGCTTCGTCGATGATAATTGTTCCATAGTAGTTCGGATCAAACCGATCAAGCCGATTCTCGCGTTGCAGAGACTGAACGGATCCGACTGTGACACGATTCCATGTCCCGAGTGCTGTCTGATCTGCCTTCTCAATCGATGATTTAAGACCAGTCATCCGATACAGCTTATCTGCAGCTTGATCCAGGAGCTCTCCACGATGAGCGAGGATCAGGACTCTGTTTCCAGCTCTTACCTGATCCTCTGCCACCTTGGAGAAAACAACTGTCTTTCCTGTACCTGTAGGAAGGACCAGCAGAGTTCTTTTCTTTCCGCTGGCCCATTCGTGTTCAATTGCTTCTCTTGCCGCCTCCTGATATGGGCGGAGCTGTGTCATTTCTTCCAGCTCCCCCAGCTGTTAGTGGATGCAGCTTCTTCTTTCGGATACAGCTTGGAAATCTTCATCGCAGTCCCATCTGTCCCGTCTTTCTTTTTGTAGGTTTCATGTTTGATCTGGAGTTTTCCGGTCTTTCCAATGTGATGATCCTTGGTCCAGTCAAAATGAATCGGATCGCCTTTCTTATGCAGGCCGATCGAATCATAATACTGAGCAATCATGCCCAGGCATCCGCGTGAATTCCACATGTAGAGGTTGAAGTTTTCAATATCGACATTGGATCCGTCTTCCGGATTCTTAACGCGGAATACCGGATTGACCTGTTTGCAGTTACCGACTTTTCCACCAACATCCTGATGACGGCTTTCCTTCAGATCAACAATTGTGAACTCATAGTCTCCTTCAGGAAGGAGAACATAATTGCCCCGATCATAGTCACCGAGATCAGCTGCTGAGAATACTGCAGAATCATTCAGTTCTCCGCCTTCTGCTGGTGCTGAGTTATTTGTCTTGTAATATTCCATTTATTTTTTCCTCCTCAGAATGGCAATTTTCTTTGTTCTTTGATGCTGTTCATGACTGCTTTCCAATTAGGAACTAAGAAGCCAAGATAGTAATCCGGATCATACTTATCAATAGGCATATCCGACGGGAAATGCCCCTGATCACCAACCACCTGCATCAGTTCGCTTGGATGGACGTTATCCGCTTTCATGAGATCTCTTAGCTCTTTTGGCAGATGAGACATTACATCATCTTCTGCATCTGTATATGGAGTGGGGAACCAATTATTGAGCAGATCGAGATCAGGTGTCTTTTCAGCGTGCTGTTCTTCTGTTTTTACTGGTTCCGGTTTATTTTCAAATAACTGAGCGATTGAGCTGAATTCAAACGGGAGCTTATCAGGCATGCCGAACCGATTCTTTGCATCCCAGGCTGCCGTGTGTGTGGTGTACATGACACGCTGATTACCCGTGGCATACTTTTTCTTCGTCTTCTGATCTTCTGTAATGAACGTTTCGTAGTTGGCGAAGAGCAGAACATCAGCCCATTCCTTAACCAATCCCGAAATGCTGCATTTCGGAGTGTCAATCAATTTCAGCTCATAACGGTCATACTGTCCCATCTCATCCGGCTTCGTAAATGTTCGGATGGTAGAATGTGCAACCAGGACAACATTTACACCTTTATCAACGAGATCATTCAACAGATTCAGAAGTTTTCCGAAGTCTTCTTTGACGTAGCTGTATCCCTTGCCATATCCGAAGTCCTCAATCCCCTTGACCTGATTCTTTTCGCATACCGAAACAACGCACAGCTGCTGCGCCCAGTCAACGGTGTCAATTACAAGAGTGCCGATGCCTGATGGATTGCTGATTGTCTGTTCTACTTCGCCAATCAGCATTTCCCAAGATGTAGGAGCTGGAAATCTTGCAACATCCATCTGATTTGTGGATCCTTCTGTATCAATGAAAACTGCTCCAGGGAACTGAGAAGCAAATGTGCTTTTTCCGATGCCTTCAATCCCATACACAACTACTCGCAATGCTTTTTCGATTTTCCCTCTGCTGATATCAAACATTTATTTCTCCTTCCAGCCCCACTTCTGAGCTGTCTGAGCAGGCTTTTCTTCCGGCTCCGGTGTCTTTATCAGCTCTGCCGGTTTGACCTCTGTAGCGGCTGTTTTGACGCCATTTTTGATGCTGTATCCATCCTCGATGTAGATGCTGCATTCATCTCCGGTGCTGACTCTGGTGGCGATAGCCTGAAGACCTTCTTTCTGGAGCCATGCGCCGAACTCATTCAT
>NZ_LT964747.1 GCF_900240265.1 Galactobacillus timonensis
TCATACCTTAATTATACATGCAAGCATGTATTTAATCAACATGGATTTCAACTTTCTTGAACTTCTTTAACATCAGACCGCCGAAAAAGGAGCCATAACAGTCATTCAACTGTTACAGCCCCTTTTCTGTGTAAGCAGTGCGGGGAAGGAAGCGATGATTTTCGGGACGGCACCATTGCGCCTGTGAATCGTGCGTTAAGCATTGTGAAAAAGCTTCGGAAAAACAAAAAAGCACCGCTTTTCGGGCGGCGCTGAAGATTTGCAGGCATGTCAGAGGGCGAGCAGGAAGAACAGATAATGGCAGAGACTGCCCGCCAGAACGAAGAGGTGGAACAGTTCATGGTTGCCAAAGCCGGTTTCAGCTTCACGGGCGAAGATCGGCTTCTTTGCGGCATAGATGAAGCCGCCGATGGTATAGAATATTCCGCCAAGCACCAGAAGAAACAGCTTTGAGCCGAGACTCTGTATCAGGGCCGGCAGAATGAAGATGCACAGCCATCCCATCGTGATGTACAGAACACTCGATACCCAGCGCGGGCAGGTGACGAAGAACAGCTTGAACAGGATGCCGGCGGCAGCAACCATCCAGATCAGCGCAAGCATCCATCTGGAAGGATAGAACAACGTCAGAATCGGCGTATAGGAGCCGGCGATCAGAATGAAGATAGAGCAGTGATCGATGCGCTTGAGCACCATATTTGCCCTGTAGGAAAGATTGAAGGCATGATAGGAAGCACTGGCGCCATAGAGCAGAATCATTGATGCCATGAAGATGGCAAGACTGATCAGTTCAGGCCTTGCCAGCGGGACCATGGCACCTTTGACCAGAAGGATCGGTGTCGCGATGATGGCGGCGAGAAAACCTGCAAAATGGGAGAGAGCGCTCCATTTGTCCTTGACGATAAAAATACCATGCTCCATTTCCGGTGAATAAACTGTCATAGCTACCTCCTGAACGGTTATTTAATAACTCATTACAGGATTATAATAACGGTTAACTAATAACTTGTAAATAGATAATTGATACTTGAAATAAAGTTTTCTTCAATTTATGATTTTGATATGACAGAAATGATGAAAGTGGAACTTCCTGAGTATCGCGAAATTCCGGATGTCGGTCTGTATCTGGATCAGGCTGTGAAGTACATCAATGGGATTCTGGAGCCGTATCCGGATCTGCAGGTGACCGGATCGATGTTATCAAACTATGTGAAGCTGAAGATTGTGCCGCGCGGCAGTCACAAGATGTACAGCCGTGATCAGATCGTGATGTTCCTGTTTGTGGCACTGGCGAAGCCGGTGCTTTCGATGGAGCAGATCCGGATGACATTTGAGCTGCTGGAAAAAAACAGTCCGGCTGACTGGTACCGGTGGTTCTCTGATTTCCTGGCAGGGAAAACAGGTGATGAAGAGAGTTCCGCCTGCGAGGAAAAGATTCTTCTGCAGAAGATCGTGACCGGAGTTCTGCAGAAGCTGGAGCTGGATCAGTACTTTGCGGAAGTGAAAAACCGCAGTGAAACGATGAAAGAAGAAACGAAGGCTGCCTGAGTCCATTTGATGCGCTCTGTCCTATAATTGAAGAAACCGGAAAGGGAGGCAGAGGACAGGCATGGAACTGAAGGACTTCAGTGAAAAGGAACAGCAGGAGATTCAGAAGGGACTCTCCACAGCAGAGATTACAGACAGGGAGGCGGCGGACAAGATTCTTGCCCTTGTGCCGGAAGGATGGATCCGGAAGATTCCGTTCTTCGTACGCAGGCATGCGACGACAAAGACGATCGAAAGGATTGCAGAGCAGTATCCGGAATTATAAAAAACGGCCGGGAAAACCCATGTGCTTCAGCCATGGGATGAAAGGCCGCTGTTACCGTATAATTTAAGCGGAAAGGAGGTAAAGTCATGTATCTGACGCAGACAAACTACATTCGGCATCTTCCAAAGGACCAGTACGAAGCGATCCTTGAGATGTGCTCGTATGCCAACAATCTGTACAATGCTGGACTGTATCAGATCCGTCAGTATTTCTTTGCGACGAACAAGTATCTGCGGTATGAAGAGAACTACCATCTTTGCAAAGATAATGAAAATTACAAGCTGCTGCAGGCCGGCATTTCTCAGCAGATC
>NZ_LT964748.1 GCF_900240265.1 Galactobacillus timonensis
CCGTCAGCCGCTTTTTCATATTGCCGGAGAATGAATGCTCGAGCACTATCATTCACCATGCAAGAAAAGGGGCCGTAGCAGCCTGAGCAGATTCTAAATATGCTCAAACTGTTACAGTCCCTTTTCAATTCAAATCCTTTTGACAGCGAATTACTTTACGCTTTCAACGTAAGCGTTGTATTCCGTATCATCAGCGAAGTCGTAATAGCTCTTCACCTTCAGTTCGCCGCTCTTGATCTTCTCCGACGCTTCAGCGATCTGAGCTTTCAGCTCATCCGGTGTATTTGCTTCGTAGTAATCATTATCTGCAATGCCGACCGAATCCTGCGCAAGGCCGAGGCGCGTCGTATGACCCCACATCGAATCATCACCGGACTCAATGGAATGCATGATGGAGACAAGAGAGTTACCGACTTCCTTCAGCATCGAAGTGAGGATAACATCTGCCTTCTCCGGGTTCTCACTGTCCTTGTACAGAGCATACTGATCCGAATCAACGCCGATTGCCCAGACATCATTCAGCTCCGAGCATGCTTCGAACAGACCATCACCCGAACCGCCGGCAACCTGATAGAAGACATCCGCATTGTTGTTGCGGGCCTGATCGAGAACAATTTCCTTCATCTTGGCCGGATCGCTCCAGGAATCAACCGCCGCCTTAACAACCTTCACATCCGTTCCGTTTGCCGCATTGTAATCGATGACGCCGTTTACAAAGCCGGTAACGAAGTCATTGATGACCGGGCTCTCAACACCAACATCGACCGCAATGGTTCCGGTCTTGGTCATGCCGGCAGCCAGCATACCGACAAGGTAGGAACCTTCGTTCTGTGCATAGAAGATGCAGGTCATATTGTCCGGCAGCTGATCATCAGTCCAGTTGGCATCGAAGCCGATGAACTTCACATCCGGATATTCCTTGGCCAGATTTGCCATAATCTCCATATAGGTCGAATAGCCGATGATGTACTCATAGCCCTGATCAATGACATCAAGAATCTCATCCTCGTACTTGTCCGCCTTGGACGCATCACCCAGCTCAAAGGTGTGCTCATCCCAGCCTTCGCTCTTCAGAATCTGCATGCCGGCTTCGCCGGAATCCGAGAAGGATTTATCACCAAGCGCACCTACCAGAAACGCTACCTTTCCCTTGTTGGAATCCGCACCTGCATCCGCTGCCGCAGTAGAGGCAGTAGTGTCTGCAGAAGAAGAACTTGCTCCGCAGGCAGCGAGAGACATTGCCATGGAAATCGTCATTACAATCGAAACCAGCTTTTTCATATTTCCTCCCTTGATATGTTTACCCTTCAGCGCGTGAAGGAGTGAAACCAGAATCTGTACAGCAGTATCACCGCTCTGTCTTAGGCCAGTGACAGAGCAATTTCCATCATCTGCGTAAATGATGTTTCCCGCTCCTGAGACGTGGTCACTTCATCCGGACCATCCGAGATTGTCAGAATGCACAATGCCTTTGCTCCTGCCGCTGCCGCATTGGTATAGAGCGCCGCTGATTCCATCTCGACCGCAAGCACGCCCATATCACGGAACGTTTTTGCATGCGGAAGTTCTTCGCCATAGAACACATCGGATGAAAGAACATTGCCAACGTGATAGTGCAGTCCCATTTCCTTTGCCTTAGCGACCGCTTTTTCCAGCAGTTCAAAGCTGCAGATTGGCGCAAATGTTCCCGGAAGTCCCTGCAGCGCAGGATAGTTGCTCGTTGTGCAGGAGCCCTGCGCAAAGACGACATCGCGAACATGCACATAGGGCTGCCAGGTGCCGGCCGTACCGATCCGGATCAGATTCTTGCAGCCATACACATGGATCAGCTCCCAGCTGTAAATGCCCATCGACGGGCAGCCCATGCCGGTTCCCATAACCGATACACGTTTTCCCTGATACGTACCTGTATAGCCGAACATATTGCGGACAGAATTGAACTGAACCGCATCCTCCAGATAATGCTCCGCAATACGCAAACAGCGGACTTTTGGGGAGACGTCGACGGCAATCAATGGAACCGTGCCGGCGGTAAATTGGTACCGCAGCGACGGCAGTTTGGTACTAAAAAAATAGAAAACTCAGCCATCATTAGAGGCT
>NZ_LT964749.1 GCF_900240265.1 Galactobacillus timonensis
AAACATTATTTAAATATATAATCTTAACTACATTATGCCCATTGAAGGACCATCACCGTATTTGAAATTGACAATTTAAAAGGCATCAACCCTTGAGAATCATGTTCTCTTAGGTTGATGCCATTGGCCTCCGTGAGGGGGCCTTTTGTGCTTCTTTTGTGTTATTGCTCAGGCGTCGCTGCGTGCGAAGGCGTTACGCATACTCATGGATGCACGGTAGAGCACCTTGTCGAGGAGCTTGTTGGTTTCGTCCTTGATCATGGCTGCGATCCTGGCGTTGACGGCTTCGTTGTCTTCATTTGTCCTGTCGCCATCGAGGATCATCTTTCTTGCCTGGGAGACGGTGACGATCTGGTATCGCTCGATTTCTTGTACGCATGCGTCGTAGTCGTGGTCGGCGAGGGCGGCGATGATGCGGTTGGCCCAGTAGAAGTTCTCCGTTGTCGGAGTCAGCGTTGTGTTGGAGAAATATTCCGGAATGACATCGACGTCTGCGTAGAGCGGGACGAAGGTGTTATGGACGTTGGATGCGAAGGCGATCCACTCGACGGCCTGCTTTTCCTTCGGCTGGTCGGGACGGATTTCGCTGCAGGAGAGGAAATTGTTGCGGTTGATGCCGATGGGACGGAAGTGCGGGGCATGGGGGTCGCGGTTCTTTGCGTAGGGATCAAACGGCGTCCCCTGATAGTGCGACGAAAGAACGTACTTGACGTCTTCGATCGAGATCTTCTTTTCGGGCTTTAACATCCAGGGCAGGTTGTCGCTGTCCGGCTTGTAGTCGGCGTCAGGGCCATCCCATTTGTACGTATTCGGGTTGAAGTATCTGAGCATGTACCAGGCGCGCGGCGTATTGTAAACATGGTCGCTGTCGCTGTGGGAGCCGAAGACGTCGCGGGGATTGAAGGAGCCGTCCATGGACGGGTTGAGGTGATTGACTTCAACAAACTCCTTGAGGCCGGGGCTGCACATGAAGTTCTGCTTTGCGCCATAGGCATCGTCAAAGTCGAAGGCATCGATACCAAGCTGGTTGGGCATTACGACATAGGCATCATCCGGTACGCGGCGCGCCATCCAGTTGTGTCCGCCGATGGTTTCGAACCACCAGACTTCGTTGATGTCCTGGAAAGCGATGCCGTTCATTTCATAGGTGCCATACGTCTCATGCAGCATGCCGAGGCGCTCGACACCTTCGCGGGCAGAGTGAATATACGGCAGAGTGATGATGACGAGGTCCTCTTCACCGATTCCTCCCGGAACTTCTTCTTTACCATCCTTTGCGGGCTGATAGATGACCAGCGGATCGGCGGCGAGAACACGCTCATTGGACGTGAGTGTCTCCGTTGCCGTCATGGCGACGTTGGCATCGTTGACGCCTGCCGCTGCCCATACGCCTTCAATCGTCGGATCGGCCTGCGGCATGCATGTATAGCGCATCGGATTGTCAGGCAGAGCGATGGTCAGATGCGAGATGACAGAGTGATAGGTGCGCGGCTGCTCGTCGGGCTTGACGACGATGTGGCGCTTGGCAGAGAAGCTTCCGGAACCGGAATCCTCGTTGCGGGCAATGAGCGTGGATCCGTTGATAGATGCATTTTTTCCTACAAGAAGTGTTGTGCAGGGCATAGACAGTCTCCTTTAACTGCGGTCTATTCTAGCATTTGCTGCAAAGGAGGATACAGTTTTGCAGGAGGGTGGAAAGTAAAGATATTTGTTATTATTATCCTGAATTTGACAGTTGATGGGTTAATAAAAGTGCCAAAAATGCGATTGTTAAAGGCATCGCAAACGGCGGATTTGCGGACGCGGAGCGTCGGCATTTTTGGAACCGCCTCGACGGAGACCGCGACGGTACCAAAACGGCGTAGCTGAAAAGTAAATATGTAATCTATGATGAAGCTGTACGAAAG
>NZ_LT964750.1 GCF_900240265.1 Galactobacillus timonensis
GCGGTTGTGGGAGAGATGTGATACCGCTTAGCGACGGAAGCGAAGGTCTCGGTCTGAATCTTCAAATCGTTCAGAATGTTTTCAACCGTGAGGGCGGAGATGTGCTGCTTCCTGAAACAGAATGGATTGTTCTCATAGTACGTTCGATGACAGACAGGACAGATGTACCTGCGGGCATGATAGAAGATGGTGCACTCACGATCAGTAAAGACGCCGTGGCTTATCTTCTTGTCAATGTAGTCCTTAACCCTTGGCAGTGTACAGCCGCAATCGGGACAAGGCGGATGATCCGGCCGCAGTAAAACATGGACAGCCGCACTGCCATTGTCATTATGGAAGATGACATTCTCCACACTGCCTGTATCGAGGTTAAAGAATTCAAGAATGGCCTGTTTATCAGATTGTTCGGACATAGATCTTCTCCTTTGAGCCCAGCATAGGGGAAGATCAGGAAAGGCCCAAGTCAAAGTCATTTGGCCTATTCAGGCAGAGATTGATTCCGGCCACCCAGCCACTGGAAGAATCATATTCTGGAGCCCGGCGGACATCGCGCCGGAATGAAACACGGAGCTGTTGAAGCAGCGAATCAGGCGGAATCTCCAGCCCCAGGGAGGACCGCAGCTGCACAATGAGCTTATCGAGCCATTTGTTCCAACGGGAAACGGAAGAATCGGAAGGAAGCGAATAACGATCAAGATCCAGATCATTGTCCAGAGCCGATTCGATGGTCTGCACCGAGTAGTGCTTGTAAGGGACAAGGAAATCAGGGAGAACACGGTGATGTCTTCCGTTGGAAGAGACGGCGACAGGAATCCAGATCCAGTAAGAACCTTTTGGCGTTTTAACGCACCTTCTGGCAGTTCCGCAGAATCTCATTGGCAGGCCTGTTTCAGGATCCAAAACAGGTTCGCTGCATTTCATCAAAAATCATTCGGATGATTAGGATGTTTAACAATTTTGTATTGTGAATGTGGTACACTAACCATGGTTTTGGTTACGGGTTCAGAGAGTGCTGGGAAGCTTGTCTCTGAACCTTTTCCTTTCTATTGATGTCTTACCGCATAATAATCGGCAAATACGAAAAAGAGAAGGCCTGAGTGCCTCCCCATGTAAGTTTGGAGCTGTTTTTCTTCTCCCGGATAGTCAACCCCAGGATTTCTTAGAGGCACCCCGAGACCCCATCTATTTTTAGATAGTCGAAA
>NZ_LT964751.1 GCF_900240265.1 Galactobacillus timonensis
GCAGCAGTCATCTTGTCGGAATCATCTCTCATGTAGATCGGCTGCAGGAAAGCATCGTTCAGCAGCTTGTTGTAAAGAATACGGAAAATGGAAGTACTTTGGAGCTGCGAGGAGTGGAATAATCGGAGAAGGAGAAGAGAGCAGGATTGATTAACCGGACCTGCCCTTTTCATTGCTTTTTTCATTGCTTTTTGCTGATTTCACTGCTGAATGAATGCCATTTTCTGGTAAAATGTTTATCAAGAATAAAAGTGAAAATCTATTTGTACTGATAGTTAAATGCTCTGACATATGTATCTGCATGCACTTCTTTTTTTAAAAAACAGGGAATTGATTGGTTCTACTGCAGTTGATGTGTATCCATTCTGACTTCATAAAATATGTTGGGCAGATTTAATGAGTAAGCTGCATAGAATATTTGCTATGTTGGAGATGCCGATTATAGCATCAGACAATTTAAGCATCATACAGATCAATGACAGAAGAATGTGCTGAGAAAAATGATTTTCGTTTGTTGCAGACGATCATTGTCCGTTTTGAGTATTACCGAAGGGAGAAAATATGTTCTGGGATGATAATGATTCTGAAGATTCTTATGTAGATGTAGAAGAGCTCCGTAGAAAACTGAAAGATGAATACGGAACAGCTGCATATGCGGGCGGAGGACCAGCTGCATTTGCGGATATGATAAACGTTGACAATATGAGTGATGAAGAAGTTATACAGGAAGCCGAAAAATTAGGAATTCTGTAAAGCAAGCGGTGTTATTGTCGGGTTTTATGACAGTCATGAAAAGTCGTATGTACTTAATGATGCGTCAGTAAAGATTGGTCGTAAGCGTCTAATACAAGGTGAACTGAAATGAAGAGCACCTCTGGGTAGACTGATTGTGATTATCAATCAGAAACCTGGAGGTGATTTTCATGGCGATCTAAATTTATCTGGGGATGCCTCGAAAACGAAGTAAAAAAACTTGGGGTGTCGGGGTACCCCATGAAGGTTTATCCCGCCACGAAACCGTCTGGTAAAACAGGCGGTTTTTGAATGGAAAG
>NZ_LT964752.1 GCF_900240265.1 Galactobacillus timonensis
CAGCTGCTAAGCCAGCAATTGACACAACCATCAATGCCATTGCCGTTCCTGCTCCCGGGCCAGCCTGTGTTACTTTTACAGCTGCATCCGCAACCTGTTTGATCCCAACACCAGCAAGAGCAATTCCTGCCCCTAGAGCAACCAGAGACAACGCCTGCCCTGCTAACTGTCCGAACGAAACCGATGCCTGCGTAACACCTGGTGCTGCCTGCGCAGCGGATGAACCCAAACCTGTAAGCTTTGAGGCAAAACCGCCTGCTTTCGATGCAACACTGCCGAAATGTGATGCCAGGCTTGAAGCACCTGTGATCAATTTCCCACCAGTGCTGATAACCGGTCCGGCAGCAGCTGATAACAGCGCAGCCTTAACAATCAGATCCCGCGTTGACGGATTCAACCCTTCCCAGATTTCGCTTCCCTTCTGCAAAATCGGTACAAGTGTCTGCACCGCCGACGTGATAGATGGCATAACTGCCTCGCCGATCTGATACCCAAGCACCATCAGATTGTTGAGCACTGTTTGCCACTGATCGGCAGGGTCCTGCATTGCATCAAATGTATCAGCTGTAGACCCTAGTGCATCCTGAAGACTTGTCTGCGATTGCGTAAACATGTCCGCGTTCAATGTTCCATTGTTAAACAGCTCATATAGTTTTGCGCCTGCCCGTGTTCCGAAGATGGCTACCGCTTCATCGGAGCTCCCTACTGCCTTCTGAAACTCCTCCTGCATGCTGACACCATCCTGCATAGCGGATGCCTGCACGCGCGTAAGACCCATCATGACCGTCTGCACATCAGCACCGGATTTCTCCAACTGGCCAAGCAGAACCGCAGAATCCGAGGCATTCAATCCCATGCTCTGCAGCGCGGTGCTGTTCTGCACCATCAGCTGTTCCAGAGTGTCCATGCTGATGCCGGTATCCTGACCAACCTTATTTAAGGTGTCAAGCATTGCGCCAGCGTCGTCAG
>NZ_LT964753.1 GCF_900240265.1 Galactobacillus timonensis
CTGTTTTGACGCCATTTTTGATGCTGTATCCATCCTCGATGTAGATGCTGCATTCATCTCCGGTGCTGACTCTGGTGGCGATAGCCTGAAGACCTTCTTTCTGGAGCCATGCGCCGAACTCATTCATTGTGTCAACGTCCATCTGCTCAATTTTGTCCAGAAGTACGAATCCGCATTTTGGATTCAGCTCTCTGACGATTGCAGTTGCAACGATCATCTGCTCCGATGACGACATGTTGTCCCAGCGCTGCCCTTTGTAAGTGAGTTCTCCATGATCGACTGAAAGTCCAGGAAGGGGCATCTTTGCATTGTTGAGCAGCTTCATGCGGTTGCTGCGGATTGTTTCAATGTCAGATGTCAGTTTGTCGTACTGATCTCTATATTCCTTTGCATCTTCTTCAGCTTTCTGTTTGTTGAGATTATCGCGGACCTTTGCATTGATCGCATCGATGCTTGAGATGCTTTCTTCGAGTTCTTCGGTGCTTTCCATTGCCAGCTCTGCCGGACTGTGGTCAGACTCTCTGATCTTCTCATTGATATCATGAAGCTGCTTTTTAAGTTCTTCGATCTTGTCTTCGATTCTCATGGCTTCTTTCTGAAGCGAAGCACTATCACGAATCCACTGCTGCCGCTGTGCGTTTCTGGCCAGAATATCCTGCTGTTTCTGGATCAGCTCAGACGCGGATACAATTTCATCCGGAACGCCATCCCATTGCGGCATTTCATCGGCATACTTCTTTTTCTGATCAGCGATCCTGCCGATCTCTGTCCGACGGGTGTAGTCAATGCTTTCCTGATTATCAAGCTTTGCAAGTTCATCACCGACTCCGATGATCTGCAGCAGAGTGTTTGCCTTTTCCTTCGCACTCGAATTGATAAACTTCGGGAGATCCAGCGCAAATGAGGAAATGAATGTGTCTAACAATTTCTGACCTGCTTTTCTTCCAGTAG
>NZ_LT964754.1 GCF_900240265.1 Galactobacillus timonensis
CTGTTTTGACGCCATTTTTGATGCTGTATCCATCCTCGATGTAGATGCTGCATTCATCTCCGGTGCTGACTCTGGTGGCGATAGCCTGAAGACCTTCTTTCTGGAGCCATGCGCCGAACTCATTCATCGTGTCAACGTCCATCTGCTCCAGCTTGTCCAGAAGTACGAATCCGCATTTTGGATTCAGTTCTCTGACAATGGCAGTCGCTACGATCATCTGTTCAGAAGATGACATATTGTCCCAGCGCTGTCCCTTGTAGGTGAGTTCTCCATGATCGACTGAGAGTCCAGGAAGTGGCATCTTTGCATTGTTGAGCAGCTTCATGCGGTTGCTGCGGATTGTTTCAATGTCAGATGTCAGTTTGTCGTACTGATCTCTGTATTCCTTTGCATCTTCTTCAGCTTTCTGTTTGTTCAGATTGTCTCTGACCTTTGCATTGATCGCATCAATGTTTGAAATGCTCTCTTCAAGCTCTTCGGTGCTTTCCATTGCCAGCTCTGCCGGGCTGTGGTCAGACTCTCTTATCTTCTCATTGATATCATGAAGCTGCTTTTTAAGTTCTTCGATCTTGTCTTCGATTCTCATGGCTTCTTCCTGAAGCGAAGCACTATCACGAATCCACTGCTGCCGCTGTGCGTTTCTGGCCAGAATATCCTGCTGTTTCTGGATCAGCTCAGACGCGGATACAATTTCATCCGGAACGCTATCCCATTGCGGCATTTCATCGGCATACTTCTTTTTTTGATCTGCAATTCTTCCGATTTCGGTGCGACGAGTATATGCAGCACTTTCCTTGTTATCGAATGCCGCCAGCTGATCACCAACTCCGATGATCTGCAGCAGAGTGTTTGCCTTTTCCTTCGCACTCGAATTGATAAACTTCGGGAGATCCAGCGCAAATGAGGAAATGAATGTGTCTAACAATTTCTGACCTGCTTTTCTTCCAGTAG
>NZ_LT964755.1 GCF_900240265.1 Galactobacillus timonensis
GAATGATTTTTGATGAAATGCAGCGAACCTGTTTTGGATCCTGAAACAGGCCTGCCAATGAGATTCTGCGGAACTGCCAGAAGGTGCGTTAAAACGCCAAAAGGTTCTTACTGGATCTGGATTCCTGTCGCCGTCTCTTCCAACGGAAGACATCACCGTGTTCTCCCTGATTTCCTTGTCCCTTACAAGCACTACTCGGTGCAGACCATCGAATCGGCTCTGGACAATGATCTGGATCTTGATCGTTATTCGCTTCCTTCCGATTCTTCCGTTTACCGTTGGAACAAATGGCTCGATAAGCTCATTGTGCAGCTCCGGATTTTCCTGAAGCTGGTTGATCCGCCTGATTCGCTGCTTCAACAGCTTCGTGTTCTATTCCGGCGTGATGTCCGCCGGGCTCCGGAATATGATTCTTCCAGTGGCTGGGTGGCCGGAATCAATCTCTGCCTGAATGGGCCAAATGACTTTGACTTGGGCCTTTCCTGATCTTCCCCTATGCTGGGCTCAAAGGAGAAGATCTATGTCCGAACAATCTGATAAACAGGCCATTCTTGAATTCTTTAACCTCGATACAGGCAGTGTGGAGAATGTCATCTTCCATAATGACAATGGCAGTGCGTCTGTCCATGTTTTACTGCGGCCGGATCATCCGCCTTGTCCCGATTGCGGCTGTACCCTGCCAAGGGTTAAGGACTACATTGACAAGAAGATAAGCCACGGCGTCTTTACTGATCGTGAGTGCACCATCTTCTATCATGCCCGCAGGTACATCTGTCCTGTCTGTCATCGAACGTACTATGAGAACAATCCATTCTGTTTCAGGAAGCAGCACATCTCCGCCCTCACGGTTGAAAACATTCTGAACGATTTGAAGATTCAGACCGAGACCTTCGCTTCCGTCGCTAAGCGGTATCACATCTCTCCCACAACCGC
>NZ_LT964756.1 GCF_900240265.1 Galactobacillus timonensis
ACCGTTGGAACAAATGGCTCGATAAGCTCATTGTGCAGCTCCGGATTTCCCTGAAGCTGGTTGATCCGCCTGATTCGCTGCTTCAACAGCTTCGTGTTCTATTCCGGCGTGATGTCCGCCGGGCTCCAGAATATGATTCTTCCAGTGGCTGGGTGGCCGGAATCAATCTCTGCCTGAATAGGCCAAATGACTTTGACTTGGGGCTTTCCTGATCTTCCCCTATGCTGGGCTCAAAGGAGAAGATCTATGTCCGAACAATCTGATAAACAGGCCATTCTTGAATTCTTTAACCTCGATACAGGCAGTGTGGAGAATGTCATCTTCCATAATGACAATGGCAGTGCGTCTGTCCATGTTTTACTGCGGCCGGATCATCCGCCTTGTCCCGATTGCGGCTGTACCCTGCCAAGGGTTAAGGACTACATTGACAAGAAGATAAGCCACGGCGTCTTTACTGATCGTGAGTGCACCATCTTCTATCATGCCCGCAGGTACATCTGCCCTGTCTGTCATCGAACGTACTATGAGAACAATCCATTCTGTTTCAGGAAGCAGCACATCTCCGCCCTCACGGTTGAAAACATTCTGAACGATTTGAAGATTCAGACCGAGACCTTCGCTTCCGTCGCTAAGCGGTATCACATCTCTCCCACAACCGCTGCCTCCGTCTTCGATGCCCACGTAAAGGAGGCGCGAAGACCTCTGCCCACATTGATGTGCTGGGATGAGAACTACGCATTTTATCATCCGGGAGAGAACTCAAAATATGTGTTCGTTATTCTCGACTTTGAGTCACAGGAGCCGGTGGATATCCTGCCAAGCAGAAGAAAAGATTATCTGCTCAGCTACTTTCTCAAAATCCCAGTGGAAGAGCGAAAGCGCGTCAAAATGATTGCCACGGACATGTATAGTGAATACCGCGC
>NZ_LT964757.1 GCF_900240265.1 Galactobacillus timonensis
TTTCCATAAGAAAAACCGCCTGTTTTACCAGACGGCTTCATGGCGGATAAACCTTTTTGGGGTGCCCCGAGACCCCAGGTTATTTCACTTCGATTTCGAGGCCTCCCCAGAAAAATTTAGATCGCCCATATGCGCACATGATGCCGGATTCGGAGCAGTTTATGAACGATCAGATATCAAAGATGAATAAAGTAGGCCAAAAGTAGGCCACATAAAAGAAAAACCGCACTGTTATGCGGTTTTTTAGACTATGGAGCAGATGAGCGGAATTTATCATGCATGTTTTTGCTTACACAAAACCGCATATTTATGCGGTTTTTTACACTTCATAAAACACCAAAATACATAGTTTTTCAGATTTTTGGTGCCAAAATGGTGCCACGGAAGATGCTAGATGCTTGCATGGTTTATTCTTGCATTAAGGCACAAAAAAAACCGCCGGATTGCTCCGACGGCTGCACACCGAAATTGTTGGATTTCATAATAACTGCGCCGAAGCTGGATTTTTATATAGCGTCAGTTATTGATAGACATGGACGAGTGGCCTACTCGTCGTGAGAATGCGACGTCGCACGTTCCCGGTCTTCCTCCGGTTCGGCGGGGAAGTAAACCTAAATGGGCAGTCTTCAAAGATGCCCATAGATATAGGATCACCCCCTTCTCTTAGTTGTTATCTTCGGAATTGTCGGCCTGAACCTCAGGCAGGCCGGCGATCGATGTCAGCAGTGAGACGACGCCGGAAAGCGCCGCCGTCCCGACAACCGTCTGCCAGTCTACTGCGCTGATTGTTGCTGCTGCCGGCAGCATGGCCACGGCGCACTGCGCCATAGTCTTGAGTGCGCGGATTGATGCCGCCTTCCACCAATTTCTTGTAA
>NZ_LT964758.1 GCF_900240265.1 Galactobacillus timonensis
CCGTTGGAACAAATGGCTCGATAAGCTCATTGTGCAGCTGCGGTCCTCCCTGGGGCTGGAGATTCCGCCTGATTCGCTGCTTCAACAGCTCCGTGTTTCATTCCGGCGCGATGTCCGCCGGGCTCTGGATTATGATTCCTCCAGCGGCTGGGTGGCTGGAATCATTCTCTGCCTGAACAGGCCAAATGACTTTGACTTGGGCCTTTCCTGATCTTCCCCTATGCTGGGCTCAAAGGAGAAGATCTATGTCCGAACAATCTGATAAACAGGCCATTCTTGAATTCTTTAACCTCGATACAGGCAGTGTGGAGAATGTCATCTTCCATAATGACAATGGCAGTGCGTCTGTCCATGTTTTACTGCGGCCGGATCATCCGCCTTGTCCCGATTGCGGCTGTACACTGCCAAGGGTTAAGGACTACATTGACAAGAAGATAAGCCACGGCGTCTTTACTGATCGTGAGTGCACCATCTTCTATCATGCCCGCAGGTACATCTGTCCTGTCTGTCATCGAACGTACTATGAGAACAATCCATTCTGTTTCAGGAAGCAGCACATCTCCGCCCTCACGGTTGAAAACATTCTGAACGATTTGAAGACTCAGACCGAGACCTTCGCTTCCGTCGCTAAGCGGTATCACGTTTCTCCGACGACCGCCGCCTCTGTCTTCGATGCCCACGTCAGGGAGGCGCGAAAGACTCTGCCCGCTTTGATGTGCTGGGATGAGAACTACGCATTCCGTCATCCGGGAGAGAATTCAAAATATGTGTTCGTTATTCTCGACTTCGAGTCACAGGAGCCGGTGGATATCCTGCCCAGCAGAAGAAAAGATTATCTGCTCAGCTACTTTCTCAAA
>NZ_LT964759.1 GCF_900240265.1 Galactobacillus timonensis
TGATTAATTCATGGATTGCTTCGCTTGATAATGAGGAAATAAAGTCAATCATCAGGTGGCACTACTTGAATCAAAAGTCTTGGACTGAAACCGCCCATATTGTTTACGGCAATGCAAATGAACGAAACGCGTATCGGGTTCTTCGCAGATATTTCGGAAAAGATAAGTAAAAAGCGGTTGGCTATTTGCCTTCCGCTTTTTTAATGGTCTTCTCCATCGCTTCCCTGAATACCTCGGACTGGGACACGCCGAGCTTCTTGCAGGCGGCTTTGAATTCGTCTGTGAATTCTCTCTTGTACTGGACGTTAATGTGCCCCATGTTTTTCTTGGCCCAGTCGTTGATATACTTTGACTGGTTAAATCCACCGGATACTTTCTTAGGCATTGTTCTTTAATCCTCTTACTAAATTGACGATGGATAGAACTAAAGCTGTGACGGAGACTGCAAAAGCTAACGCTCTGATGATGTTTGCATTCATTGATAATATCCTCCTTTTCTGCTAATCTATGAATGTATCCCCGATAAGGGGAAGGGAGCTTTCGCTCCCTAAGCGATCAGGCTTGTTCTTGTGGTGCATCAGCAGGATAACCGTCATGTTAATGACTGCTGAGACCAGATTGATCAAGGCTGTTATTGTATCAATCATTTTTCTCACCTCCCTTCCTTACATTGATATTATAGCATATGTAAAGGAATATGCAATAGTTTTTTGCATATTGATGCGGTTTTTTGATATTTTTTAAATCTGTTCCAAATGTTCCAAATAGATGGTTTATATTTATATCGTGAAGAACGGCGGTCAGAAAGATGGCTGCCGTTTTCCTTTGATAAGAGGCCGGTATCCACCTTTTC
>NZ_LT964760.1 GCF_900240265.1 Galactobacillus timonensis
TGGACTGTATCAGATCCGTCAGTATTTCTTTGCGACGAACAAGTATCTGCGGTATGAAGAGAACTACCATCTTTGCAAAGATAATGAAAATTACAAGCTGCTGCAGGCCGGCATTTCTCAGCAGATCTTGCGGACGTGCGATCATGCCTTCAGGTCGTTCTTTGCGCTGCTGAGCAAAAAGAAGTCCGGCGGCTACGACAGGAAAGTGCGCATTCCGCACTACCGCACGAAAGGCGGAAAGTATCTGCTGGTGCTGTCAACGAACGCAATCAACATCAAAAGCGGCAATTTGATCGTTCCGATGAGTCGTACGTTTTCAAAGCAGCACCCGGATCTGGATTCCATACGCATTCCGGTACCTGAAAGAATTTCAGGCAGGCACATCGCTGAAGTACGCATCGTGCCCGTTCTGAACGGCAAGGCACTGAAGATTCAGTACTGCTATGAGCAGGAAGAAGAGCCGCAGAATCTGAATGCGGACAATGTATTAGCAATTGATGTCGGTCTTGATAATCTTGCGTCGTGTGTAACAACCACGGGGACGTCCTTCATCGTTGACGGACGTAAGCTCAAATCAATGAACCAGTGGTATAACAGGCAGATTGCACACTACGCATCGATCAAAGACCATCAGAACATCAAAGGCTTTACAGCCCGTATGAGCCGCATCACAGACAAGCGGAACCGGCAGGTGACAGACTACATGCACAAGGCTGCACGCCATATCGTTGATTACTGCATTGCCAATGATATCGGCACGCTCATTGTCGGACACAACGTTGACCAGAAACAGTCGGTCAACATGGGTA